>CAMVAI010000015.1 GCA_947165435.1 uncultured Prevotella sp.
AACTTGGAACAGCCAACAAAGCAAGACTGGCCTATCTCTGAAACCGTATTGGGAATGATGATGGAGGACAGCGACGTACAACCTTCGAAGGAATATGCGCCTAAGTCAAGAAGTCCTTCGTTCAGGCTGGCACTCTCCAAGGAGGTACAACCGCTGAAAGTGTCGGAATACATGTGGAGAACTGAACTCGGGATTTTTATTGTCTTCAAAGACACGCAACCAACGAACACACCAAAGCCTGATGCAGTATAGCTACTGGTACCTATATTCAGAATGCCCTCCCCCAATGTTACTGACTCCAAAGCCGTGCAATTCTTGAAGGCATTACGATGAATGCTGCGAACAGAACCCGGTATGGACATTGTCTTCAGGGCCGTGCAGTCGGCAAAAGCATTTGAGGAAATCACGCTACAACCCTCGTTGATGGTAACATCTGTCAGTGCTTTGCAGCCTTCAAACAAATTGAGTCCCATCGTTGAAACCTTGCTGCCTATGACGGCTTTGGACAACTTGGAACAGCCAACAAAGCAAGACTGGCCTATCTCTGAAACCGTATTGGGAACACTAAACTCCGTTAATGCCGTACAACCGTAAAATGCTGACTCTCCTATCGTTTCCAACCCATCGTTCAGCACCACATTCTCCAACGACGTACAGCCCCTGAATGTGTTGCCGCCGAGGTATTTTACCGTATAGGGAATCTCTACCGTTTTCAACGACACACAGTTTTGGAACACACCCGTGCCGCTTGAGGACCCGAGGTTGACCACACCATAGCCAAACTTCACATCCTCCAACGAGGAACAGCCGCTGAAGGCCCCGTCGCCTACCGTCTCAATCCCGCCGTGAATCAGAATTTTCTTCAGCGAGACGCATCCGGCAAAGCAGTTGCTGCCGAGATATTTGATTTTCAGCAGCTTATCTTCCATGTCAAGCTCGGTGATGCTCTGGTTGTTCCGGAACACGCCGTCGCCGATAGCCGTCACGTCATACCACTTTTCGCCGTCTGTTGCCACAGAGGGGAAGGAAACGACGCCCGAATAGGTCTCGCCCTTCTTGGCGTAGAGCGTCACCTCGCCCGGCTCTGAGTCGGTAGCTCTCTTGGTAACCGTAAAACTGTATCGGCCGTCGTCGAAAGCTTGGGCAACGACGGAGGCCAGCAGGAAGACTGCCAGCAACAGGGCACGCGAAATGAAATGCAAATGCTTCTTCATAATGGTTTAGGGCTTTTGTGGTTCTACATCTTGTTCTTTGGCGGCAAGGGGCTGGCTGGCGGTTGCCTGACGGCGGCCCATTGCCGACGGCTGCTGGCTGGCGGTTGCCGAAGAGTCGGCAGGAACGGCCTGCCTGGCGGGGGCCTGACTCGGCTTTGCCACACTGGGCGTGAACGTCTTGGCCGTACGGTTGCCCAGGACATCGTAGGTGTAGGTGGTCACTCCGGCAGGCGACACGACCCGTACCAGTCGGTTCAGCTTGTCATACTCATACGTGGTCTTGCCCGTCTGGGCATGCAGCATCCCCGCAATGGCGAGGCAGGCTGCAAGACATAAGGTTTTCTTCTTCATATCTGTCATGATTCTGTTTTTTGCATCATAGCTGGGTGCAAAGGTAATATAAATAAAGTGAAAAAGCAAGAAAAACGTCACTCTTTTGTAAAAACATGATACACAAGGCCGCTGGAACGGCAAACTTTTCGTACCTTTGCAGCCATGGAAAAGAAGACTTTTGCCGTGCTGGGCATGATGTGTGCCGGATGCGCGGCCAACGTAGAGAGAAAACTGAACGCTACCGAAGGAGTGAGGAAAGCCGCCGTGAACCTGCCCGCCCGGACGGCTCTGGTGGAATACGACGAGACGGTAACATCGCCCCACGACATGAAGGAGGCACTGGCGAAGATAGGCTACGACATGGTGACAGAAGAGAACCGCAACGTAGAGGCTATCGAGCGGCAGTCGCTCAACAGGCTGCGGCGCAGGGTGCTGCTGTCGTGGCTCTTCGCCCTGACGGTAATGACGCTGTCGATGGGGTGGATGGGCACAGCGGCCTGGACTGCCGACGTGCGCAACCAGGCGATGCTGATACTGGCCCTGCTGAACATCGTCTATTGCGGACGGCAATTCTATGTCAATGCCGCACGGCAGATGGCGCACGCCACCGCCAACATGGACACGCTGGTGGCGCTGTCAACGGGCATCTCGTTCGCCTTCAGCGTCTTCAACACCTTCTGGGGCGAGAGCTACTGGGGCAGCAGGGGCATCGAGTGGCACACGTGGTTCGACGCATCGGTCATGATCATCACCTTCGTGCTGACGGGGCGGCTGATGGAGGAACGCGCCAAGCACGGCACGGCGGCAGCCATACGCTCGCTTATGGGGCTGGTGCCCAAGACGGCACGGCGCATAGCCGACGGACAGGCGATAGACACGCCCATTGCCGCACTGCAGCCCGGCGACATCATCGAGGTGCGACCGGGCGAGAAGATTCCCGTAGATGGGAGGGTAACATCGGCAGCAGCGACACCGCCGGGCGACGATGCCGACAGGTCGCAGACCGCCTCAGCGACTGTCGATGAGTCGATGCTCACCGGCGAGTCGGCCGCCGTCGGCAAGCACAGCGGCGAGAGGGTGCTGGCAGGCACCATCGTGGCCTCAGGCACACTGCGTTTCCGTGCCGAGGCAGTAGGAGAGCAGACGGTGCTGGCCAACATGATACGCATGGTGCAGGAGGCACAGGGCTCTAAGGCACCGGTGCAGCGCGTGGTGGACCGCATAGCCCTCGTCTTCGTACCCATGGTGGGGGGCATCGCCCTCGTCACCTTCCTGGCGTGGATAGCCATCGGCGGACAGCAGCTGTTGCCACAGGCCCTGCTGTCGGCAGTCTCGGTGCTGGTGATAGCCTGTCCGTGCGCTATGGGGCTGGCCACACCTACCGCCCTGATGGTGGGCATAGGCAAGGCTGCGAAGATGGGCATACTGGTGAAAGACGCCACCGCCCTGGAACAGCTGCGGCAGGTAGATGCGATGGTGGTTGACAAGACGGGCACGCTGACCCGCCCCGCCGGAGACAGCACGACAGAGGTGCTGAAGCCTCACGTGGGCGAAGCCATCGGCACGCTGAGCCGCATGGGCATAGCCATCTATATGATGAGTGGCGACAAGGAGGAACGGGTGGCAGCCATAGCCCGCGAGGCCGGCATAGCGCACTATCGGGCGCAGGTGATGCCCGACGACAAAGACCGCCTGGTGGGCGACTTGCAGGCTGAGGGGCACCATGTGGCCATGATGGGCGACGGCATCAACGACTCGCAGGCGCTGGCGCGTGCCGACGTGAGCATCGCCATGGGGCGCGGCACTGACGTGGCGATGGATGTGGCACAGGTGACGCTGATGGGCGACGACCTGCGGCGCATTCCGCAGGCCATCGAACTCTCGAAACGTACCGTAGCCATGATTCGCCAGAACCTCTTCTGGGCGTTCGTGTATAATGTCGTCTGCATACCGCTGGCAGCCGGCGTGCCCTACCTCGCAGGCCTGCACTGGCAGATTACGCCTATGTGGGCATCGGCCCTGATGGCGTTTTCGAGCGTCAGCGTGGTGCTCAACTCGCTGCGCCTGGCCTGGCATCATCCCTATAGCAGCGTCTGACAAGCCAACAAAACGACAAACATCATGATATTCTATTTTTCAGGAACGGGCAACACCCGGTGGGCCGCCCGCCAGATAGCCGACAAGACAGGCGACAAGACAGTAAACATAGCCGACGAGATGGGCAAGGAGCCGCAGACCTACCGCATGGGCGACGGCGAGCGGCTGGGCTTCTGCTTCCCCACGCACGGATGGCAGCCGCCACGGCTGGTCCGCGAGTTCATAGGCCGCTCCCGGTTCGTGGGTGCCACGTATGTGTATGCGCTGACGACATGCGGCGACAGCACGGGCGACGCGATGGCCATCTTCTGCCGCGAACTGCAGCGGAAGGGGCTGCATGCCGACGCGCTCTTCTCGGTCATCATGCCCGAGTCGTATGTCTGTCTGCCATTCATGTACACCGACACACCGGCCAGGGAGCGCGAGAAGATAGAGCAGGCACGGGGGCTGCTGGCACACATAGCCGACCAGATAGACCGCCGCGAGCGTGAGACCGCGCTGACGAAGGGCCCCACGCCGTGGCTGTTCAGCTACGTGATAGGGCGCTACTTCAACCGGCACATGGTGAGCGACGGCAAGTTCCGGGTCGATGAGGATGTCTGCACGCAGTGCGGCAAGTGCCAGCGGGTGTGCCCGGTGGCAAACATCAAGGGTACACCGCCCGAATGGTTGCACAACGGACGGTGTACGTGTTGTCTGGCTTGCTATCACCACTGTCCCGTGCATGCCATCAACTACGGCAACATCACACGCAAGCGCGGACAGTATTTCATGAAAGAACAGCGCGACTGACAGGCAGGCAGTGCGCACGAAAGAGCGTCAGCCCCTAATAGACGCGGGGCCCGAAGATGAGCGTGCCGACACGCACCATGGTGCTGCCCTCGGTGACGGCTATGCGATAGTCGTGGCTCATGCCCCAGGAGCGCTCGCAGAAGTCGTCGCTGTCGGCAAACCACCGCTGCTTGCACTCGTCGAACAGCTGGTGGGCCTGGCGGAACTCGCGGCGTATCTGCGACGAGTCATCGACATTCGATGCCATCATCATCAGGCCGCAGATGCGCACATGCTCCATCTGCCGCCACTCGCCGCCGTCGAGCAGCTGGCGCAGGGCGTCGGGGGTAAGGCCGTACTTGGTCTCTTCCTCGGCAATGTGAAGTTCGAGCAGCACACGGATGACGCGCCCGCAGCGCGCCGCCTGTTTCTCGATTTCGCGGAGCAGCCGCAGCGAATCGACAGCTTCTATCATCGACACGTAGGGGGCTATGTATTTCACCTTGTTGGTCTGCAGGTGGCCTATGAAGTGCCACTCGATGTCGCGGGGCAGTGCCTCGTGCTTCTGGCGCAGCTCCTGCTCGTGACTCTCGCCGAAGAGGCGCTGCCCCTCGGCGTAGGCGGCCTCGATATAGCTGGCAGGATGGTACTTGCTGATGGCCACCAGGCGCACGCCCTGCGGCAGGTCGGAAAGCACCTGGTGGAGATTATTCTTGACGTCGTACATAAACGGAAAAAGCTTCTTTTATCTTGACTTTCCCTACACAAAACGCGGGGGAAAGTTATCCTTCGTATTCGGGTTTGTCGTCGGCCTCTTTCTTGGCATACTCGAAGACGTCCATAAGGGTGGTCTCGGCTACGGAGGCGATGACATAGTCTATCATCGTGCTGCCCATGACGCTCTCGATATTGCCTACGGCACCCTTCAGCGTACCGGCCTGCACCAGGTAGTTGACGTTGGAGCGTTTCTCCTTCTCGGTCTTCTCGTCGAGGGTGATGAACTGCAGCTTAGCCTTGTACCAGCGGTCGGCCATCTCTTCGTCGCTAAAGAAGATCTCCTTGTAGGGGGCTATCTTGATGTCCTTGATGGTAAACTCGCCGCTGATGTAGCTCGACATCTCTTCCATAATGCGCTTCTCGGCCTCTGTGAACGACAGGGCATCGACAACATAGTTTTCACTGACCTTCTTCTGAAGGCCGTCTTCCATTACTTTCTCGTATGCAATCTTGCATTCAAACCAAATAGCGGTTCTTGATCTCATCATTGTTATTTACGATTTACGGATATTTTCGATTTATTTTATTTCTTGCCCGGCAGCTGGACACCACGGCTGTTCGTACCGCCCAGCGCCTGTTTCTTCTTCTCGGTGATGCGGTCGATGATTTCGGTGGCAATGAGCTGCGAGCGCGCGGGGTCCAGGCCCGACTCGTCGCCGATACGGCTCTGGGCCTGCATCAGCTCCTCGATGGTCGACTGGCTCTCGGCGGCAAACTTCTTCTCGCTGTTGTTCATGTGCTCCTTGTCGTAGATTTTCGAGAGGATGCGGTCAGCCTCCTTCTCGTAGTTCTTGCGGAATATCTCTTCGGCCTTCGCCTGATAGTCGCGGTGCGCCTGTAGCTCTTGGTTGCCCAGCGAGTCAGTGCCGCTGACTACGCCAAGCTCGGCAGGGTCGAAGCCATCGTCGAGCAGCTCGTCGGTGGCCTGACGCGGCGCGGGCTTGACAAACTCGACAGGGTTCGACTCGGGCATCATGTCGAAATAGGCCCATACGGCCAGCAGGGTGAGTGCCAGAGCTACGCAGAAAGTGACGGCGGTATGCAGCCGTCCCTTGGTGCCCTCAACGGCCTTCAGCAGCGATTCGGGGCTGTCGTAGCGGTCTTCGGGCATCGCCTTCACAGCTTTGGCGATGGCCTTACGATACTCCAGGGGTTCGCCGGCCGATGCGAAGAGCCACTGCATGAAGCGGCCGATGGAATAGACGTCGCACCGTTCGTCGATAGTGCCGTGGTCCAGCACTTCGGGAGCCACATAGTCGGCATCGTCGCCATAGAGTGCCCGCTGGTCTTTCACGCCGAAATAGTAGGAGCCGTGCGACAGCAGCATGACGGCATTGTCGCCCTTGCGCACGAAGACGCTGTGCGGCGAATAGCAGACGTGCTTCACGCCCTGGCGGTGCAGATAGGCCGTCAGCTCTACCAGTGTCTTCAGCGTATTGTCGATAAAGCCCTTCGATGCCACCACCGCCGGGGTGTCGCGCAGCAGCTGGTCGAACGACAGGAATGTGCCGTTCTCTATCTCCAGCCTTACCACCTCGTTGTCGTGCATCAGGGGAGTGAAATGCAGCTGGTGGTTGTGGGCCAGCGTCTTGTTCTTCTCGCACTCCGTCTTCAGAGCCTCTGCGAAAAGGAGGCTTTCGTTCATCTCGCGGCGTATATCTACCACACCACGGTATTTGCCGTCTATCTGTGTACGGTAATACTCGCCGATGGCCAAGACGGTCTTGTTCAGTTTGCCGTCGCTTCTTGCTGCTAATAATTCTTCGTAATTCACGTCGTTTTTCGGTTTGGTTAATATGTGATGTGACTCAAAAAGCCTTTACAGGTCTTGCAGCCGTATGCTGCGCAGACATCGCAAATAGTTCATACGGAGCTCTATGGCCCTACCCCACTGGCTACCGAAGAGGCTACTCACGTCGAGGTCTATCTTCCATTGTCCATACGACTCCAGCCTATCTACCATTGCACCCACCGTCATGTTCGCCAGGTCTTCGGCAGGCATGTAGCGCGACGCCTCGCTTTTCTCGTCGCCAGTCACCTCGATGACCAGTCCGGCTTGCCCCAGCGCATACAACAGGTCGTTGACAATGCGTATGGGCACCGTGGTCTCCTCGCGCAGCTCCAGGGCCGAATAGGGCTTCTGGCCTTTGGCGAAACGGCGGCAGATGCGGCTCATGAGCAGGGCAGCCAGCAGGATGCGGTAGCGGTGGCTGATTTCACCCGTCTCGGCATCGTAGTCGTAGTAGGCCAGGTTCTGGTTGGTGTAGCACAGCTGGGCACCGAATAGGCAGATGGTCCACGAGATCTGCATCCATAGCATGAACAACGGCAGTGCGGCAAAGGAGCCGTAGATGGCGTTATAGCTGGAGAGGAATATCTGTGAGTGGATATAGACTATCTGCAGGGCCTGCATGGCGATACCCGCCAGTATGCCCGGCACGACGACGCAGATGGGCTTGACGTGGGTGTTGGGCATGAAGAGGTAGAGACCGATGAACATGCCCGACATCAGTACGTAGGGCAGCAGGTCAATGAGGAAGCGCACGGTGGACCCGAGCAGCAGGAGGTCGGGCAGGGAGTCGGCAATGGTAGCCATGAAGATAGACAGGCCGGAGGTGACAACCACAACGATGGGGAAGAGGAAGAACATGGCCAGATAGTCGGTGAAGGTACGGAAGATGCTGCGCGGCTTCTTCACCTGCCATATCTCGTTGAAGGCATCCTCGACGTTGCTCACCAGCATGAGCACCGTATAGAGCATGAAGAGCAGTCCGATGCCGAGGAAGATGCCGCTACGGGTGTGTATCAGGTAGCTATTCACGAAGCCTATGATGGTATCGGCCACCTGCGGCTGCGAGGCAAGGGCGTCGCGGAACCACACCTCTATATAGCGGTTGTAGCCGAACCCGCGGGCTATGGCAAACACCACGGCAAGGATGGGCACGATGGCCAACAGCGTGGAATAGGTCAGGGCTGCCGCCATAGACATGACGCGCTTGGCGGTGAAGAAACGTACCGCCAGCATCACCTTCTTGGCGATGCCTACCATCAGGTATTTCAGCGGCGACACGTCACCACGGGTGATACGCCATATATCGACGCTGAAGAACTGTATGATTCTATCGGCCTGCTGTCCCAAAGTCTGCTTTTTTCGGTTGCTCCTTAACTAATTATTAATTCATGACGATTCTGAATGAAAAAAGAAAGCAATGCCCCTGTAAGCCGGGTTCTGTACCCCACTCCACCTTGCGGCAGAGCAAACGGGGCGTCTGTCATTTATCTACTCCGCAGGTTACCCGGCGGCTCTAGCATTCTACCCTCCATCGCTCGCTGCGAACCATACCCCACGGGGAGGAATGGCTGCCGACTCGGACGGACAGCCCTCGGTCGATGGTTTACGCGAACTTGCAGCCTCCAGACGGAACAGCCCGGCAGTCGCCTGCCGACTGGTGGTCTCTTACACCGCCTTCTCACCCTTACCCCAATGATACCTTCCCGCAAGGGAATTGTATCAAAAACGGGGCGGTCGTTCTCTTCTTCCGTATCTTACCGTTGCCGGCAACTGGCACTTTCACCAGTGGAGCGTCCTGTGCTGCCCGGACTTTCCTCTCGTGCCCTGTGGGCACCAGCGACAGACCGTGGCACTGCTTTCACGATGCAAAGGTACGAAGAAGGAAGCAAAAAGCAAAAAAAATTTTTGGTTTTTTCAGCACTTCTTCGTACCTTTGCACCCAATTTATAAAATAAGGTATATGGAAATCGATAAAGACGCTTTGAATCCTGGTAAGGAATTGGCCAGCAAATACGACCCGAAAGAGGTCGAATCGAAATGGTATCAGTATTGGTTGGATAACAAACTGTTCAGCAGTAAGCCCGACGGGCGCGAGCCCTACACCATCGTCATTCCGCCACCCAACGTGACGGGAGTGCTGCACATGGGACACATGCTGAACAACACCATTCAGGACATACTGGTGCGCCGCGCACGCATGGAGGGAAAGAACGCATGCTGGGTGCCCGGCACCGACCATGCCTCGATAGCCACCGAGGCGAAGGTGGTGAAGAAACTGGCCGAGCAGGGCATCAAGAAGCACGACCTCAGCCGCGAGGAGTTCCTGAACCACGCCTGGGAATGGACCCGCGAGCACGGCGGCATCATACTGAAGCAGCTGCGCCGACTAGGAGCCAGCTGCGACTGGGACCGCACGGCATTCACGATGGACGAGAAGCGGTCGGAAAGCGTCATCAAGGTTTTCGTGGACCTGTATAACAAAGGGCTCATCTATCGCGGGCTGCGCATGGTGAACTGGGACCCGAAGGCGCTGACGGCACTATCCACCGAAGAGGTAATCTATAAAGAGGAGCACAGCCATCTGTTCCACCTCAAATATTATGTCGATGGGCTGCAGCAGCTGGACAACGAGTCCCAACTGGCAGCAGAAGGCAACGTCATACACAAAGATGAGAAGGGCTACTACGCCGTGGTAGCCACCACCCGCCCCGAAACCATCATGGGCGACACCGCCATGTGCATCAACCCCAAGGACCCGAAGAACCAGTGGCTCAAGGGCCGCAAGGTCATCGTGCCGCTGGTAGGCCGCGTCATTCCCGTGATAGAAGACCGCTATGTGGACATCGAGTTCGGCACGGGCTGTCTGAAAGTGACACCGGCCCACGATACCAACGACTACATGCTGGGCAAGACGCACAACCTGGAAACCATCGACATCTTCAATGCCGACGGCACCATCTCGGAGCAGTCGCCGCTGTACGTAGGCATGGACCGCATGGACTGCCGCAAGCAGATAGCCCAAGACCTGCAGGAGGCCGGACTGATGGAGCGCATCGAGGACTACACCAACAAGGTGGGCTACTCGGAGCGCAACCCTGACACCGCCATCGAGCCGCGCCTGTCGATGCAGTGGTTCCTGTCGATGAAGCACTTTGCCGACATCGCCCTTCCGCCCGTCATGAACGGCGAGCTGAAGTTCTATCCGCAGAAATACGTGAACACCTATAAGAACTGGCTGGAGAACATACAGGACTGGTGTATCTCGCGACAGCTGTGGTGGGGTCACCGCATTCCGGCATACTATTACAACGAGACCGGCGACTTCGTGGTAGCTGCCACCCGCGAGGAAGCGCTGAAGCAGGCACAGCAGAAAGACCCCTCGGTGACAGACGCCGACCTCAGGCAGGACGAGGACGCACTGGACACGTGGTTCTCATCGTGGCTGTGGCCTATTTCGCTCTTCGACGGCATCAACCATCCCGACAACGAGGAGCTGAAATACTATTATCCCACCAGCGACCTGGTAACGGGACCCGACATCATCTTCTTCTGGGTGGCACGCATGATTATGGCCGGCTACGAGTATGTGGGCAAGATGCCCTTCAGGCATGTCTATTTCACCGGCATCGTGCGCGACAAGCTGGGGCGAAAGATGTCGAAGTCGCTAGGCAACAGCCCAGACCCCATCGAGCTGATAGACAAGTTCGGAGCCGACGGCGTGCGCATGGGCATGATGCTCTCGGCACCGGCAGGCAACGACATCCTCTTCGACGAGGCTCTCTGCGAACAGGGCCGCAACTTCAACAACAAGATATGGAACGCCTTCCGGCTGGTGAAGGGATGGCAGATCGCTGACGTAGAGCAGACAGAGGCAGCACGCACCGCCGTAGCATGGTTTGACACCAAACTGAAAGAAGTGAACGAAGAGCTGAACGACCTCTTCTCGAAATACCGCATCTCAGAAGCCTTGATGGCTGTCTATAAGCTCTTCTGGGACGAGTTCTCCAGCTGGTATCTGGAAATGGTGAAACCCGCTTACGTCAACGGCGAGCCACAGCCCATAGACCGCACCACATACGATGCCACGCTGCATTTCTTCGACGTGCTGCTGAAGATGCTGCACCCCTTCATGCCCTTCATCACCGAGGAGCTGTGGCAGGCACTTTACGAGCGCAAGGCCGGCGACAGCATCATGCGCGAAAGCCTGCACCTGGAGCCACTGACCGATGCCGACCGCCGTCTGGCAGCCGACATGGAGCAGGTGAAGCAGCTGGTAAGTGGCGTGCGCATGGTTCGAAGCCAGAAGAACATTGCCCCGCGCGAGGCCCTGGAGCTGCAAGCCGTGGGTAGCAATGCCTACGCTACCTATGATGCCGTGGTGATGAAGATGGCCAACCTCTCTGCCTTCAAGGTGGTAGCAGAGAAAGACGCCATGGCAGCGGCCTTCATGATAGGTACCGACGAGTTTGCCGTGCCTCTTGGCAACATGATTGACATCGCTGCCGAGATTGAGAAGCAGGAAGCCCAGCTGAAGCACCTGGAGGGATTCTTGCAGGGCGTGATGAAGAAGCTGCAGAACGAACGCTTCGTGCAGAACGCCCCCGAACAGGTGGTGAACATGGAGCGCAAGAAGCAGAGCGACTCGGAAGAGAAGATCGCCGCCCTGAAGGAGTCGATTGCCGCCCTGAAGGCACAGCAGTCGAAGTAAACCTCCCGAGGGTTAACCGAAGCTATTCATAAGAATACCGCATAGAAGTCACGACAGTCTGAGCAGTATCAACATCGACATACAGCAGCTGGACACGGATAACCGGGAGTGGCAGCAAGCCCTCCAGATTATACAGTTTACCCGTAGGTCGCTTTTCCTTACCGGAAAGGCGGGTACGGGTAAATCGACGTTCCTGCGCTATGTGGCCCGGCACACGAAAAAGAAATATGTCATACTGGCTCCAACGGGCATTGCCGCCATCAATGCCGGAGGCCAGACGCTGCACTCGTTCTTCAAGCTGCCCTTCCACCCGCTGCTGCCCAACGACTCGCGATACAACAGCCGCAACATCCGCAAGACGCTGAAATACAGCGGCGACACCACCAAGCTGCTGCGCGAGCTGGAGCTTATCATCATCGACGAGATATCAATGGTGCGGGCCGACATCATCGACTTCATCGACAAGGTGCTACGCATCTACTGCCGCAACATGCGCGAACCCTTCGGCGGCAAGCAACTGCTGCTGGTGGGCGACATCTTCCAGCTGGAACCAGTCATCAAGGAAGACGAGTGGCGGCTGATGCAGCCCTTCTATGCCTCGGCGTATTTCTTTGCGGCAAAAGTGTGGCAGCAGATGCAGCTCGTCAGCATCGAACTGCGCAAGGTGTACCGGCAGAACGATGCCGAATTTATCGCCCTGCTCGACCGCATACGCCAGAACCACATCAGCGACAACGACCTGCAGGCCATCAACCGGCGCATAGGACAGCCGCCCGCCACCGAGGGCTTCCAACTGACACTGGCCACGCGCCGCGACACCGTGGATTACATCAACGACTTGAAGCTGCACGAGCTGGAGGGCACGTCGTCGGTATTTCGCGGCATCATCCGCGGCGAGTTCCCGCTGACGTCGGTGCCCGCCCCGATGGAGTTGGAGCTGAAACCCGGCGCACAGGTTATCTTCGTGCGTAATGACAAGGAGAAACGGTGGGTCAACGGCACCATCGGTGTCGTGACGGGGATAGACACCGAGGAAGGCATCATCAACGTATGCGACGAAGACGGCAACGAACATGATGTCGGCGAGGAGGTGTGGGAGAACGTGAGATACACGTTCAACGAGAAGGAGCAGAAGATAGACGAAGAGCTGCTGGGCACCTTCAAGCAGTTCCCGCTGAGGCTGGCATGGGCCATCACCGTACACAAAAGCCAGGGACTGACGTTCCGTCGCGTGAAGATAGACTTCTCCGGAGGCGGGGCTTTCGCTGGCGGACAGACCTACGTAGCGCTGAGCCGCTGCACATCGCTCGAAGGCATCACCCTCGAAGAACCCATCCGGCGTAGCGACATCTTCGTACGCCCCGAGGTGGTGCAGTTTGCCCGACAGTACAACGACGGACAAACCATGCGCCAGGCACTCTACGAAAGCAAGGCCGACAAGGAATACCACGATGCCGTAGAGGCCTTCGACCGCAAGGACTTCGACGCCTTCCTCCACAACTTCTTCCTGGCTATCCACTCGCGCTACGACATCGAGAAACCAGCAGTGAAGCGGTTCATCCGCCGCAAGCTGAACATCATCAACCGGCTGGAAAGCGACAACCGGCAGCTACAGCAGGAAATCAATCGACGCGAAGAGCTGCTGAAACGGCTGGCAGCAGAATACACCCTGCTGGGAAAGGAGTGCGAACAGGAGCACATGACCGATGCCGCCATCCGCAACTACGAGAAGGCACTCGAACTGTACACCGATGCTCCTGAAGCACGCAGGCGACTGAAAAAACTGAAAGCATAAGGACTGCCGAGAAATCAGCCGGTGAGGGCTGAAAGCATAAAAAACTCGCCTAAAATTTTGCCGTTTCGGAAATTATCATTAACTTTGCAGCCGAAAACGACAAAAGCGTCACTTGCGTCAGCAAGATTTCACGAAATATGCTTCCGTCCGCGAAGCCGTCATTGTCCAAAAGGTTTTCAAAATCCACATTTGAATCGAATAACGAATCACTGTATATTATAATTATGTACACGAAAGAAGAATTAGAAAAGCTCTCCATACCCGAACTGATGGAGATAGCCAACGAAGTAGGTGTGAAGGTGTCGCAGGATGACGAGCTGGAGAACGTCATCTACGCCATTCTCGACAAAGCAGCCGAAAATTCTGCAGCAGGCATTACCACCACCAAGCGTAAACGCACGCGAATAGCCAAGAAAGACCCCAACAAGGTATATACCGTCAACGGCACAGATGCCGAGAATCTCGATGCCGAAGCCACGAAAGCCAAGAAGAAGGCTTCGCTCGAAGACCTCTTTGCCCAGCAGGATGCCGCTGAGGCCGCTGCTAAGCAGCAGGACACAGAGGCTGCCAAGCAGGAGGACGAAAAAGCCGACGGCAAGCAGCCTGATGGCGACACCGCTGCTGACGCGAAGGCCGACCAGCCTGCCGCCGAAGCAAAGCCCGCCCCGAAGAAGCGTGGCCGCAAGTCGAAGAAGGAACTGGAGGCCCTTGCCGCTCAAGCCGCCCTTCAGGAGGCACAACAGCAGCAACAAGATGCCGACGTGCCCGAAGCCAACATCCCGCAGGCAGCCGAGGGTGGTGTTGATGCAGCACTCATCAACCAGCTACAGGAGAAGATGCAGCAGCAGGGCAGCCAGCAGGACCCCGCAGAAGACATCCAGCAGAACCCCGACGAACAGCAAGCCCCCGGAGAACCCGCCATCGACGCAGTATGGGAGGGCGACCCCGGCGACGGCACCGACTTCATTCCCGTGATAGACCTGCCGATAGAAGACCAGGCTGCCATACCCACCCTCGATATGTTCGACCGGCCCGTATCGCAGCCGCTGCCCCAGGAGGTGGCTCCGCAGCCCCGTCCTGCTTCCGCCAGCCAGAAGCAGAACGAACGGTTCGACTTTGAAGGACTCATCACCGGCAACGGCGTACTGGAGATTCTGCAGGACGGCTACGGTTTCCTGCGCTCCAGCGACTACAACTACCTGTCGTCGCCCGACGACATCTACGTCAGTCCGCAGCAAATCAAGAAGTACAGCCTGAAGACTGGCGACGTGGTAGAGTGTACCGTACGCCCGCCCCACGACAACGAGAAATATTTTGCCCTCAGCACCGTCAACAGCATCAACGGGCGACAGCCCCAGGAAGTGCGCGACCGCGTCAGCTTCGAGCACCTCACACCGCTCTTCCCTGAAGAGAAATTCAAGCTCTGCGGCGACCCTGCCACCACCAATCCCTCGGTACGCATCGTCGATCTCTTCTCACCCATCGGCAAGGGCCAGCGCGCACTCATCGTGGCACAGCCCAAGACAGGTAAGACCATCCTGATGAAGGACATCGCCAACGCCATTGCCGCCAACCACCCCGAGGCATACATCATGATGCTGCTCATCGACGAGCGCCCTGAAGAGGTGACCGACATGGCACGAACCGTCAATGCCGAGGTGATAGCCTCTACGTTCGACGAGCCTGCCGACCGGCACGTCAAGATTGCCGGTATCGTGCTGGAGAAAGCCAAGCGCATGGTGGAATGCGGCCACGACGTCGTCATATTCCTCGACTCCATCACCCGTCTGGCCCGCGCCTACAACACCGTTAGCCCCGCCAGCGGAAAAGTACTTACCGGCGGTGTTGATGCCAACGCCCTGCAGAAGCCCAAGCGCTTCTTCGGTGCAGCACGTAACATCGAGGGCGGCGGCTCGCTGACCATCATTGCCACCGCACTTACCGATACCGGCTCGAAGATGGACGAGGTCATCTTCGAAGAGTTCAAGGGTACGGGCAACTCTGAGCTGCAGCTCGACCGCATGCTGGCCAACAAGCGCATCTATCCTGCCGTCAACCTGGTACTCAGCTCTACGCGCCGCGATGACCTGCTGCAAGACCAGACCACGCTGAACCGTATGTGGATTATCCGCAAGTTCATTGCCGAAATGAATCCCATCGAGGCCATGAGCACCATCCGCGACCGCCTGGTACAGACCCACTCGAACGAAGAGTTTCTGCTTTCAATGAACGGATAACACACGCTTGGAAATGAGAAATGGAACCACGCTTTCATTTCTCATTTCTTTCATTCCTCATTTCTCATTTCTTTCATTTTCTCATTTCTCATTTCTTTCATTTTCTCATTTCTCATTTATCACCATGCAGCAGCTTCTCAAATACTTCCCACAGCTGAGCGACACCCAACAGCAACAGTATGCGGCACTCGACGCACTCTACCGAGAATGGAACGCCAAAATCAACGTCATTTCGCGTAAAGACATCGACCATCTCTACCTGCACCATGTGCTCCACTCAATGGCCATCGGCAAGTTCGTCAGCTTCAAGTCTGGCACACGCATTCTCGACTTCGGCACCGGCGGCGGATTTCCCGGCATCCCACTGGCCATTCTCTTCCCCGAGTGCTCCTTCCGGCTCATCGACGGCACGGGCAAGAAGATTCGCGTGGCACAAGCCGTCATCGATGGCGTCGGACTGAAGAACTGCCAGGCCGTCCATCAGCGCGGCGAAGAGGAAATAGGGCACTATGACTTCGTGGTGAGCCGTGCCGTGATGCCCCTGCCCGACCTGGCCAAGATGGTTCGTAAGAACATTTCAAGCCGCCAGCATAACGCCCTGCCCAACGGCATCATCTGTCTGAAGGGGGGCAACCTCGATGCCGAGCTGCAGCCCTTCCGACGCATTGCTGAACAGAGCGAGCTGAGCCGGTGGTTCGCCGAGGAATGGTTCCGCGAAAAGCATGTCATCTACCTGCCAATGTAGCACGCGAAAAACATGTCATCTACCTGCCGATGTAGCACGCCACAGCACGGACTTTTCCTGCCGATGCAGCACCTTTGCTGCATAAATATACAGCTTCGGCAGCGTCATAAGCATAAAAGATGCAAAAAAACAGGGCACGTCCATTGTTTTTTTGCATTTTCTTTGTAACTTTGCAGCCCGGAATGAAATCAATCAAATCAACTCCTACGATATGAAAAAGAAACTGAAGAAGGTGCTCGTACTTGGCTCGGGTGCCCTTAAAATCGGACAGGCTGGCGAGTTCGACTATTCCGGCTCACAAGCTCTGAAAGCATTACGCGAGGAAGGCATCTCTTCCGTGTTGGTAAACCCCAATATCGCTACCATTCAGACCTCTGAAGGTATTGCCGACAAGGTGTATTTCCAACCAGTCACCACCCACTTCGTCACCGAAATCATCAAGAAGGAACGCCCCGACGGCATCCTCCTGGCCTTTGGCGGACAGACGGCGCTGAACTGCGGCACCGAGCTCTACCAGACCGGCGTGCTCCGTGAGTATGGCGTCGAGGTGCTGGGCACCAGCGTCGAGGCCATCATGAACACCGAAGACCGCGACCTCTTTGTCAAGAAACTTGACGAGATACAGCTGAAGGTTCCCGTCAGCCATGCCGTCGAGAACATGGACGATGCCCTGCAGGCAGCCCGCGAGATAGGATTCCCCATCATGATTCGCTCCGCCTATGCCCTGGGCGGCCTGGGCTCAGGCATCTGCCCCGACGAGAAAGCCTTTGTCGAACTGGCTGAATCGGCCTTCACCTTCGCGCCGCAGATTCTTGTCGAGGAGTCGCTGAAGGGATGGAAGGAGATAGAGTTCGAGTGCATCCGCGATGCCAACGACCACTGCTTCACCGTAGCCTCGATGGAGAACTTCGACCCCCTCGGCATCCACACCGGCGAGTCGATAGTGGTAGCCCCCACGTGCTCGCTGAAGCCCGAGCAGGTGGCGATGCTGCAAGACATCACCATCCGCTGCGTGCGCCATCTGAACATCGTCGGCGAGTGCAACATCCAGTTTGCCTTCAACGCACAGACCAACGACTACCGCATCATCGAAATCAATGCACGCCTCAGCCGCTCCAGCGCCCTGGCATCGAAGGCTACCGGCTATCCGCTGGCCTTTGTGGCTGCCAAGATAGCGCTGGGCTACACCCTCGACCAGATTGGCGAGATGGGCACCACGTCCAGTGCCTACGTCGCCCCGTCGCTCGACTATATGATCTGCAAGATTCCCCGCTGGGACCTCACCAAGTTTGCCGGCGTCAGCCGCCTCATCGGCTCCAGCATGAAGTCGGTGGGCGAAATCATGTCGATAGGCCGCTCCTTCGAAGAGATGATACAGAAGGGTCTGCGCATGATAGGCCAGGGCATGCACGGCTTCGTGGGCAACGACCATACCCGCTTCGAAGACCTCGACAGCGAGCTGGCCAACCCCACCGACCTGCGCATCTTCGCCATCGCACAGGCTCTGGAGGAAGGCTACACCGTAGAGCGCATCGAGCAGCTCACCAAGATTGACGTGTGGTTCCTCGAACGGCTGAAGCACATCGTAGATTTGAAACACGAGCTGCAGCAGTACAACCGGTTGGAGGACATGCCCGACGCCCTGCTGCTTGAGGTCAAGCGGTGCGGATTCTCCGACTTCCAGATAGCCCGCTTCGTGCTGAAGCCCCAGAGCGGCAACATGGAGAAGGAGAACCTGCTGGTGCGCCACTACCGCAAGGAGCGCGGCATCGTGCCCTCGGTGAAGCGCATACCCACGGTGGCGTCGGAGCATCCCGAACTGACCAACTACCTCTACTTCACCTACACGCATACCCCAGCCTTCCAGGACGAGTTCTCTGCGGCACTACAAAAAGCCAAGAGCTTCATCGAGTACGGGCTGCATCTGCCTACCTCGTATCAGCCCAAGCACGACATCAGCTACTATCAGAACGAGAAGTCGGTCATCGTGCTCGGCTCGGGAGCCTACCGCATCGGTTCCAGCGTCGAGTTCGACTGGTGTTCGGTGAATGCCATCAACACCGCTCGCAAGCTGGGCTACAAGTCGATCATGATTAACTACAACCCCGAGACCGTATCAACCGACTACGACATGTGCGACCGCCTGTACTTCGACGAGCTGTCGCTGGAGCGCGTGCTCGATGTCATTGACCTGGAGCAGCCCCGTGGCGTCATCGTCAGCGTGGGCGGACAGATACCCAACAACCTGGCCATGAAGCTGCACCGCCAGGGAGTGCCCGTGCTCGGCACGTCGCCTGTCAACATCGACCGGGCTGAAAACCGCGACAAGTTCTCGGCCATGCTCGACAAGCTGGGCATCGACCAGCCCGCCTGGCGCGCCCTGACATCGTTCGACGACATCCGCGAGTTCGTATCCGAGGTGGGCTATCCCGTGCTGGTGCGCCCGTCGTACGTGCTCTCCGGAGCCGCCATGAACGTGTGTTACGACGACGAGGAGCTGCACCGCTTCCTGTCGATGGCCACCGAGGTGTCGAAGGAGTTCCCCGTGGTGGTGTCGAAGTTCATGACCGAAACCAAGGAGATAGAGTTTGATGCCGTAGCCGACAAGGGCGAAGTGGTAGAGTATGCCATCAGCGAGCACGTCGAGTATGCCGGCGTTCACTCCGGCGACGCCACGATGGTGTTCCCCGCCCAGCACATCTATTTCTCCACCATCCGCCAGATCAAGAAGATTTCGCGCAAGATAGCCAGCGAGCTCAACATCTCGGGGCCGTTCAATATCCAGTTCCTCGCCAAGAACCGCGAGGTGAAGGTCATCGAGTGCAACCTGCGTGCCTCGCGCTCCTTCCCCTTCGTGTCGAAGATTCTGAAGCGCAACTTCATCGAGACGGCTACCAAGATCATGCTCGACGCTCCCTACCAGCGACCCGACAAGTCTGAGTTCGACATCGACCGCATCGGCGTCAAGGCATCGCAGTTCTCCTTTGCACGCCTCCAGAACGCCGACCCCGTACTGGGTGTAGATATGTCCAGCACAGGCGAGGTGGGATGTCTGGGCGACTCGCTCGACGAGGCCCTGCTCAACGCCCTCATCGCCACCGGCTACAAGCTGCCCGCCGCGGGTTCGAACATCCTCATCTCGTCGGGAGCCGCCAAGGGCAAGGTCAGCCTGCTTGAGCCCGCCCAGCAGCTGGTGAAGAAAGGCTACAAGGTCTATGCCACCGCCGGCACGGCACAGTTCCTCAACGACAACGGCGTGCAGGCCACAGCCGTCAACTGGCCCGACGAGGAGGGCGACAACAATGTGATGGACATGATTTCGCAGCACCAGTTTGCGCTCATCGTCAACGTGCCCAAGAACCACACCAAGCGCGAGCTCACCAACGGCTATCGCATCCGTCGCGGAGCCATCGACCACAACATCCCCCTGATGACCAATGTACGGCTGGCCAAAGCCTATATCGAGGCCTTCACAGCCCTCAGCCAGGACGACATCAAGATCAAGGCTTGGCAGGAGTACAACGCATGATAGCTGCCCCGTAGCCATCCCCGAATAACACGTGTTTTGCCGGTGTAAGGCTCCCCAGCCTTTACACCGGCAAAACGTGTCACTCTGCTGCTGTCTTCTGTTACCAGCCTCTCTGTTTCCGCTACTCATTCTCCTTTTCTCATTCTCCTTTTCTCATTCTCCTTGCTCCTTCCTCATATCTTATTCTCCTTTCTCCCCCTACTTCGTCCTGCTCGCTGCTGCCATGGGGCGCCCCGCCAGCCCATTTCCGCCCCCTTTTGCAACAGCCTTGCAAAGTTACGTTTTTTTTCATTCCTGCAAGCTTTTTCGCGAAAAAATTGTATATTTTTTTGGCGAGGGGTCGACAACACTCCTACTGCATCATTTTTTGGCACAGTGTTTCGGCATTTTTCGACAGCGGAACAAACCTGCAAAAGTAGCAAAACCGAAAAAGCCCGTCATTTTTTTTCAGATTTTCCACAATAGCTTCGTTAATGTCATCAAAATTTTGTACCTTTGTAGCCGCTAAGACGAACATGTCTATGCACGACGAAGCAGAAGACGGAAGACAGGCGCCCAAGCCCCTGCAGAACCACAGTAGAAAACATAAAACTTTTTTAAGGTATAAACGATGAAGATATTCTTTTTCAGAACCCCCCAACAGAGCGTGATAGCCACCGAGGCCGACCACACGCTGAACGAACAAGAAGTGACGGAACTATGCTGGCTGTACGGCGGTGCCGAGCTGACAGACAGCGAGACGCTGGCCGGGCACTACGTGGGTCCGCGCCGCGAGATGGTGACCCCCTGGTCAACGAATGCCGTTGAGATTACGCAGAACATGGGTATCGGCGGTATTCGCCGCATTGAGGAATACTTCCCCGTAGAGACGGAGGATGCCGACCACGACCCGATGCTGCAACGCATGTACAACGGTCTGGACCAGGACATCTTCACCGTCAACATCCAGCCGGAGCCTATCAGGCATGTGGACAACCTGGAGGAGTATAACGAGCAGGAGGGACTGGCACTGAGTCCGGAGGAGATAGAATACCTGCACAAGATAGAGAAGGAGAACGGGCGTCCGCTGACCGACTCGGAGATATTCGGCTTTGCCCAGATCAACTCGGAGCACTGCCGCCACAAGATATTCGGCGGCACGTTCGTCATCGACGGCAAGGAGATGGAGTCGAGCCTCTTTGCCATGATCAAGAAGACCACACAGGAGAACCCGAACAAGATACTGTCGGCATACAAGGACAATGTGGCCTTCGCCCAAGGGCCCGTGGTGGAGCAGTTTGCTCCTGCCGACCAGTCAACGAGCGACTATTTCCGCGTGAAGGACATCGAGAGCGTCATCTCGCTGAAGGCCGAGACGCACAACTTCCCCACGACGGTAGAGCCCTTCAACGGGGCGGCCACCGGCACAGGCGGCGAGATTCGCGACCGCATGGGCGGCGGTGTCGGTTCGTGGCCCATTGCCGGTACGGCAGTGTATATGACGGCCTACCCCCGTATAGAGGATGAGGGCCGCGACTGGGAGGACATCCTGCCCGTGCGCAAGTGGCTGTACCAGACGCCGGAGCAGATACTGATCAAGGCATCGAACGGAGCCTCTGACTTCGGCAACAAGTTCGGACAGCCGCTCATCTGCGGAAGCGTGCTGACCTTCGAGCACCAGGAGAACCCTGAAGAGGCCAAGTACGCCTACGACAAGGTAATCATGCTGGCAGGCGGCGTGGGCTACGGCACGAAGCGCGACTGCCTAAAGAAAGAGCCGCAGAAGGGCAACAAGGTGGTGGTGGTAGGCGGCGACAACTACCGCATCGGACTCGGTGGCGGCAGCGTGTCGTCGGTAGATACCGGCCGTTATTCGAACGGCATCGAGCTGAACGCCATCCAGCGCGCCAACCCCGAGATGCAGAAGCGCGCCTACAACCTGGTGCGCGCCCTCTGCGAGGAAGACCAGAACCCGGTGGTGTCTATCCACGACCACGGCAGTGCAGGCCACCTGAACTGTCTGTCGGAGCTGGTGGAAGAATGCGGCGGCGAGATAGACATGACGAAGCTGCCCATCGGCGACCAGACGCTGTCGGCCAAGGAAATCATAGCCAACGAGAGCCAGGAGCGCATGGGGCTGCTCATCGACGAGAAGCACATAGAGCACGTGCAGAAGATAGCCGAGCGCGAGCGCGCCCCGATGTATGTGGTAGGCGAGACCACCGGCGACGCCCACTTCTCGTTCCGTCAGGGCGACGGCGTGAAGCCCTTCGACCTGGACGTGGCCCAGATGTTCGGCCACTCGCCCAAGACCATCATGAAGGATAAGACTGTAGAGCACACTTATGAGGATGTGAAATATGCGAAGCCTTCCGATTACTCTGACTGCTCAGAATACTCAGATAAAATCAGCGAATACCTGGAGCGCGTGCTGCAGTTGGAAGCCGTAGCCTGCAAGGACTGGCTGACCAACAAGGTGGACCGCTCGGTGACGGGCAAGATAGCCCGCCAGCAGTGCCAGGGCGAGATACAGCTGCCGCTGAGCGACTGCGGCGTGGTGGCCTTAGACTATCGCGGCCGCAAGGGCATAGCCACCGCCATAGGCCACGCCCCGCAGGCCGGGCTGGCCGACCCAGCCGCAGGCAGTGTGCAGTCTGTAGCCGAGGCCCTGACCAATATCGTGTGGGCTCCGCTGGCCGATGGTATGGAGAGCCTGAGCCTGAGTGCCAACTGGATGTGGCCCTGTCGCTCGCAGGAGGGTGAGGATGCCCGCCTGTATGCTGGAGTCAAAGCGTTGTCAGACTTCTGCTGCGAGCTGCACATCAACGTGCCCACGGGTAAGGACTCGCTGTCGCTGACCCAGCAGTACCCCAACGGCGAGAAAATCATATCGCCGGGCACCGTCATCGTATCGGCTGGCGGCGAGGTGAGTGACATCCGCAAGGTGGTGAGCCCCGTGGTGAAGAACGACAAGCACGCCTCGCTGTACCACATAGACTTCTCGTTCGACAAGCAGCGACTGGGCGGCTCGGCCTTTGCGCAGAGCCTCGGCAAGGTGGGCAGCGACGTGCCTACGGTGAAGAACGCCGAATACTTTGCCGACGCCTTCATGGCCGTACAGCAGCTGATAGCGAAGGGATGGGTGATAGCTGGCCACGACATATCGGCAGGCGGACTGATAACCACCCTGCTGGAGATGACCTTCGCCAACAGGGAGGGCGGCATGCACATCAATCTGCACGACCTCTGCCAGGACGGCGACATCGTGAAGACGCTCTTTGCCGAGAACCCGGGCGTGGTAATCCAGGTGAGCGACGACCACAAGCAGGACTTCAAGGACTTCATGGAAGACTGCGGCGTGGGCTTCGCCAAAATAGGCTATACCGTCAGCAACAGCCGCGAGATGGTGGTAGTCTATCCCAATATGACGAGCGAGGCTGGCGAGACCAGCCAGCTGACGTTCGACATCGACCATCTGCGCGACGTGTGGTACAAGACCTCGTACCTGCTTGACCGCAAGCAGAGCATGAACGGCAAGGCCCGCGAGCGCTACGAGAACTACAAGCAGCAGCCCCTGGAAATGAAGTTCAACCGCGACTTCACCGGCATGATGAAGCAATACGGCATCAGTGCCGACCGCCGCGAGCCGACCGGCATCAAGGCTGCCATCATCCGTGAGAAAGGCACCAACGGCGAGCGCGAAATGGCCTACTGCCTGTATTTGGCAGGCTTTGACGTGAAGGACGTGATGATGACCGATCTCATCAGCGGGCGCGAGACGCTGGAGGACATCAACATGATTGTGTTCTGCGGCGGTTTCTCCAACAGCGACGTGCTGGGCTCGGCCAAGGGATGGGCCGGCGCCTTCCTCTTCAACCCGAAGGCCAAGGAGGCACTGGACCGTTTCTATGCCCGCGAGGACACGCTGTCGCTTGGCATCTGCAACGGCTGCCAGCTGATGGTGGAGCTGGGGCTGTGTGGAAATGAGAAATTAGAAATGAGAAATGAGCAATGCCGTCCGCGCATGCTGCACAACGACTCGCACAAGTTCGAGAGCGAGTTCATCACGCTGCAGATACCGCAGAACCATAGCGTGATGTTCGGTTCGCTGAGCGGCAACAAGCTCGGCCTGTGGGTGGCCCACGGCGAGGGGAAATTCTCGCTGCCGGGGAAGGAGAGCGACTACCACGTCATAGCGAAATACAACTACCACGGATACCCCGCCAACCCCAACGGCTCGGACTACGACGTGGCAGGCATCTGCTCTGAGGACGGACGCCATCTGTGCATGATGCCACACCTGGAGCGCGCCGTGTTCCCATGGCAGTGTGCCTGGTATCCGGAGCGCCGCCGCATGGACGAGGTGACACCGTGGATAGAGGCCTTTGTGAATGCAAGGAAATGGGTGGAGGAAAGGAAGAAATGAGGAATGAGGAATGAGAAATGAAAGAAATGAGAAATGAGCAATGAGTAATGTAGCGAACCTCAACTGGGAATCTTTTCGCACCTTCTTCAAGATTGGCATGTTCACCCTCGGTGGTGGATATGCCATGATTCCGTTAATAGAAGAGGAGGTGGTGGGCAAGCACCGCTGGATAGGCAAGGATGAGATGCTCGACCTGATAGCCATCGCGCAGAGCTGTCCCGGGGTCTTTGCCATCAACATCAGCATCTTCGTAGGCTATAAATTAAATAAGGTACGCGGAGCCGTCACGTGCGCCATGGGCACTGCCCTACCCTCGTTTCTCATCATTCTGGCCATCGCCATCTTCTTCCACCAGTTTGAGGACAACCGCTACATAGCGGCCATGTTCCGAGGCATACGTCCGGCAGTGGTGGCACTGATTGCCGTGCCGACGTTCAATATGGCCAAGCAGGCCAAGCTGAACCGGTTTACCTGCTGGATTCCCGTAGTATCGGCACTGCTCATCTGGCTGCTGGGGGTGTCGCCCATCTGGATAATCATTGTCGCAGGTGCAGGTGGATACGTCTGGGGCAGACTAACGGCAACACCCAACCCGCCTCATTTCAATGGAGAGGGTAAGGCTTAATGGACAACAGCAATAACAACAAATGATATTCTTTTGGTTATTTATCACGTTTTTCGAGATAGGACTGTTCGGATTCGGCGGCGGCTACGGCATGCTGTCGCTAATACAGCACGAGACGGTAGAGCACTGGCACTGGATGACATCGGCAGAATTTACCGACATCGTGGCCATCTCGCAGATGACACCCGGGCCTATCGGTATCAATTCGGCTACATACGCGGGATATACCGCCGTGAAGAATGCCGGATTTTCCGTTCCTATGGCGGTGCTGGGCTCGGCCACGGCAACCTTCGCGCTGGTGCTGCCGTCGCTGATACTGATGGTGGTTATCAGCAAGATGTTTATGAAGTATATGCAGACCCGCACCGTCAAGTCGGTGTTTCTCGGTCTGCGCCCGGCGGTGGTGGGGCTGCTGGCTGCTGCCACCCTGCTGCTGATGACCCGCGAGAACTTCTCGACACCCACAGACAATCCGTGGCAGTTCGGCGTCAGCTGCTTCCTCTTTGCCGCCTCGTTCTACGGCGTGCTGGTCATGAAAATCAACCCCATACGCATGATGTGCTATTCGGCAGTAGCCGGACTACTGCTGCTGTAAGGGCTGAATGCGGTAAGGGCTGGTAAGAGAAGTAGCCGGGCGGCCTGTACGCTACTTGTTCTTCAGATAGTAGGCCACACCACGGCGGATATTCTCCTTGATGGCATCCGACGTGAACGTGGCTCCCGTAGCGCCATCGACCTCGGGCACCGTGCCCTTCTTGACGTTGACACCCTCGTAGGACGGCAGCATGTGCTTCTTCACCATAGCCACATACTTCGCACCGTCCTGCGTCTTCAGGGGCACTACCTTCACTATCTTGTTCTTCTTGATATGAATCTCGACAGGCGTCGGACCGTTATAGCCCTCGACGTCCTGTGCCAGCGTGGTGGTATTCACGATGTATGTTCCGTCCTTCTGTTTGGTCATCACCTCTTGGGCCGACAATGCCGACACAACGATGCTGCACGCCAAGGCAGCCAATATTCTTTTCCTGATCATGATATACTTGCTCATTTTGTTATGCGGCTGCAAAGGTAAGCATAAATTTTGGAAATGCCGCCAAGGCAACAACTAAAAAATGTAAACTTTACTGCATCGCAACGCTACACCACGGGCAGGGATAGTGACAAAAAAGACCCGATTTCGTCATTATTATATAATAAAACAAACAGACATGAAACGACGTCTTCTCACCCTCTTTGCCTGTCTTGCCGCCATAGCAAGCTCGATGGCACAACGCGACATCTATGTATCCACATCGTTCCACGAACCCGCCACCGACGGGCTGCGATTCATCTACAGCTACGACGGGTGGCACTGGGACTCCATTCCCGGCACATGGCTAAAGCCGGAAGTGGGCAAGCAGCGGGTGATGCGCGACCCCAGCATCATACGCACCCCCGACGGCACCTTCCACCTGGTATGGACGTCGTCGTGGCGCGGCGACCGTGGCTTCGGCTATGCCTCGTCGCGCGACCTGAAGCACTGGTCGGAGCAGCGGTTCATCGAGGTGATGAAAGACACCGCCACCGTCAACGTATGGGCACCGGAGCTCTTCTGGGACAGCGAGCGGCGGCAGGTGGTCATCATCTGGGCATCGTGCATTCCGGGGCGCTTTCCCGACGGACAGGAAGACCATAAGAACAATCACCGGCTGTACTATACGACCACCAAGGACTTCAAGACCTTTGCCCCCGCAAAGCTGATGATAGACCCGGGGTTCTCGTGTATTGACGCCACGCTGGTGGACACGAAAGCAGCCGGCGAGAAGCCCGTCATGGGGAAATACCGCTACGTGATGGTGCTGAAAGACAACACCCGCCCCGAGCGCGACATCAAGGTAGCATACAGCAAGTCGCCTTACGGCCCGTGGACTAAAGCCTCGGAGCCTTTTACCGGCAAGATGATGGAGGGACCCACGGTGCTGAGGCTGGACAGCCCCATCGGGAAGGGTGAAGCTGCAAATAGCAAAACGGTAAATAGTCTGTCGGCAAATGGCAAAGCCGGGTGGCTCATCTATTACGACCGCTACGAGCTGAAGGACTTCGGGGCACACTACACCCGCGATTTCGTCAAGTTCGAAGACGTGTCGAAACAGGTCAGTGTGCCGGTACTGCATAAGCACGGCACCGTTTTCAAGGCTCCGGAACGGATAGTCAGCAACCTGCTGCACGACAAAGACCGCATCCATTACAGCGGCACGACACTGAGCAACCCGGAGCGCCACGACGGCGGACTGTCGCCCGTGGTGGGTGTGCATAACATACAGATGATGAGGGCCAACCGCGAGCATCCCACCAAGGCAGGCAACGACGGATGGACATACAACCACCAACCCATGATGGCCTATTGGAACGGACGCTTCTACATACACTTCCTCTGCGACCCCAGCGACGAGCACATACCGCCCTCGCGCACCATGCTGCAGACTTCGGAAGACGGCTACACATGGAGCGAACCCGCCATCCTGTTTCCAGAGCTGCAGGTGCCGGAAGGTTTCCAGAAGCCCAACCGCACGGAGAAGGCCCACCAGCTCATAGCCATCATGCACCAGCGTGTGGGATGGTATGTCGCCAAGAGCGGACGGCTCTTTGCCATCGGCAACTACGGCGTGGCCTTCGACAAGAAGGACGACCCCAACGACGGCAACGGCATAGGGCGTGTCATCCGCGAGGTGAAGAAAGACGGCACCTTCGGCCCCATCTATTTCATCTATCTGAACCATACTTACAAGCAGTATAAGCCGGCCTTCCCCTACTACACCCATGCCGACAAGGCCACTCGGCAGGCCTGCGAGGAAATACTGGCCAATCCGCGATGCCGCATGCAGTGGGTGGAAGAGGCCGACCGCAACGACCCGCTGATACCCTTGCAGAAAGGGTATAAGGCCTACTGCGACTACACCCTGCCTGACGGAAGGCTGGCGGCACTCTGGAAGCACGCCCTGACCAGTATCAGCGACGACGGCGGCGAGACATGGGCACAGCCTGTAGAGCGCGCCCAAGGCTTCGTGAACAGCAATGCCAAGATATGGGGGCAGCGGCTCACCGACGGCACCTATGCCACGGTCTATAACCCCTCGGAATACCGGTGGCCACTGGCTATATCGCTGTCGAAAGACGGTCTGGACTATACCACGCTGAACCTGGTGCAGGGCGAAGTGCCGCCCATGCGCTATGGCGGCAACTACAAGAGCTACGGCCCGCAGTATGTACGGGGCATACAGGAGGGGAACGGCACGCCCAACGACAGCGACCTATGGGTGGCCTACTCGATGAACAAGGAGGATATGTGGGTGGCGCGCATTCCCGTTCCCGTTCAGACCCGGGCGCACAGCCATGCCGACGGCACAGAGTTCCGGGCAGCAACAGAAGCGTCGGCTGCCGGCAGCAGTCTCGCTCAGCTTACCACGTGGAATATCTATTCACCCGTCTATGCACCAGTCTGCCTGTCTGACGGATGGCTGACGATGAAAGATGCCGACCCCTTCGACTATGCCCGCGTGGAGCGCAAGATTCCCGCCACGAAGGAACTGGAGGTGGAATTCGACCTCATGGCGCAGCAGAACGACAGGGGACTGCTGCAGATAGAATTTCTCGACGAGCACGGCACGGCATGCTCGCGCATCGAGCTAACCCATGAGGGGCTGATGCGATGCAAAGGCGGAGCGCGTTATGGCGGCTTGGGAAAATACGAGGCACACAAGACGTACCACGTGAGAGCCGCACTCAGCGTAAGCCGGCGACTGATAGAGGTGTATATCGACGGTAAGAAGGCCGGCCAGCGCATGTTCTTCGCTCCGGTAGAGCACATCGAGCGGGTGATGTTCCGCACGGGAGGACGCAGGACATTCCCCGACATCGACACACCTGCCGACTGGGACGGCATGCTGCCGAATGCCGGAGAGCGCGAGCCGGAAGCCGTCTTTGCCATTGCCAACGTGAAGACACGAGACTGTGCCTACGCAGCAGCAGGAACCAACACGGGGGCGGCTCCTGCCTTCCTGCGATATGACGACTACCGCCACTACGTAGCCTATTTCAACACCATGGAACCGGAGGGCATCAGGCAGGCCATTCCCAACGAGAAGGCCTGGCAGTGGATGACAGAGAACATACCCCTCTTCGAATGCTCGCAGCAGGACTTCGAGGAGATGTGGTATTTCCGCTGGTGGACATTGCGAAAGCACCTGAAGCAGACACCCGTAGGCTATGCCATGACGGAATTCCTGGTAAACAGGAGCTATGCCGACCAATATAACCTCATCGCCTCGGGCGTGGGACATCACATCATGGAGAGCCGATGGCTGCGCAACCCGCTGTATCTGGACCAGGTGATGAACACGTGGTACAAGGGCAACAACGGACAGCCCATGAAGAAGATTGCCAACTACTCGTCGTGGATGCCGTGGGCCTTGTGGAACAGATACCTCGCAGACGGACGCAAGGAATGGATTACAGCCATGCTGCCCTCGCTGGAATGGGAATACAAGCACTGGGAAGACACCCATACCCGCACCGTACAAGGGCGCAAGCTCTACTGGCAGGCCGACGTACAGGACGCTATGGAAGAGACCATCAGCGGCGGAAGGAAGAAGAAATACCTGCGGCCCTCTATCAACAGCTATATGTATGGCAATGCAATGGCTATAGGACACATCGCACGGCTGAATGGCAACGAGGACAAAGCCAAGACCTACTTCGACAAGGCTGCCGACCTGCGGGAGAGTGTACATCAGGTATTATGGAACCCGCAGCACGCCTTTTTCGAGACCCATCGTGTCGATTCGTCGGCGAATGTACGCGAGGCCATCGGATTCATGCCCTGGTACACCGGGCTGGCCAAGGACGAACCGCGATATGCGGTAGCCTGGCAGCAGATAGCCGACCAGCAGGGATTTGCGGCACCCTACGGACTGACTACCGCAGAGCGCCGCCATCCGCTGTTCCGCACACACGGCGTGGGCAAGTGCGAATGGGACGGTGCCGTATGGCCCTTTGCCACTTCGCAGACGCTGACGGCACTGGCCAACTTCAGCAACGACTACACGACGGACAGCGTCAGCCACTCCAACAACACGACGGACAGCGTCTGCCAATCCCTTTTCTTCGACGAGATGGAAAAATATATGCAGAGCCAGCACATGCGCGGCAAGCCGTACATCGGTGAATATCTCGACGAGACCACCGGATACTGGCTCAAAGGCGACCAGGAGCGGTCGCGCTACTACAACCACTCTACTTTCAACGACCTCGTCATCACGGGACTCTGCGGACTGCGCCCCCGCCAGGACAACACCTTAGAGGTGAACCCCCTGATGCCTGCCGACAAGTGGAGCTATTTCTGCCTGGACAACGTTCCGTATCACGGACACACCCTCACTATTCTCTGGGACCGTGACGGTTCGCGATACCATGTGGGCAAGGGGCTACGGGTCTATGTGGACGGCAAGCTGAAAGGACATTGCGACACCATCGGGAAAATAACCATTCGCAACTTTGACCATACGGCTACAGAGCCACGCATGTAAATTGCGAATGATTTGTAACAAAAAAAAACAACCCGCACATCTCGCACGTGAAAATGTTTCAACACATCATGAAGGCATCCTATTGCTGTAACAACCAGGTGCGGGATGGATGTGGACCGGTAGTTGCAAAGTGTCAGCTACGTGCGGGATAAAATGAGCAAATCGTCAGCTACGTGCGAGATAAATTGAGCAGACTGTCAGTTTACGTGCGAGATGTGCGAGATGTGCGGGATGTTTTCCTTTTTCACAATATATATATATTTACGGCAGAAAAATCCCGATGAAATCGCGGTTTTTTGTTTACTTATCGTGGAGAGGCCACTAATTTTCGTGGAGAGGCTACTAATTTTCGTGGAGAGGCCACTGGTGATTGTGGAGAGGCTACTAATTTTCGTGGAGAGGCTCTTGGTGATCGTGGAGAGGCCACTAATTTTCGTGGAGAGGCTCCCGGTGATCGTAGCAAGGCTCTAAGACTTATTGTTTGTAGTAGAGGAAGAAGGCTTAGAGGGGAAGTTGAATAGCGTGCATGCTGCCCACCTCCGCTGGTGTCACGACGATTATCTACTCCTGCGGTAGTAATTCAGAACAGGAATTCATGTTTAGCGGACGGTAATAAAAAAACAATATGGAAAAATGGTGGTGTCTCACCATCTGTCGCGATCGTCAAGCACACGGAACTTGTGGCGGCGACGCTGCAGTTCGGCCAGGTCGAGGGTGACGGTAAGTGCATCAACACAGCCGGTAGGGCACTGAGCCAGTGTGCGCCCGATAGGGTCAACCGCCACACTGGCTCCCACATAATGGGAATAGGCATCGTCGCCCACCCTGTTGACGCCTACCAGATAGCACTGGTTCTCCACAGCACGGGCACGGGTGAGAATATGCCAAGCCGACTGGCGCGACTGAGGCCAGTTGGCCACAATCACGATGGCATCGTAGTCGCAGTCGGAGGCATAGCGGCTCCAGCAGGGGAAGCGCAGGTCATAGCACGTGAGCAAAAGCAGGCGGAAACCGGCATAGCTGACAATGGTATGCCGGGAGCCTGGTGTATAGTAACGGTCTTCGCCGCCATAGGCGAAGAGGTGGTGTTTGTCGTAATACGATAAGGTGCCGGCTCTTCCGTCGGCGAAGTAGTGACGGTTGCGGAAGGTGCCGTCAGGCAAATGTACCGCCAGACTGCCGCAGATGGCACACCGCTGCTCACGGGCCGTCTGCAGCATCCATCGCAATGCAGGATTGTCGGATTCTGGGTGGGCAATGCCTTCCGGCTGGGTGGCAAATCCTGTGCTCCACATTTCGGGAAGCACGTAGAGGTCGCTGCCCGGCTGGTCGCCCATCAGTGCTGTAGCACGACGAATATTCTCTTCCGTCTGGGCCCAGCAGATGTCGGTCTGTAGCAGTGTGACAGTCATGATGCCAGCGTTTTTGGTAAATTGATTCCAGCGTCAGTATTCGGCCAGCTTGGAGGTGAGCCGTCCATCGAAGCCTACCACCTGTTCCACCAGATAGCAGCTGGCGTCGCCGGGAATGCACAGCGAGGCATTGAGGTGGAAGCCGCCGGCATCGACACGCTCGAAAGCCATATCGTTCAAGATAGACATCGTCGTGATGTTGGCCGGCAACAGCCGTGCGTAGTATTGCTTACGGAAGTCGCGCGAGAAGAGCTGTCTGGCATTCTGGAAGACACTCAGGTGGATGATGTTGTCGTAATAGACGTTTTCCACCGACAGCCCGTCTTCGTTTACCGTAGTGCGCGACACCTTGTACTTCGTGGGGTTGATGGCAATGTAGAGATGATATTTGCGCCCGTCATGAAAGACCACCGTGTCGCGCTTCAGCACTCCGCTCAGCTGCTGAATCTGGGGGCGGTTCTCGGCGAACACCTCGTCAGAGCCGCCGTCGTCGTCTTTCGCCAGCTTCACCAGACTGCCGTCTTGCGACTGGAACCACAGCAGATGCTCGGTCTGCTTCTTAATGTGATAGCGTGCCGAACCGATGTACAGCGTGTCGCCCACCACCTTGAAATAGGCCGTCATGCTGGTAGAGTCGGGATAATAGACCGAGTCGCCTTCCATCTTGAATACCACACTCTCGGTATCGTCGTCGGTCCATACGCCCTGCAACAGCTGTTTGGCCTGACGGCTTTCCTCGGCTTGTGTACTCACGCCGCCGCTGCTGCAGCTGAACAAGACAGCTGCCAGCAGCAGAAGCGGGGAAAGTATATGAACAAATGACTTGTGCATAATCCTATCAGATGAAAGCATTATTCGTTTCCGGATATATCATATAACGTGTTTTGTTTCCGGATAAATCATATAAGGATGGAGGCTATTTTCCGATGCAGTGGTATTCGAAGCCGTTTTCCTCCAGGTCTTCCGGGTCAAAGATATTGCGCCCGTCGATGACCAGCGGGTGGTGCATGGCCTTACGGATGACAGCCCATGAAGGCAGACGGAACTCCTTCCACTCGGTGAGCAGCAGCAGGGCGTCGGCATCGAGCACAGCATCGTACATGTCGTTACAATAGGTGACGGCATCGCCGATACGCCGCTTGCACTCCTTCATGGCCACCGGGTCGTAGGCACGAAGGCGGCAGCCTGCATCCAGCAGCAGACCGATCATGACCAGTGCCGTAGATTCGCGCATGTCGTCGGTCTCGGGCTTGAACGACAAACCCCACATGGCTATGGTCTTACCACGAAGAGCCTCTTTCGAGCCGAAGGCCTTGACAAGCTTGTCGAAGAGGATGCTCTTCTGGCGCTCGTTGACACGCTCCACAGCCTTCAGCACCTCCATCGAGTAGCCGTTCTGGTCTGCCGTCTTGATGAGTGCCTTCACGTCCTTAGGGAAGCATGAACCGCCGTAGCCGCAGCCCGCATAGAGGAACTTGCGCCCAATACGAGTGTCGGCACCGATGCCTGCTCGCACCATATTCACGTCGGCCCCTACCCGTTCGCAGAGGTTGGCAATATCATTCATGAACGAGATACGCGTAGCCAGCATCGAGTTGGCAGCATATTTCGTCATCTCGGCAGAGGGGATGTCCATGAAGATAACGCGGAAATTGTTGATGAGGAAGGGCTTGTAGAGCTTCGTCAGCACCTTCTTGGCGTGCTCGCTCTCTACACCCACCACCACGCGGTCGGGCGACATGAAGTCTTTGATGGCATTGCCCTCCTTGAGGAACTCGGGGTTGGAGGCCACGTCAAACTCCAAGTCCTTCATGCCGCGCTTCTCCAGTTCGGCTTCGATGGTCTTGCGCACCTTGGCGGCAGTGCCTACGGGAACGGTAGATTTGGTGACCACCACCAGATAGTGGTTGATATGCTGCCCGATGGTACGGGCTACTTGCAACACATACTTCAGGTCGGCAGAGCCGTCTTCATCGGGGGGCGTACCAACAGCAGAGAAGACTATCTGAACATCGTCGAGCACCGTCGAGAGGTCGGTGGTGAAGTGCAGACGGCCTGCCGCCACGTTCTTCTTCACCAGTTCGTCAAGACCGGGCTCGAAGATGGGTATCTCGCCGTTCTTCAGCCGTTCTATCTTTTCTGCATCTACGTCAACACATGTGACGTTGGCACCGGTGTCGGCAAAGCAAGTGCCCGACACCAGACCTACATAACCTGTTCCTACAATAGCTATATTCATAATGATTAATGAGATTGTTGATAAATAAAATGCTTTTTCCTATATATAAATAAAGGTAGCAGCCCCATGAATGCTACTCGAAAGGCCCTATGTCACGGAGCATCGGCAATACCAGGTCTTTCTCGCTGGTCTTCACCACACTGAGGTCGATGGGCCACTTGATGCCCAGCTCGGGGTCGTTCCATCGCACACCGCCATCGGCCTGAGGCGCATAGACGTTGTCCACCTTATAAGTAAAGATAGCCTCGTCGCTCAGCACCAGGAAACCGTGGGCAAAACCGCGAGGAATGAAGAACTGACGCTTGTTCTCGTCGCTCAGCTCCACCATCACATGCTGCCCGAACGTAGCACTCGACCGGCGCAGATCTACTGCCACATCGACTACCCTGCCCTTGATGACCCGCACCAACTTGGCCTGCGAGAATGCTCCCTTCTGGAAATGAAGACCGCGCAACACACCGTACGACGACTTCGACTCGTTGTCCTGCACAAAGGTAATCTTTCCTACGTTTGCTTCAAACTCTTCCTTCTTCCATGCTTCGAAAAAATAACCCCGGGCATCGTTGAACACACGCGGTTCGATGATGAAAACACCCTCAATAGCTGTCTTTTTATACTCCATATTTTTCTTGTTCCTTATTAAAAACGGATGCAAAGGTAAGCATTAATTATGAATTACCAAAAAAGAATTATGAAATTTTTATCCTTCTTTTACTTGCACGTTTCACAAAAAATCACTAATTTTGCCGCCGTGATTGAATTGCAAAGACATATAGAAGTGCTCCTTTTGGAGAACAAATGTGTGATAGTGCCTGATTTCGGGGGATTTATCGCACACGAGATGCCTGCACGCTATGACGAGGAAGACCGTTTGTTCTTGCCGCCACTCCTGACGCTGGGCTTCAATCCGCAGCTGAAGATGAACGACTCGCTGCTGGCACAGTCATACGCCGAAGCGCTCGACATCAGCCTGCCGGAAGCCATGCGGCATATAGAGGAGGAAGTGGAAGAGCTGAAAGCCTTGTTAAACGAGCAAGGAGAATACGAACTGGACAATCTGGGCACGCTGACCGTGAACCACGAGGGCAACTACGAGTTCCAGCCCTGCGAGGCTGGTATTCTGGCACCAGAGCTGTACGGCCTGTCCAGCTTCCCGTTTGCTTATCGCAAAGACCATGCTGCACCACAGGCAGACAAGCAGAAGCCGGTCGTAGAAGCACCTGCCCTCACGAGTGTTCAAGCCGGCGAAGAGCAGTCTGACGACGCAGCAGCGCAACAGGAGCCCAGTCTGCTCGACTTCGTGGAGACTGACGACGACAGCCACGCCATTGAAGTCAAGATGTCGTGGGTGCGCAATGCTGTTGCTATCGCTGCTGCCGTAGTGGCTTTCTTCCTGCTGTCCACCCCGATAGCCAATAGCGACTGGGGCAGCAAGACGATGAGCCAGCTGCAGAACGGCGTGCTGTTCCGGCTTATTCCGCAAGACACCAACTATACGCCCTCGGAACCCGTTGTTGCCGAGCTGCGCGAAGTGAAAAAGGGTGCTGAAGTAAAAAAGGATGCTGAAGCCAAGCAGGCTATTGAGCAGAAACAAGTTGCCGACCCGCAACAGACCGCAGAACAGAAACAGGCCACAGCGTCCAAGCAGGCTGAAGAACAGAAGCAGGCCGCTACAGGCATCACCTATTGCATCGTGCTGGCCAGCCAAGTGAAGCTGAGCAATGCCGAAGCATACGTGGAAAGCCTGCACCGCCAGGGATATAAAAAGGCTTCGGTATGGGTACACAACCAAGTGGTGCGCGTCATCTTCGGCGAATATCAAAGCAAGGAGGAAGCCTACAAGCAGTTGAACCAGCTGTACAGCGACCCTGACTTTTCAGAAGCCTGGGTTTACACCAAGAAAGCAGAAGCATAAAAGTAAAGGAGGAGCATGAAACGCGTAAGATGCCCCAAATGTGACCATTACATCATCTTCGACGAGACCCGCTACGAGGCGGGTCAGTCGTTGGTGTTCAAGTGCGACGAGTGTGGCAAGGAGTTCAGCATCCGTATGGGTGTTTCGAAGCTGCGCAACACGCAGAAGGATGAGAACGCCTCGCTGAACCAAGACAGCGGGCAGCGGACGGTAGAGGAAGCTCCGTGCGGCAGCATTGTGGTGATAGAGAACGTGTTCCACTACAAGCAGGTCATCCCCCTGCACATGGGCGACAACGTTATAGGCCGGTACCAGAAAGGCAACCCTGCCAACTGCACCTTCGAGACCGTTGACCCCAGCGTAGATTTGAACCACTGCACCATTACCGTGAGCCGCGACAAGAAGGGGACTTTGCGCTACACACTTGCCGACAATAACAGCAATACCGGCACCTTTGTAGGCGATGTAGAGCTACAACCCCGCGAACGCCGTATCATCGACGACGGCACGCTGTTCACTTTAGGTGCCACCAGCATCATCCTACGCCGAGCCGATAGCCAGGAATAACATTCCCAACAGCACTAAAGCCAAATCGATAGCCTTTGCCTTGAGGTTGCTTTCGTGGAAGAAGGCAGCCCCGAAGAGGAAGCTGACCACCACGCTGCCCCGCCGCACCATCGACACAATGGAAATCATAGCATCGGGCAACGACAGCGAATAGAAATACATGAAGTCGGCTGTAGATAGGAACAGGCTCACGCCGATGATGGACCAGTGCCAGTGGAACGGTGTCGTCTCGTGGTGTTTGGGCCACCACAGCAAGAGCAGCATAGCCAGCATCATGAAGCACTGGTAGATGTTATACCACGACTGCACCATCATGCGGTCCAAGCCAACGCCGCCACTCTCTACCGGAGCCATCAGATATTTGTCGTACAGCCCGCTGACGGCTCCTAAGGCTGCCGAACCGACTATCATCCATATCCAGTGGTCGCGCCTGAAGTCGATGCCTTCCTTCTTTCCGCTATGACTCAGCATCAGGAACGACACCACAGCGAGCAATACGCCCACCCACTGCCAAAGATTCAATCGCTCGCCGAACACCAGCAAGGCACCTATCAGTACCATCACCGGACGTGTGGCGTTGATAGGTCCCACGATGGTCAGCGGTAGATGCTTCATACCGAAATAGCCCAATATCCAGCTGCTCAACACGATGAGTGCCTTCAGCAGTATGTAGCGATGAGCCTCCCAACCTCCGGAGCCCACTTGGAATATCGTGCCGTGCAGACTGTCACCGGTAGCACTCAGCACGATGAATGGCAGGAATATCAACGACGAGAACAGCGTATTCAGGAAGAGCACAGGAATCACGGCATTCGAGCGCAACGCCTCCTTCTTGAACGAATCATAGCAGCCCAACAATGCTGCCGAAAGAAATGCTAATACTAACCACATGACTCTTTTTCCCTATCTTGTCTTAATTCATATTTTACATTTTCTATCTTGTCTATTCATACGCTACGTTTTCCAGAAAGAGGGCCTTAGCAGGCATCGACTCCCCGGCCTGCGTACGCTGCTTGCCTTCTATCACCTTGCGGAAATCGTCTAACGACATACGACCCCGCCCCACCTCAATGAGCGTACCCACTACCGCTCGTACCATGTTTCGCAAGAACCGATTGGCCGAAATCTCAAAATACCAGGCTGTTAAGGAAGTCTGATGCCACTGGGCATGCGTCACGTGGCAGAGGGTGGTCTTCACATCACTGCCAGCCTTGCAAAACGCGCCAAAATCGTCGTACTCCGTCAATATGCGTCCTGCTTCATTCATCATATCATAGTCCAGCTGATAGTGCAGCTCCAGCGAGTAGTGGCGCACAAAGGGGTCTTTCTGCGTGTGTACATAATAGCGGTAGGTACGCTTCGTTGCCGAAAAACGGGCATGCAGCCCGTTGCTTACGGGAACGACGGACTGCACGGCAATATCCTGATGCAGCAGTCCGTTGAGCTTATGCACCAGCAGAGACGGCTCGAACAGCACATCCGTGTCGAAGTGGGCCGCCATCCGTCGGGCATGTACCCCCGTGTCTGTCCTGCCCGCCCCCACCACATTTACGGCTTTGCGCAGCAACAACGACAGGCAGCGTTCCAGTTCGCTCTGCACCGTGATGCCATTGGGCTGTATCTGCCACCCGTGGTATTGCCCACCGTCGTAGCTGAACCAGATGAAATATCGCGTTGTTTCCATTTTCTTCGTGCTATTTTGTTTGCATTGTATTCGTTTTGAGCACTTTCAGTGTAAGAACCCGACTGGTACTGCCATCTACGCGGAACCTGTCGTCAGTCCTTACCCCCACCAGCCAGACTACACGCTCCCGGCTGTCGAGCACTACCAGTTGTCGCCGCTTTTCAAAAACGGTCATCTTCAGGTCGGTCATCATGTCGCTCAACAGCCTGCCGCCCTTCATGCCAAACGGTATCATCTTGTCGCCCTCACACACCCTGCGTACCGTCAGCGGGAAAGCCACTTTCCCAGCATCTACTGTAGCACAAAGAGAATGCTTCGACACCCATGCAGCTTCTTCGCCTACCACCAGCTTAGTCTCATTGTCAACGACATAAGTTCCGGTTTCGGGAATACGTAGCGGTTTCATCGGTTTCAACGAGGGTTCCAACAGCAGACGCTCCCTATCTACCAGCACGTCGTAGCCTTGCTGCGATGAGAACACGCTGCCCGTCGCTGCCGCCAGCATCTGCCGCACCTGCGTGCCGTTGAAACCGTAGTTTTTTAACCATTCATATACAACATATTCACTTGAGCCATTCTTATACAGCTTGCTGATTTCTAATGATTTATTCTCTTTTATTCCGTCACACACAGCATCCAGGACCCTTTGTGCCTCCAGCAGGTTGTCTGCCGTCTGCTGTATATGCTCTACCGCAGCACTATTCACCGTTTTCAGCAGCGGGATGACGTTCAAACGTATCTTGTTACGCAACACCTCGTCCTCCAGATTGGTGCTGTCGGTGACGTATGCCTGCCCTATCTCATCCAGGTAAGCCTCGATGTCATCACGCGACACACACAGCAAGGGGCGCACAATATAGCCGTTTCTCGGGCGGATGCCACACAAGCCTCGCAGCCCTGTGCCCCTGACCAGATTCAGCAACACGGTTTCTACGGAGTCGTCGCGATGGTGTGCCACACAGACGGCATCGGCTCCGATGTCCTGCCGCAGCTGTTCGAACCATCGGTAGCGCAGTTCGCGGGCCGCCATCTCCACACTCACCTGATGCGCCTGGGCATACGTCAGCGTGTCAAAATGGGCTCGATGCAGCTCGACCCCCATTTGCTGGCACAAATCGATGCAAAACCGTTCATCCCGCTCGGATTCATCGCCTCGCAGATGGAAGTTCACATGCGCTGCATGTACAGAATAGCCCATTCCAACGAGTAGTCTCAGCAGGGCAACGCTGTCAGCACCTCCACTTAAGGCAATAACATACAGTCCGTTGGTTTCTAATAGTTTATGCTTCTTTATGAACGCACTAACCTTACTCCACATAGAGCACGAGTCCTTTAAGGTATTCTCCTTCCGGATGATAGATGTTGATGGGATGGTCTGACGGCTGGTGCAGCTGCTGTAGAATGCGCACCTTGCGCCGCGCCAAAGCGGCAGCGGTGAAGACTGCATTGCGGAAATGGTCTTTGGTGACCACCTGCGAACACGAGAATGTGAACAAGATGCCACCAGCCTCTATCCGCTCGAAAGCCTTCTGGTTCAAACGGGTGTAGCCCTTCAGCGCGTTATGCAGTGCCCCACGATGCTTGGCGAATGCCGGCGGGTCGAGGATAATCAAATCGTAGGACTTATCATGAGCTATTCCGTCCAAGAATTTAAAGGCATCTTCGCAGAATGCCTCGTGGCGCGAATCCCCTGGGAAATTAAGCTCCACATTCTGACGGGTCAGTTCAATGGCCTTCCCGCTGCTATCCACGCTATGCACTATTTCCGCACCGCCGCGCATCGCATAAAACGAGAACCCTCCCGTGTAGCAGAACATGTTCAGCACCCTGCGCCCTTTGGCATAACGCTCAAGCAACTGGCGGTTCTCACGCTGATCTACAAAGAAGCCCGTCTTCTGGCCCTTCAGCCAGTCAACACGAAACCGCAGTCCGTTCTCCATCGCCACATTGTTGCTGCTGCCCCCCAGGAGGAACCCGTTCATGTCGTCGTCCGTCATAAAGGGCAGCGTTGTCTCGCTCTTGTAGTAGATATTCCGGATGCGCCCGTCCATCATCTCTGCCAGCGTGTCGGCTATCATCTTCCGGCTCAGGTGCATGCCGATGCTATGCGCTTGCATGACGGCAGTATCGCCATAGACATCGATGATAAGCCCGGGCAGATGGTCACCCTCGCCGTGTACCAAGCGGTAGGTATTGTTCTGCGGATGGTCCACCAAAGCCAGTGTGCGGCGCACTTGCAGTGCCGAGCTGAGCCGCGAGGCATAGAACGCCCTGTCGATGGCTACCTCGCTGAAAGTGAGCACACGCACGGCAATAGACCCCTGCTGATAGTGGCCCATAGCGATGAAATCGCCTGAAAAGTCAACCACTCGCACCACTTCACCCTCTGCGGTTCCTTCTTCTACCGAGAGGATGGCTCCCGAGAACACCCACGGATGGAAACGGCGCAAACTTTCGTTCTTACCCTTGCGGAGTCTTACTTCCTTGTACATCTTCTGTTATCGTTATCAGTTCGTAGTCTTTCTCTCTTTGCAGCCTCTGCAATTCTTCATAGAGCATGATGCACGACCAGGCATCCGTTGCGGCATACATCTTCTGCTTGTCGTTCAGCACGTCAGCCTCCCAGTTGGTGAGCCTCTCGCGCTTGGATATTCTCTGTCCGAAGAAGTTGGCATACAACTTCTGCAGGCTCATATCCTCTACGCCAACCTCGCGAACGTGGTCTTGCAGGTCGATGAAATCGCCGGTTTTGAAGTCGCCCAGACGGTGCAGCATGCACAAATCGTCGCGCCAGGACAGCCCCACCTTAAGCACGCTCTTGTCTTCCAACAGTCGGCGTACGGCAGGCGACATGCCCAGCGTGTTCAGGCGGAAGAGGAAACACACCTCGTGCGAAGCGACCTGCAAGAGTGCCACCTTGTTTAAATGTCCCTTCGTAAACGAGGGGCGCGTCTCGGTATCCACACCGAGAATAGGCTGAGACAGCAGGTAGTTGACAGCTTTTTCTGCCTCGTAATCGTTCAATACGACAACAATACGCCCCCCGAAGGTTGCCCTGGGCAGCGCAGCTATCAAGCTCTTGTCGTATTTGTTATAAATGGTCTTCTTCATTTGGCCTGCAAAGTTACGAATAAGTGAGCGAAAATGCAAATTTATTTTCACTTTTCCGCAACACGGCGGCACATCTTTCACCCGTCTTCACCCATGTATCGCCACCCCTGTGAAACAGCATTTCATCAGACATTTAAAAAAAATTACCCGTTTTGTGATGAAATCTAACTTTTTCTTCGTACTTTTGCAACCATTATGCGAATTTTGATATAGACAACTAACAAACACAAACCGATATGGCGAGAAAGAAAACCAACAAGGCTCCGCAACCCAAGACAGCATCGTCGCTCACGGAAGCCTTAGACATTGACAAGATATTCCACAACGAGCGCGTGAACTTCGTCGTCGGGTTCTGCCTGCTCTTCTTAGCGGCCTACCTAGTGTGGGCCTTCGTGTCTTACTTCAGCACAGGAGCCGCCGACCAGAGTCTGATAGAGTCGCCCCGCGACGGTGAGCTGCTCAATCAGGACCACGAGTTCCAGAACGCCTGCGGCAGCATCGGGGCCTATGCCTCCTGGTTCTTCATCAAGCGGTGCTTCGGCTTTGCGTCGTTCCTCATCCCCGTGTTCGTGCTTTTGCTGTCGGTCAACCTGATGCGTGCCTATCGGGTGAATCTGCTGAAATGGTTTATGTGCTTAGGCATCATCATGGTATGGACTTCGGTCACGATGGCCAAATTCCTGTCGCCATTCTTCGACGAAGCCTTCTTCAATCCCGGCGGCGACCACGGGCTGGCCATCAGCCAGTATGTCGAGGGATTCCTCGGCTCGCCCGGTCTGTCGGCAGTATTGGCATTGACGGCTATTGCCTTCCTTACCTATCTCAGCATGGAGACCGTCATACTGACCCGCAAGCTGTTCAATCCCCTGCACTACCTGAAGAAGATTCCTATGGAAATCAACATCGGCAAGGGTGACGGTGAACAGACTGGCGAACAGACCGACGAGCAGACCACCGACGGCATCAAGACGCTGGAAGATCCCACCGTGTTTGACGACCCGCAGACGGAAGAGATAGAATTCACGATGGACGGTGCCCCTGGTGACGGCAATGCCACCCAGGCTGTCACCTTTACGGACGACACCCTCTCCGACGGCGACACTGCCGAAAAAAGCCGCGACGACCTTCAGGACGAAAGTGAGGACGTGACGATGACCGTTGACTCTGGCGAGAAGGAAGAAGAGGCCGAAGGTGAGGACGTGGTGGGCAGCTATGGCGACATCAGCACCCCCTACGACCCGAAGCGCGACCTGGAGAACTACCACTACCCCACACTGGACCTGCTGAAGAAATATGAGACCGACGGCAAGCCCTTCATCGACATGACTGAACAGACCGCCAACAAGAACCGCATCGTGGATGTGTTGCGCAACTTCGGCGTCGAGATTTCGAGCATCAAGGCTACGGTAGGCCCTACCATCACGCTCTACGAAATCACCCCTGCCGCCGGTGTGCGCATTGCCAAGATCAGGAATCTGGAAGACGACATCGCGCTGAGTCTGGCAGCCCTCGGCATCCGTATCATCGCCCCTATTCCCGGAAAGGGCACCATCGGTATTGAGGTTCCTAACGCCAAACCCGCCGTAGTGTCGATGGAATCGATACTTAACAGCAAGAAATTCCAGGAGACCACGATGGACCTGCCCTGCGCTGTAGGCAAGACCATCACTAACGAGGTGTTCATGTTCGACCTGGCCAAAGCGCCCCACCTGCTCGTGGCCGGTGCTACCGGTCAGGGTAAGTCGGTAGGTCTAAACGCCATCATCACCTCCTTATTATATAAGAAGCATCCTGCCGAGCTGAAAATCGTGCTCGTTGACCCGAAGAAGGTAGAATTCAGCGTCTATAGCAGCATCGAGAAGCACTTCCTGGCCAAGGTGCCCGACGACGATGCCGACCCCATCATCACTGACGTGACGAAGGTGGTGCGCACGCTCAACTCGCTTTGCAAGGAAATGGACACGCGCTACGACCTGCTGAAGATGGCACAGGCCCGCAACCTGAAGGAATATAACAAGAAATTCATAGACCGCCAGCTCAACCCCGAACATGGCCACCGCTTCATGCCCTACATCGTGGTGGTCATCGACGAGTTCGGCGACCTCATCATGACTGCCGGCAAAGAGGTGGAGCTGCCCATAGCCCGTATCGCCCAGCTGGCACGTGCCGTAGGCATCCACATGATTATTGCCACGCAGCGCCCCACAACCAACATCATCACCGGTACCATCAAGGCCAACTTCCCCAGCCGTATCGCCTTCCGTGTGGGAGCCAAGATCGACTCGCGCACCATCCTGGACCGCCCCGGTGCCCAGCAGCTGATAGGTCGCGGCGACATGCTCTATCTGAACGGAGGCGAACCGGTGCGCGTGCAGTGTGCCTTTGTTGATACGCCGGAGGTAGAGCGCATCAACCAGTACATCTCGCAGCAGCAAGGCTATCCAAGTGCCTTCGAGCTGCCCGAGCCCGACACCGACGACGGCGGCGAGGGCGAGAGCCGCGATGTCGATATGCAGCATCTGGACCCGATGTTCGAAGATGCCGCCCGACTGATAGTCCGCGAGCAGAGCGGCTCTACGAGCCTCATCCAGCGTAAGTTCGCCATCGGCTACAACCGTGCAGGACGCCTGATGGACCAGCTGGAGAAGGCCGGCATCGTGGGTGCAGCCCACGGCTCGAAGCCCCGCGAAGTGCTCATCATGGACGAAATGAGCCTTGAGAACCTTCTGGCACAATGGAGAGGATAAGCAGCAAGCATCTGTTCATGAGTAACCAGCAATCAGCAACGAGTAACCAGCAATCAACAACGAATAACGAGTAACCAACAATCAGCAACGAGTAACCAGCAATCAGCAACGAGTAAGACAACGAATAAGCAATGAGAAAACAAGTATTCATATATTTCCTGTTTGCCCTGCTGCCCCTTTCGGCGCAGACCGCCAAGCAAGTGCTCGACAAGACGGCAGCCCTTGTAGCCAACAAGCAGGGCGCACGGGCAGCATTCAGCATCAAGGGCGGCAACTTCAACACCTCCGGCGACTTTGCCGTGAAGGGGCGCATGTTCCGCGCCACCACCCCGCAGGCCACCATCTGGTTCGACGGCAAGACACAGTGGACCTATGTGAAGGGCAACGACGAGGTGAACGTGTCGAACCCCACGGAATCCGAGCTGGCCAGCATCAACCCCTACCACTTCATCTACATGTATCAAAACGGCTACACCAGCACAGTTCAGAAGAAAGGCTCCAGCTACGAGGTACACCTGACGGCTACGGGCAAGAAGAGCATCAGCGAGGCTTACGTCACCGTTGACAGGAAGACCAGCGCGCCCTCGCAGATTCGCTTCAAGCAGAAGAGCGGCTGGACCACCATCGACATCCGGCAGTTCAAGACCGCCAAGCTCAGCGATGCCATGTTCCGCTTCAACTCGAAAGACTTTCCCACCGCCGAAGTGATAGACCTGCGATGAAACCGGCATTTTTTTGACAAAACAACGAACGGCAACAGTAAATCGACATTATTTTCACAAAACTACAAACGACTACAGTAAAAAAAGATAAAAGTAAAGCCATGAATCGTCTGCAACTCTTTTTAGTCCTACGCAAGCACAAGAAGCTTAGCGACAAGCGTCACCCCATGTTCGAGGCCAACCAGTACGGCAAGCTGTTCGGATATATCGTGGTGGCCATTCTGGCCATCGAGTTCATAGCTCTTGGCACCTTCCTCGGATGGGTGGCAGCCCAGGACGACGTGCCTGAGCTGATACTCTACGTCACCCCCTTCCTGCTCGTGTTCGACTTTGCCGCACGCTTTGCCACCCAGCAGACACCGCTCATGCTCGTCAAGCCCTACCTGCTCACCCCCGTCAGCAAATATACCGCCATCGAGTGCTTCCTTGTGTCGCAGGCCTTAGACTGGGGCAACCTGGTGTGGATGACGGTATTCCTGCCCTATACGTTCATCGTGTGGTGCGGCGGTCTCACCCTCTGGGCCGCCTTAGGCTCCCTGCTCTTGCTCCACCTCATGGTGGTGGTCAACGGACAATGGTATCTGCTGGTGCGCACGCTAGTGAACCAGCATATACTCTGGTGGCTCTTGCCCATCGCCTGCTATGCCGCCCTGATACTGCCCCTCGTGCTGCTGCCCGACGACATCATAGACCCCTTCTTCGACGCGATGGGCGATTTCACCACACACTACGGCAACGTCTGGTGGCTCTTCCTCGTCTATGCCGTGCTCTTCACGCTGCTGTTCCTGCTGAACCGCAACGTGCAGATGCGACTCATCTACAGCGAGATTTCACGCCACGAGAAGACCACGCTGAAGCACGTGTCAGAGTTTCAGGCCCTGAACCGTTTCGGACAGATAGGTGAATACCTGAAGCTGGAAATCAAGAGCACCATGCGCAACAAGGCCATACGCACCCGCTTCATACAGGGGGTGTGCTTCATCTCGTTCTTCGCGCTGGCCATCGCCTTCCTCGACATCTACAAGTCGTCGTTTGAGCGTAACTTCTTCTGCCTCTATGCCTTCATCTTCTTCGGTGCCGTCAACTTGACCAAGGTAATGTGCCCCGAGGGCAACTATATCGACCTGCTGATGGTACACCGCGAGAACATTCTCACGCTGCTGCGCGCCAAGTATTATTACTACTGCGCCGTACTCGTGCTGCCGCTGCTCATCATGTCGATACCCGTCATCGCAGGCAAGTTCTCTGTACTCATGCTGCTGGCCTATCTCTTCACGGCTACAGGGCCCATCTACTGCATGCTGTTCCAGATGGCTGTCTATAACAAGGACACGCTGCCGCTGAACGAGAAGATTACCGGCAAGAACCAGATAGAGAACAAGTGGCAGGCCATCCTCTCAATGGTGGCCATGTTTGTGCCTGTCATCTTCGTGATGACCATACAGGCCTTCTTCGATGCCGACACGGCCTACCTCATCATGATTGCCGTCGGACTGGCCTTCACGCTGTCCGAGCACTACTGGATGCGTAATATCTACCGCCGCATGATGCGCCGCCGCTACCAGAACCTCGAAGGCTTCCACGCCACGAGATAGAGGTCTGAGGTCTAAGGTCAAAGGACTAAGGTCAAAGGACTAAGGTCAAAGGACTAAGGTCTAAGCACAAAGGTGCCAAAGGTCAAATCATCAACTTCAAACTTCAAATTTCAAACTTCAAACTTCAAACATAAATGTATTTCACAGGCATCATCATAGCCGTTTGCACATTCCTCACCATCGGCATCTGGCACCCCATCGTCATCAAGACCGAATACCACTGGGGCACACGGCCCTGGGTGGTTTACCTCATCATCGGACTGGCCAGCATCCTTGGAGCCCTTTTCGTCGAGAATACCATCCTCTCGGCAGTCATAGGTGTCTTCGGGGCCTCGGCACTATGGGGCATCGGCGAGCTGTTCTCGCAGAAGAAGCGCGTACAGAAGGGCTGGTTCCCCATGAATCCTAAACGCCGCCACGAGTACCCGCCCATCGACAAGAACGAGACGCTCTGCCCCATTCACCACGGACGCAGCATCTATGCCATCGACGACGAAGGTCAGGCACACGACAGCGAGCAGTAAACCCCAACGGCAACAGACGCGATGAAGACCATTCTCATACAAGTGGGCAAGACCACCGACAAGCATTTCTCGGCAGGCATCGACGACTATATCCGTCGCATCAGCCATTACATGCCGTTCGAGGTGGTCACCATCCCCGAGCTGAAGAACACCAAGAGTCTCTCCGAAGAGCAGCAGAAACAGCAGGAAGGCGAACTGATTCTACGGCTGCTGCAGCCCTCCGACACCGTAGTGCTGCTCGACGAGCACGGACAGCAGCCGCGCAGCATCGAGCTGGCCGGATGGCTCGCCCGGAAGCAGCAGACAGCCCGCCGACTGGTGTTCGTCATCGGCGGCCCGTACGGTTTCGCCCGTGAGGTCTATCAGCGTGCCAACGAGCAGCTGTCGCTGTCGAAGATGACCTTCTCCCACCAGTTGATACGCCTCTGCTTCACCGAGCAGATCTATCGCGCCTGCACCATCATCAAGGGCGAGCCCTACCACCATGAATAAGTGTGTGGCAAAGTTTCTGGGTTCAAGGTTCAGGGTTTCAAGATTTCAAGAATTCAAGATTTCAAGATTTTAAATAAAAGTTTCGTTGCATCATGACACAGCAGGACGTAGCATTGGTACTGTCGAGCGGAGGCGCACGGGGGCTGGCCCATATCGGGGCCATCGAGGTGCTGGAGCAGCAGGGCTACCGCATTACCTCGATAGCCGGTTGCTCGATGGGGGCACTCATCGGCGGCGTGTATGCCACCGGGAAGCTGGAGCAGTTTCGCGAGTGGATGAAGACCATCGACCGCAAGCGCATGCTGGAGCTGACCGACTTCTCGCTCAGCCTGAACCACCTGGTCAAGGGTTCGCGCATCATCGAGGCCATCATGGAGTTTGTGCCCGACGTACCCATCGAGCAGCTGCCCATCCCCTACTGCGCCGTAGCCACCGACTGGAACACGGGCCGCGAGGTACTCTTCCGGCGTGGCAGCCTCTTCCAGGCCATACGTGCCTCTATCTCGCTGCCCTCGTTCTACGAGCCGGTACACCGCGACGGCATGATACTCATCGACGGCGGGGTGACCAACCCTATCCCCCTCAACCGCGTGGAGCGGCGCGACGGCGACATCCTCGTGGGCATCGACGTCAGCGGCCACGACTACGCGGCTCAGTCGAAGATACAGCACGAACTGGCCGAAAAGCGCAAGCACAGCTCATCGCTTTCGCAACAGATACTGAACAAGCTACTACCCGACAACATCGAGTTCAACTACTACTCAATGCTCTCGCGCGTCAACTCCATCATGATTCGGCAGAACTCACTGCTCATGGCGCAGTTGATGAAACCCGACGTACTGGTGGACATCCAGATGAGCCGTTTCACCACCTTCGACTTCGACAAGTCGGAGAAAATCATAGCCATCGGCAGACAGAAAACGCAGCAGACACTCGACAGGAGGGCACCATAACACAAGGGGCATGCCGTCCACGACACTCCCATTATAGCCGTTCCGCGTGTAGTGCTTCCAGTCGTTAACCGGTATCGTGCTCTCGTCGATGTGACGATATATGGAGGAGAGCTATATAAGCGAAAGAAAAAAACATCCCGCACATCCCGCACATCTCGCACGTGATCTCTGGGACTGTTGAAAGTTTTTTACGTGCGAGATGTGCGGGATGTGCGGGATGTTTCCCTGGTATTACATATTATATATATTTACGTCCAAAAAATCCCGATGAAATCGGGGATTTTTGCGAGGGGAGGGCGGATGTCGGATGAGAAATCCGACCAAAGGACGAAGACCCACGGCGGACATGGAGAGGCTACTAATTTTCGTGGAGAGGCTCCCGGCAATCGTGGAGAGGCTACTAATTTTCGTGGAGAGGCTCCTGGTGATCGTGGAGAGGC
>CAMVAI010000016.1 GCA_947165435.1 uncultured Prevotella sp.
CCTCCCTGTGCGCAGCCGCTCCCCTCCCTATCGGGGAGGGGTTGGGGGTGGGGCTGGCTTTGCTGCCACCTGCCACCCATCTGCCACCACCAGCTAAATACCTAATATACAGCGGCTTGAATAGCGTTGGTGGCAGAGTGGCAGCAAAACGGGTAAAAAAATAATTATACGAGGGCGTTTTGTTTGTAACAGCAAAAATACCACATTCCTGCGACAGAAAGAAGCCGTTCGTGCAATAAAATCGTTTTTTGTGCGTTATTTAATACGTGCTTAAGCGAATACTAACCCTGCTACTGCTTGCTGCATGCCCCGCACTGACCCTGCTGGCACAGCAAGAGCCGTCGTTCTCACACTACTGGGCGATGGAGCCTTCGTTCAACCCTGCCGCGGCCGGCAAGGAGTCGAAGCTGAACGTGACGGGGGCATACGCCATGACGCTGACGGGATTCGAGAACGCCCCGCGAACCATGTACGTGGCCGGCGACATGCCGTTCTATCTGCTGCGAAAATACCACGGCGTGGGCCTGCAGCTGATGAACGACCAGATAGGTCTGTTCAACCACCAGCGGCTCATGCTGCAATACGCCTACAAGATGCGCCTGCTGGGCGGCACGCTCAGCATCGGTCTGCAGATGGGCATGGTCAGCGAGAAATTCAAGGGCAGCGAGCTGGACCTGGAAATCCCCGACGACCCCGCCTTTTCGCGGGCAGACGCCACCGGCGTGGCCTTCGACCTCTCTGCCGGACTGTACTACACCCGTGGCCGCTGGTATGTCGGCCTGTCGGCACTGCATCTTACCGAACCGAAGCCTGACGTGGGCGACCGCTCCATTATCACGGTGCCGAGAGTGTATTATTTGACCGGCGGATACAATATTAAGCTCCGAAATCCGTTTTTTACTATACATCCCTCTGTGCTGGTGCGATACGACGGCACTGTCTATCGCGCCGACGTGACAGCACGCGTGAAGTATGAGCACGACAAGAAAAAGCTCTATGCCGGCATCGGCTACAGCCCCACCAACTCCGTGACGGCTTTCATCGGCGGCAACTTCCACGGCATCAGCATCGGCTACAGCTATGAGGTATATACCTCGAAACTGAAGTTCGGCAACGGCTCGCACGAGCTCTTCGTGGGATACCAGACAGACATCAACCTGCACAAGAAGGGGCGCAACCGCCACCAAAGCGTGCGCATACTATAATAGAAGAATAACGAAATAAAACTAAAAGACAAAACATATCGATATGAAAAAAGGCATAATCATCATGTTCTGCGCTTGCCTCACGATGATGCTGACGGGATGCATCTTCGGCAAGAAAACGGCATCGTCGGCAGGCGGAGAAGTGACTGGAGCCAGCGGGCATGTCTTCCGCGAACCGGCTCCCTACGGTATGACGCTCATCAAGCGCGGACACCTGAAGATGGGTATCGACAAGCAAGACTCGCTCTGGGGCAAGCAGACCCCCGTGCGCGACATCTCGGTAGAGGGATTCTGGATGGACGAGCGCGAGGTGACCAACTCGATGTACCGTCAGTTCGTGAACTACGTGCGCGACAGCATCCTGCGCGAGCGGCTGGCCGACCCGGCCTACGGCGGCGACGAGACGTACAAGATAGAAGAAGACAAGCAGGGCAACCCCGTGAAGCCGCACCTGAACTGGCGCAAGCCACTGCCCCGCAAGCCTAACGAGGACGAGCAGCGCGCCTTCGAGAGCCTGTACACCACCAACCCCGCCACCGGTGAAAAGATGCTCGACTGGCGGCAGCTGAACTACCGCTACGAGATCTACGACTATGCCGAGGCTGCCAAGCGCAAGTACCGCATCAACCACGAGGAGCGCGTGCTGAACACCGACATACGCCCCAACCCCAACGAGCAGATATGGATATCGAAGGACACGGCATACATCGACGACGAAGGAAACATCAAGCGTGAGACCATCAACCGCCAGTACACCGGGCCGTGGGACTTCCTGAACACCTATATCGTGAACATATATCCCGACACCACCTGCTGGGTGAACGACTTCCCCAACGCTGACAACGAGACGTACATGCGCTACTACTTCACGGCGGCGTCGTACAACGAATATCCCGTGGTGGGCGTCACCTGGGAGCAGGCCAACGCCTTCTGCGCTTGGCGCACGGAGTACCTGCTGCGCGGACTGGGACCGCAGGCACGCTACGTGCAGCGATACCGTCTGCCGACAGAGGCCGAATGGGAGTATGCTGCTCGCGGCAAAGACCAGAACGAGTTCCCTTGGGACAACGAGGACATGATGTCGGGCAACGGATGCTTCTTCGCCAACTTCAAGCCCGACGAGGGCAACTACACCAAGGACGGCAACCTCATTACCAGCCGGACGGGCATCTATGCCTCCAACTCGAACGGACTGTACGACATGGCCGGCAACGTGGCCGAGTGGACCAGCACCATCTATACCGAGGCCGGCGTGGAGTCGATGAACGACATCAACCCCGAGCTGCGCTACAATGCGGCACGCGAAGACCCCTACCGACTGAAGAAGAAGAGCGTGCGCGGAGGCTCATGGAAAGACCCCGAGTCGTACATACGCTCCGCATGGCGCTCATACGAATACCAGAACCAGCCGCGCTCATACATCGGATTCCGCTGTGTGCGCAGTCTGGCCAACACCACCAGCGAGAAATTCAAGGTGAAGAAGAGCAAGGCCAAGAAGAAATAAACCGTAATCGATAATCAGTAAACCGTACATCTGAAATCGTAAATCGAAAATCAGTAAACCGTAAATATCAAGATGACAACATACAGCAAATTCAACATCATCTACCGCTTGCAGAAGTGGTTGGACAGCGTAGCCGGGCAGACCTTCATGAACTATGCCTACAGCTGGGGTGCCTCGATTGTGATTCTCGGTACGCTGTTTAAGCTGACCCACCTGCCGGGAGCCAACTTCATGTTGTTCCTCGGCATGGGTACCGAGGTCGTCGTGTTCTTCATTGCAGCCTTCGACCGTCCGTTCGACAAGACCACCGACGGCATGGAGCTGGACATCCACATGAGCGACGGCGACGAAACGCCCGCTGCAGCCCCGGCAACCGTCATAGCCGGAGCAGGACCGGCAGCAGGCGGCACCATCATTGGCGGTGCTGCTGGCGGTGCTACGGACCGCGACGCAGAAGCCGCGCCGATCGGCGGCGGCATCGGCGGCGGCACCATCGGCGGCGGCACCATCATCATTGGTGGTAGCGGCGGCGCAATCCCCGGCGCGGTAGTTGGCAACGGCGAAGAGGCGGCCCGCTGGGAGGGCGGCTCCCCTGCCGCCGGTACCGCTACACCCGGCGCCCCCTCTTCCGGCACTGTGTCCGGCGGTTTTGCCGCCGGCACCGCCGTACCTGCCGCCACGCCGCTGCAGCCTGAGCAGCCGATGGGCGAAGAGCTGAAGGAGGCCACCTCGAACTATATCGACGAGCTGAACCGCCTGACGGAGATGCTGGCACAGGTAAGCGAGCAGAGCCAGCGGCTGACCCGCGACTCAGAGGAAATGGAGAACCTGAACCGCACGCTGACCGGCATCAGCCGCGTCTATGAGATACAGCTGAAGAGCGCCTCGTCGCAAATCAACACCATCGACGAGATCAACGAACAGACGCGCCACATGGCTGAACAGATACAGGAGCTGAACCGCATCTATGCCCGCATGATTGAGGCAATGCAGGTGAGAACAATGTTAAATGAGAAATAAGAAATGGGAAATCTCATTCCTCATTTCTAATTTCTAATTTAAAGAATAGGATATGGCAATCAAGAAAAGACCGGTTTCTCCACGTCAGAAGATGATCAACCTGATGTACGTGGTACTGATGGCGATGCTGGCGCTGAACGTCTCGACCGAGGTGCTCAACGGGTTCTCCATCGTGGAGGAAAGCCTGAAGCGCACCACCAATAATGCCACCAACCAGAACATGGCCATCTACGACGACTTTGCCGTACAGATGAAGAAGAACCCGCAGAAGGTGAAGCAGTGGTTCGACAAGTCGCAGCGCGTGAAGCACATGAGCGACTCGCTCTTCAACCTGGCCGACGAGCTGAAAAGGGCCATCGTCCGCGAGGCCGACGGCGACGACGGCGACATACGCGACATCCGCAACAAGGAGGACCTGGAGGCTGCCTCGCAGGTGATGCTCGCTCCCGGGCGCGGCCGCGGACAGCAGTTGTACGACGCCATCAACCAATATCGCGCAGAAATGCTGAACATGGTGACCAGCTACAGGCAGAAGAAGTCGATAGCCTCGACGCTCACCACCGACATCCCCAAGAGTGCCAAGTCGCTGGGCAAGAACTGGCAGGAGTATATGTTCGAGTCGATGCCCGCCGCTGCTGCCGTCACCCTGCTGTCGAAACTGCAGAACGACGTGCGCTACGCCGAGGGAGAGGTGCTGCACACGCTGGTGAGCAACATCGACGTGAAGGACATCCGTGTCAACGCGCTGAACGCCTTCGTCATTCCCAACTCGCAGACCATCGTGCGCGGCGACAAGTTCTCGGCACGCATCGTCATGGCTGCCGTGGATACCACGCAGCAGCCGCAGATATTCATCGGCGGCAAGCAGATGGACCTGCCCGGCGGACTGTATGAGACCGTCACCGGGCGCACCGGCGACTTCACGCTGTCAGGCTACATACAGGTGGAGAACGGCAACGGCGAGATGCTGAAACGCGACTTCGAGCAGAAATATACCGTGGTCGATCCCTCGGCCACCGTGTCGGCCGACCTGATGAACGTGCTCTACGCCGGATATAACAACCCGCTGAGCGTCAGTGTGCCGGGAGTGCCGCTGAACAAGGTGCAGGCCACCATGTCGGGCGGCACGCTGCAGCCCGTAGGGCCGGGACGCTACATAGCCCGTCCGACGGCTGTGGGGCAGAACGTCACCATCACCGTCACATCTACCAATACCGGGCGCGCACAGCAGATGGGACAATTCACGTTCCGCGTGCGCCGGCTGCCCGACCCCACACCGTACATCGCCATGAAAGACGAGCAGGGCTCGCCCACACGCTATAAGGGCGGCGGACTGTCGAAGGCACAGCTGATGGCGGTTGACGGTATCGGGGCAGCCATCGACGACGGCATACTGGACATCAGCTTCAAGGTCATCAGCTTCGAGACGGTCTTCTTCGACAACATGGGTAACGCCGTGCCGATGGTGAGCGACGGTGCCAACTTCTCGGCTCGCCAGAAGGATACGTTCCGCAAGCTGCAGCGCAACAAGCGTTTCTACATCACGCGCGTCACGGCCATTGGCCCCGACGGCATACAGCGTAAGCTGAACGCCTCGATGGAAGTCATTGTGAAATGAGAAATGAGGAATGAGAAATGAGAAATGGGCTTCGCGCTATGAGCAATGAACAGCGAACTATGAGCAATGAACAGCGAGCTGCGAATGATGAGTAGCGAGTAATGAGTAATAGGCAGCGAGTAATGAACTTTAGGCAATAAATAATATAAACGAGAACAGAACAAAAGAACAACGCGATATGAAGAATATTGGAACGATGAACATCAAGAGAATAAGAGTATGGAGAGGAGTGGTGCTGATGGCATTTCTCGTTTCTCATTTCTCATTGCTCATTTCGACAGTGAGTGCGCAGCCGAAGGCACGCAGGCAACAGCAGCAGAAGGCCCAGCAACAGCAAACACAGAACCAAGGTATGACGTTGCGTGCCCGCCTGATGTTCCCCACGGCTATCGAAATGCCGGAAGAGGTGGTATGGCGGCGCGACATCTACCGCGAGATAGACCTTAACCGCGATGCCAACGGCGGGCTTTACTACCCCGTGGAGCCTATCGACAAGCAGCTGAACCTGTTTACCTATATCTTCAAGCTGGCGCTGAACAACTACATCCCCGTCTATGAGTACCGTCTGGACGGCAATGAGGTGTTCAACGACTCCAGCCGCGTGAAGATGAAGACCGTGCTCGAAAACTACCATATCTACCACGAGGAGAAGGACGGCAAGCTGCGCGTAGATAACAGCGACATACCGTCGGCAGAGGTGAAGCTATACTACCTCAAGGAGAGTGCCTACTTCGACCAGGCCAACTCGTCGTTCCACCGCAAGGTGCAGGCCATCTGCCCTGTGATGCTGCGCGAGGACGACTTTGGCGGCGAGGCATCGAAATACCCCTTGTTCTGGGTGAAGTATGCCGACCTGGAGCCCTTCCTCAGTCGGCAGTCGCTGATGACCAGCAACCTGAACAATGCCGCCACCATGACCATGGACGACTTCTTCACGCTGAACCGCTACGAGGGCAAAATATACAAGACCAACAACCTGCTGGGCAAGACGCTGGCGCAGTATTGCCCCACCGACTCGGCCATGACCAAGGAGCAGCAGAAGATAGAAAAGGAGCTGAAGTCGTTTGAAGAGAACATCTTCGGCGACAAGCACCGCAAGGACTCGCTCGACAGCATTGCCAAGCTGGACCCGAAAGACCTGAAAGCCAGCAAGAAGGGCAAGAAGAGCAGCAAGGAGGCGAAGGCGAAGGCTAAGCGTAGCCGCCGGAGCAGTTCTGTCTCGGCAGGTGGCTCTGCCCGTGTGAGTGTACGCCGTGAGCGTCACTAATGAACGATTTTTCTGCAAAAATTAGTAAAAAAGTTGCACAAGTCGTTAAAAATGCTTATCTTTGCACACTGAAAGAGAAAAACAACAAACAAAAAAAGAGATAGTGCTATGAAGAAATTCCTATTTGTATGCATGGCAGCAGCCTTCGCGCTGACCGCACAGGCCCAGAAGCTCACTTTCGGTTTGAAAGCCGGTGTCAACCTCACGAGCATTTCGTTTAACGAGTCGGTAGGTGAAAATTGGAAGAACAAAGCAGGATTCCACGTCGGACCTACCATCAAGCTGGCACTCCCCATTGCAGGACTGACCGTTGACGCATCGGCACTCTACGACCATCGCTCGGCTACAGTCTCCACGTATGAGCTGACAAATGTAGGTTTTGTTCCTATTGAGAACACGGTGAAGCAGCAGTCGATACAGATTCCCATCAACGTGCGCTATGGCATCGGACTGGGCAGCGTGGCCAACCTCTTCGCCTTCGTCGGCCCGCAGTTCGGATTCAATGTCGGCGAGAAGCACCAGGCCATCTGGAAGGATGCTGCCGAGTGGACGCTCAGAAGTTCTAACTTCAGTGCCAACTTCGGTCTCGGTGTCACCCTGCTCAAGCACGTGCAGGTGACGGCCAACTACAACCTGCCTTTCGGCAAGACCGGCGAGATAGAATTCAGCGATGTGGTGAACGGTGTCAAGCAGGTTTACGGCAAGAGCGATGCCAAGGCCAACGCCTGGCAGATTTCGGCAGCTTACTTCTTCTAATCAAGACCGTAGCAAGACTATCAGCTGCATGATGATTATCAGCTGCATGATGCGTCGTGTCACTATACGTGTCAGTCGCCTCAGACCCATCATCTTCTTAACCTTATTCGTTGCTGTGCTGACAACAAGTGTGTCAGCACAGCAACTGCCTACAGACGGACCGCTCACCCTGCGCCCCATCCTGCAGGAGCTGGGCACCCGCCTGCTACAGGGCAAGACGGGCAGCATCGTGGCCATCAATCCCGCCAACGGCGAGATACTCTGTCTGGCCACCAACACGCCCGGAGGCTTCGACGTGCGACAGGCCATCGGCAAGCCGCAGGCTCCCGGCTCTACCTTCAAGACGGCACAGGCACTGACGCTGCTGTCGGAGGAGATTGTCACCACAAAGACCACGGTGGAGTGTAACAACGGATTCATCGACGGCAACATCCGCGTGGGATGCCACAAGCACCGCTCGCCACTGACACTGAGAGACGCCATCGCACAGTCGTGCAACTCGTGGTTCCTCGTCACCTTCGCCTCGATGATCAATGACGACTTCATGTACGCCACGAAAGATGAGGCCATCAACACATGGCGCAGCTACATGCAGTCGATGGGCTTGGGCGGACCGATGCACATCGACATCGACGGCGAACAGGGCGGACTGCTGGCAGGTGCCGACTATCTGAACCGGCGATACAAAGACGGGTGGGACGGCAAGACCATCTGGTGGGCAGGCATGGGACAGGGCGACGTGACGTGTACGCCCCTGCAGCTGTGCAATCTGGCCGCTACCATTGCCAACAGGGGATGGTACTACGTGCCGCATATCCATAAGGACACGAAAAACCAGCGATACCTGACCCGCCGACAGACAAAGGTGAAAGCCGATGCCTATCCGCCGGTGGTGGAGGCCATGCGGTTAGCCGTTGACAAGGGTACGGCTACCGCCATCAAGACCACCTACCCCATCTGCGGCAAGACGGGAACCATCGAGAACCCCGGCGCAGACCACTCGGCATTCATCGGCTTTGCACCGATGGCAGAGCCGAAGATTGCCGTCAGCGTCTATGTGGAGCACGGCGGCTTCGGGGCCGACTTGGCAGCACCCATGGCGGGCCTCATCATCGAAGCCTACCTGAAGGGAAAGCTCTCTGCCGCGTCGGAAGCCAAGGCCAGGCGCATAGCTGCCAAGAAAATCAAGTAGGATGCGATACGCTGACATCATATTGCCTGTGCCCCTGCAAGGGACGTTTACCTACGCCGTGCCCGACGGTATGGCGGTACAGGTGGGCATGCGCGTACTCGTGGGCTTCGGTCGCAGCAAGACGTACATCGGCATTGTGGACCGCATGCACGACACAACGCCGCAGGGTTACGAAGTGAAGGACATCCAGGCGGTGATGGATACGCTGCCTGTCGTCAACCAAGCACAACTGCAGCTGTGGCACTGGATCAGCGACTACTACCTGTCGCCCATCGGCGATGTCTATAAGGCTGCCCTGCCCGCCGGACTGAAGGCTGAAGACGGCTACCGTCCCAAGACAGAGGTATATATCCGGCTGACGGAGCAGTACCGCCATGTGACGGCGCTGCACATTGCCCTGAACGTGCTGTCGAGAGCCAAGAAACAGCTGGAGGCTTTCACGGCCTATCTTGAACTGTCGGGGTGGGACCGCGTGGAAGACGGCGTCCAGCCGGAGGAGGTGACCCGCGAGGAACTGATGAACGTCAGCGGTGCATCGGCAGAGACCATCAAACAGTTGGAGAAGCGACAGCTGCTGGAAACCTACGAGGTAGAAGTAGGGCGACTGAACCACGGTGGGGAATACCACCCCGAACTGGTGAAGCCACTCAGCGCGGCCCAGCAAGAGGCTTACAACGCTATCCTGATGTCGATGCTCAAGCACAGGGTGACGCTGCTGCACGGTGTGACATCGAGCGGCAAGACGGAGATATACATCCAGCTGATACAGCGTGCGCTGGAGCGGAAGGAGCAGGTGCTCTTCCTCATGCCCGAGATAGCACTGACGGTACAGATGATGCAACGCCTGCTGCGCGTCTTCGGCAACCGGCTGGGCATCTACCATTCGCGCTATTCGGATGCCGAGCGTGTGGAGATATGGCAGAAGCAGCTGTCGGACAATCCCTACGACATCATACTCGGCGCACGCTCGGCAGTGTTCCTGCCGTTCCAGCGGTTAGGCCTCATCATCATCGACGAAGAACACGAGACGAGCTACAAGCAGCAAGACCCTGCCCCGCGATACCATGCACGCAGTGCCGCCATCATCATGGCACAGCAGACGAAAGGCGGAAACGAGCCAAGGGTGCTCTTGGGCACGGCCACCCCGTCGATGGAGAGCTACTATAACGCCAAGACAGGAAAATACGGACTGGTAGAGCTGACGGAGCGATACCAAGGCATCGAGATGCCGGAGATACAGGTGGTAGATACCGCCGACCTCAGCCGGCGCAAGATGATGGCCGGACCGTTCTCACCACTATTGTTAACACGCGTGCGCGAAGCCCTGGAGCGCGGCGAGCAGGCCATCCTGTTCCAGAACCGCCGAGGCTTTGCGCCGATGATTGAGTGCCGACAGTGCGGGTGGGTGCCCCACTGTCAGCACTGCGACGTCAGTCTGACGCTGCACCGGCAGATGCAGCAGCTGACGTGCCACTACTGCGGCTACACCTACCGTGTGCCCACGGAGTGTCCGTGCTGCGGCTCTACCGACCTGCGCACACGCGGCTACGGTACGGAAAAGATAGAGGAGCAGGTGCATGAGGTGTTCCCCGATGCCCGTGTGGCACGCATGGACCTCGACACCACCCGCACACGCAACGCCTACGAGCGCATCATCAGCGACTTCTCTGCGGGGCGTACGAACATACTCATTGGTACGCAGATGATATCCAAGGGGCTCGACTTCGACCGTGTGTCAGTGGTGGGCATCATCGGGTGCGACAGCATGCTGAACTTCCCCGACTTCCGGGCCTACGAGCATGCCTTCATGATGATGTCGCAGGTGAGCGGACGAGCCGGGCGTAAGAACCGCCGGGGGCTGGTAATCCTACAGACCAAGAATCCGCAAGTGCCCGTCGTCCAGCAGGTGGTGCGCAACGACTATGGCGCGCTATACCGCGACCTGATAGCCGAGCGGCAGGCTTTCCGATACCCGCCGTACTACCGTCTCGTCTATGTGTTCCTGAAGCACCGGCAAGATCAGACAGTGCAGACGGCGGCCATAGAGATGGGTGCGCGGCTGCGGCAGCTGTTTGCCGACCGTGTGCTGGGTCCCGACAAGCCTGCCGTGGCGAAGGTGAAGCAGCAGAACATTCGCAAGCTGATGCTGAAACTGGAGCTCGGCATCGACATGAAGCGCGTGCGGCAGTGTCTGCTGATGGTGCAACAGCAGATGACTGCCGACAAGCGCTACTCGTCACTGCAAGTATATTACGACGTGGATCCGCTGTAGGCTTAGAAGTCCACCTGTACTCCCAAGCCTAACACGCGGTTGGTGCGGGTGAACGAGTCGCTGACCCCTGCCGTGGGATAGTTGTTACGGTCGTAGTTGTCGTACATCGTCTGGAAGTAGGCAGCCGACAGCATGATGTTCTCCTTCACCTTGTAGTTGAAGCCGAAACCTATGCTATAGCTGTTGGTGACAAACGACATGTCGCTCATGTACTCATCAGTCAGTCCGTAGCGGGTCAGCTGACCGCCGAGCGAAACATTCAGTTTCTTGGTGATATCCCACTCGACACCGGCCAGATACTCATTGGTGTTGTGGCTCAACAACTCTTGTGTGTCATTATACCACGAAGCCTGCTTGTCAAAATAATGGTGCCAGCCCACGTTGATGCTCACGTCATCGATGGGTTTCCACTGCGCACCGATGGTCAGCAGGGCGGGAGCATCCTCGTTCACCTTCTCGCCGTCACGGAACTTATTCACGGCAGCTATCTCGCTGGCCTGATCGACGGTCGATTCGTTTTTCATGCGAATCTGGGTCTTGAACTCATACTTGGCTGAGAAGTTGAAGTTGTTCAGCTTATAGTCCACTCCAATGACGGGAGCAAAGCCCACACCATCCTGGTTGCAAATCAGGTTCACACCCGACGAGTATTTCTGCAGCTGCGTCACGCTGTTCTTCGAACCCTCCAGCTGGGCCCGCTGGGCCATCAGCTCGGCAGGCACCGGAACATCGGCAGCCTCATACTGGGCGATACCGGCATTGACCCTGTCCAGTCCGTTGGTAATGGTAGTGGTAGCCCCCTGCAGGAAGTCGCCGAAATCGACATATCCCTCGCCGGTCTTCACCATGATATTGCTCAGCTTGGCCTTGTAGGTGGCATCGCCGTAAAGCATGCGCAGACCACCATAGACCGACAGGTTGGGCGTAATCTTATAAGCCACGCCCAGCTGTACGCCGAAATAATACTGACGGCCTTTCATATAGCCCGTCATGTCGTAGCCCTCGGCACCTAACGGTCTGAGCATGCCGGCAATGTTGCCTACCACGCTCTCAAACGAACCCAGACCGTCGGCAAACTCGCACGAGCCGCCACCGCCGGGCACCGACAGGTTGAGCTGAATGCTCCAGTTGCCTTTATTATAGGCACCCTGCAGCGAGGGCAGGAAGGGGGCATCGGCCACACCCTCGAACGACTTAACGGGCGAGCCGTTGTTCTTCTTGCCTAATGCGAAGGCAGGATTGGTAGAAGTGATCGTACGGGTCTGGTGGGCGTACTGCCAGTTGAAAGCAATATGGAATCCCTCGGGCATGAAAGCCACACCGGCAGGATTGCTATACACGCCGTCGAGGCCGATGGCGGCATCGCGTGCGGGGTTCTTCAAGAACTGAATGCTCTGGTTGGTGTTGGTGAGGATACCGCCAGCCATGGCGCTCACCGATGTCATCGTGAAAACAACTAACGAAAGTAAATTCTTTTTCATCACTTTTAAACTTATTTTGCTAAAAACGGCTGCAAAGGTAAGCTTATTGCACAAAAGAGCTTTCAAAGTGCATAAAGAATTAACGCATATTAACTAAAACATGCACACTTCCTGCACAAATGTGCCGAAGTGTGCATAAACCTGTGCCCGCAAACAGCGGTATGCACATACGTCAGCCACGCTGCGATACCCCGTCGCGGCATCACTGCTTCTTCTCCGTAGGATAGCTCACGCGGGTATGATAGATGGTCTTCAGTTTCTCGATGAGCACCGTCTTGGCATACTGTATGTCACGGAACGTGATGGGACACTCGCGGAAGTAGCCCTCAGCCACCTGCGTGTCGATGAGCCGCTCCACCAGACTGCGTATGCTTTGCTCGGTATAGTCGGGCAGCGACCGCGAGGCAGCCTCCACCGTGTCGGCCATCATCAAGATAGCCTGTTCGCGGGTGAAGGGGTTCGGACCGGGATAGGTGAACAGCAGGTCATCGACGGGCTCGTCAGGATGCTCGTTGTGATAGTGTATATAGAAGAACTTGGCCTTGCCCAGTCCGTGGTGGGTGGCAATGAAATGGCGAATGACGGTAGGCAGGTTATACTTGTCGGCCATCTTCAGACCCTCGGTGACGTGGCTGATGATAATCTGTGCCGACTCGATATCCGACAGCGTCTCGTGGGGATTGATGCCCGACTGGTTCTCGGTAAAGTAGATGGGATTCGACAGCTTGCCGATGTCATGGTAGAGGGCACCCGTACGCACCAGCTGCGCCTTGGCACCTATCTTGTTGGCTATCTCGCCGGCCAGATTGGCCACCTGTATGGAGTGGTTGAAGGTGCCGGGGGCCACCTCGCTCATGCGCCGCAGCAACTCGTTGTTCGTGTTCGACAGTTCTATCAGCGTAATGTCGCTGGTGAAACCGAAGGTCTTTTCTATCAGATAGAGCAACGGGTAGGCGAAGAGCAGTGCTATACCGTTGGCAATAAGATAGTTGTACGTGCTATAGTCTATCTGCGAGAGGGCGTTCATCTGCATCCAGTCGAAGGCCAGGTTGGCAGCCATGCACGCCAGTGTGATGAAGATGGCCGACTTGAATATCTGTGAGCGCTGCGACAGCTCGCGCAGCGACGTGATGGCCACCAGTCCCGCCACGGTCTCGATGACCACAAACTCGAAGGGATGCTGCAGCATGACGGCGCACACCAGTACCATGGTGATGTGGGACATGAAGGCCGTGCGCGAATCCATGAACACACGTATGAAGATGGGCACCATGGCGTATGGCAGGATATAGACATGTATGAACGTGTTGCGCATGAAGAGAGCCGTCAGCAGTGCAAAAATCAAGATGAGTGCATAGAGCATGGTGATGCTGCGCAACTTCTCGAAGTAGTCCTTGCGGTAGAGGCTCAGATAGATGGTGAAGGCGGTGATGAGGATGGCAATGTACAGGATCTGTCCGAAGAGCGACATCTGGTTCTGCTTGACATCCTCGTTGCGCACCTCGTTCTCGCGCTTGAACGACTCAATGATGCGGTATGTCTTGTCGGTCACTATCTCGCCCCTATCCACAATCTTCTGTCCCTTCTGCACCACACCGCTGGCCAGCGCGATGCTTGACAGCAGGTCGTTCTTGCTCGACTCACTGCGGTCGCGGTCGTAGATCAGGTTGGGCAGGATGTACGAATTGAGGTTACACTTCTGCAGCTGTGCGCGGTGCTCGGCCAGCTTGGCTTCACGGAACAGCTGGTTGTAGGCCGTCTTGGGCGAATAGACCTCTTGGATGGACACGCTGCTGGCCTGCTTGCCGCTGACCACACGTATCATCTGCGTCGTGTCGCGATGCAGCTCGTCATACTCCTTGGCATCCATCACACCCTGCTGGTAGATGCTGCGCAGCCGGTTGCTGATGATGGCCGTGAAATCGGACGGCAAGCCGGGAATGCCGTCGGCATAGTCGGTGGCGAACTTCCGCACGACGTTCAGCTCCACCTCCTTATTATATTTATAGTAAGGTTCATAGAGCCGCATCACGCTGTCGCGCTCCTCGCTAATGGCCTTCTTCGACTTGTAGATGGGGAAGTCGTAGGGAGCCGTGAAGTCGGCATACTTCCATGGCTTGCCCTGCTCCACATGGAAGTAGCTGCGGTTGTCGCGCGGCATCGACCACACGATGGCGGTGACGGTGACGATGACCAGTGCAGCACGAATCAGAATATCGCGCAAACTTTGGTTATCTTTGATGTTAAAACTGCTCATTTTCTACTGATAATTACTTTTAAAGTGCGAAAATACGAAAAAAAAACCATAATATCAAAAAAAATGCGTACTTTTGCAGAAAATTACAACGAAAAAGCAGTTTTACTATATGCCAGATAGAAGAGTAAGGGTGCGTTTTGCACCAAGTCCTACGGGAGCGCTGCACATTGGCGGTGTCCGTACAGCATTGTATAATTACCTGTTTGCCCGCCAGCACGGCGGCGACCTGGTGTTCCGCATCGAAGACACCGACTCCACGCGTTTCGTGCCCGGTGCCGAAGAGTATATCATTGAGTCGTTCAAGTGGTTAGGCATCCATTTCGACGAGGGTGTCTCCTACGGTGGCGACAAGGGCCCCTACCGCCAGTCGGAGCGCCGTGCCATCTATAAGCAGTATGTGCAGCAGCTGTTAGACAACGGCAAGGCATATATCGCCTTCGACACGCCGCAGGAGCTGGAGCAGAAGCGCCAGGAGATACAGAATTTCCAGTATGACTGCCATACCCGCCAGCAGATGCGCAACTCGCTGACCCTTCCCGAGGAGGAAGTGAAGTCACTGATAGCTTCGGGCCATCAGTATGTGGTGCGCTTCAAGGTAGAGCCCGGCCAGGAAATCGTGGTCAACGACCTGATTCGCGGTGAGGTGCGCGTGAAGAGCGACATCTGCGACGACAAGGTGCTCTACAAGAGTGCCGACGAGTTGCCCACCTACCATCTGGCCAACATCGTCGATGACCACCTGATGGAGATTTCCCACGTCATCCGTGGCGAGGAGTGGCTGCCGTCAGCCCCCCTGCATGTCATGCTCTACCGCGCCTTCGGTTGGGAAGACACCATGCCACAGTTTGCCCACCTGCCGCTGCTGCTCAAGCCCGACGGCAAAGGCAAGCTCAGCAAGCGCGACGGCGACCGTTTAGGATTCCCCGTCTTCCCGCTGCGCTGGACCGACCCCAAGACGGGCGACGTCTCTCGCGGCTATCGTGAGGACGGCTACTTCCCCGAGGCCGTCATCAACTTCCTCGCCCTTCTGGGCTGGAATCCCGGCACGGAGCAGGAGCTGTTCACCCTCGACGAACTGGTGCCGCTGTTCGACATCACGAAGTGCTCGAAGGCCGGTGCCAAGTTTGCCTATGAGAAAGCCATCTGGTTCAACCACGAGTATATCCTGAAGAAGTCGAACGAGGAGATAGCCGCTCTCTTCGAGCCTATCGTCAAGGAGCACTGTCCGCAGGAGACGTCGGAGCGCATCCTGGCTGTCACCCGCATGATGAAAGACCGCGTCAGCTTCGTCCACGAGTTGTGGCCGCTGTGCTCGTTCTTCTTCGAGGCTCCCACGGCATACGACGAGAAGACGGCCAAGAAGCGCTGGAAGGAAGACAGCGCACAGCAGCTGACCGAGCTGATTGGCGTCCTGGAGGCTATCGACGACTTCTCGTTAGAGAACCAGGAGCGCATCGTGCATGCCTGGATAGAAGAGAAGGGCTACAAGCTGGGCAACATCATGAATGCCTGGCGACTGACGCTCGTCGGCGAGGGCAAAGGCCCCGGCATGTTTGACATCTCGGCCTTCCTCGGCAAGGAAGAGACCATCCGGCGCATGAAGCGCGCCATTGAGACGTTGAAATAAAGCAGGCGTTACCCCAAAACATCGAAACATCGGAATACCGAAACACCGGAATACCGTAATTCCGAAACACCGAAACACCGAAACATCATAAAAATATGTACAATCTCGGCATGTATCTCTACCTCCTTGGCGTAGCCATAGCGAGCCTGTTCAGCGAAAAGGTGCGCAAGATGTGGCGCGGCGAGCGTGAAGCCGTCAGCCTGTTACGCCAGCAGGTTGACCCGCAGGCTCGCTACGTCTGGTTCCATGCCGCATCGCTGGGCGAGTTCGAGCAGGGCCGTCCGCTGATGGAACAGCTGCGCCGCGACCATCCGGAATACAAGATTCTGCTCACGTTCTTCTCGCCCTCGGGCTATGAGGTGCGCAAGAACTATGAAGGAGCCGACATCATCTGCTACCTGCCGATTGACACCGTCACCAATGCCCGCCGCTTCCTGCGTACCATCCGCCCGGTGATGGCCTTCTTCATCAAGTACGAGTTCTGGTACAACTACCTGCACATTCTGCACCATCGTGGCGTACCCGTCTATTCGGTCAGCAGCATCTTCCGGCCCGGACAGATTTTCTTCCGCTGGTATGGGCGGCAGTATGCCCATGTGCTGAAGTGCTTCACCCATTTCTATGTACAGAACGAAGAGAGCCGTCGGCTGCTTTCCGGCATCGGCATCACCGATGTCAGCGTGGTGGGCGACACCCGGTTCGACCGCGTGCTGCAAATCAAGGCAGCCGCCAAGCAGCTGCCCCTCGTCGAGTCCTTCGTGGACGGCAAGAAAGCTTTTGTCGCCGGCAGCAGCTGGCAACCCGACGAGGACATTTTCATTCCCTGGTTCAACGAGCACCCCGCATGGAAGCTCATCATTGCGCCACACGTCATCGGCGAAGACCACCTGCAGCAGATAGAAGCGAAGCTACAGGGGCGCAAGGTGATGCGCTACAGCCGGGCAGCGAGCGACACCATGCTCAATGCCGACCCGTCGGCACTCAGCCAATACGACGTACTCATCATCGACTGCTTCGGACTGCTGAGCAGCATCTACCATTATGCCGATGTCACCTACGTTGGCGGGGGCTTCGGCGTAGGCATCCACAACACGCTGGAAGCTGCCGTATGGGACGTGCCCGTCATCTTCGGACCCAACAACGAGCGATTCCAGGAGGCACAGGGCCTGAAGCTGTGTGGTGGCGGCATGGAGATAGGCTGTGCCGACGACTTCCGGCGCATCATGCAGGGCTTTGAAGACCATCCTGAAGTGATGGCACAGCTGGGCGAGAAGTCGGGAGTTTTCGTCAAGCAGATGACCGGCGCCACCGGCAAGATTCTTGCCGACGTGCAGCTATAATGCCGACCTGCCCTCGTTGCAAAGAAACAAAAAGAGGCTGCACTACTGCCGTTATGATTATTTAACTACGATTTTATGCCGTTTTTAACCCTATGCGGCAAACTTTTTCGTAACTTTGCACCGTATTAATACGCGAACATTATGAAAATAGCTTTAATCGGCTACGGCAAGATGGGCAAGATGATCGAACAGATAGCCCTCGGCCGTGGTCATGAGATTGTGAGTATTATCGACATCGACAACCAGGAAGACTTCGACAGCGAGGCCTTCAAGAGTGCCGACGTGGCGATAGAGTTTACGGCTCCGCAGGCAGCCTACGGCAACTACCTGAAGGCCTGGGCAGCAGGAGTGAAGGTGGTCAGCGGCTCTACGGGCTGGATGAAAGAGCACGGCGATGACGTGAAGCAAGCCTGTACGGCAGAGGGCAAGACGCTGTTCTGGGCCTCTAACTTCTCCATCGGCGTGGCCATCTTCTCGGCCGTCAACCAATATCTGGCCAAGATCATGAACCAGTTCCCGCAGTATGACGTGGAGATGGAAGAGACCCATCACGTACACAAGCTTGACCACCCGTCGGGGACCGCCATCACGCTGGCCGAGGGCATCCTGCAGCACATCGACCGCAAGGAGGGGTGGGCCGAGGACACCACCGACCCGAAGCTGCTGCGCATTGACCATATCCGTCGCGGCGAGGTGGCCGGCATCCATACCGTGCGCTACGACTCTGAGGCCGACATCATCACCATCACCCACGATGCCCACTCGCGCCAGGGCTTTGCCCTCGGGGCCGTGCTGGCCGCCGAGTACACCAAGGAGCATGAGGGCCTACTGACCATCAGTGACATGTTTAAGTTTTAACTAGAAAGACTGGGAAGACTAGAAAATCCAGAAAAATATTATGGAGAAAAAACAACCATTGAATATGAAGCTACAGTGGGTTAAGTTCATCGCTGTGCTGGTGTGCTACCTGCTGTTCCTCTACTGGGTCAAGTCGTGGTGGGGGCTGCTGGTCGTGCCGTTCATCTACGACGTATATATCACGAAGAAAATCAAATGGCAATGGTGGAAGGAAGCCGAAGGCCCAGTCAAGTTCGTCATGTCGTGGGTCGATGCACTGGTTTTTGCCCTCGTGGCCGTCTATTTCATCAACCTGTTCTTCTTCCAGAATTACGTCATACCCTCGTCGTCGCTGGAGAAGAGCCTGCTCACGGGCGACTACCTCTTCGTCAGCAAGGTGAGCTATGGCCCGCGCATTCCCGAGACACCGCTCACCATGCCGCTCACGCAACACACGCTGCCGCTGTTCGAGTGCAAGTCGTACATCGAGTGGCCGCACTGGGACTACCGTCGCGTAAAAGGCCTTGGCCGTGTGCAGCTGAACGACATCGTGGTGTTCAACTATCCTGCCGGCGACACCATCTGCAGCGACCCGCGCTATCAGGCCTACGACTTCTACCAGATGTGCTATCAGATGGGCTACCAGATATATCCCGAGCGACCTAACCCCGACTCGCTGTCGCAGGAACAGCTGCCCCTGTACTTCCAGACCATCTACCAGGCCGGCCGACAGGCCATCGTGCAGAACCAGCAGGAGTACGGCATGATAGACACCCGGCCCACCGACCGCCGCGAGAACTATGTGAAGCGCTGCGTAGGACTGCCCGGACAGACGCTGCAGATCAAAGACCGTATCATCTATCTGGACGGCAAGAAGAACAAAGAGCCCGACAACGTGCAATATACCTACCACGTCAAGCTGAAAGACCGGCTGAGCGACGAGCTGATGAAAGAGCTGGGCATCACCATGGAAGACCTGATGAGCCTCAACACGCAAGGGTACATGCCGCTGACCAACCGTGCCATCAGGGAGCTGAAGAAGCGCAAAGACCTGGTGGAGAGCATCACGCTGAACACCGAGGCCACCGACCAGGACATCTATCCGCTGAACGGCAACCTGCACTGGACGCGCGACAACTACGGCCCCGTATGGATTCCGAAAAAGGGCGAGTCCATCGAACTGACGCTGCGCAACCTGCCCATCTACGAACGGCCCATCCGCACCTACGAGGGCAACAAGCTGGAGGTGCGCGACGGCAAGATATTCATCAACGACAAGCCAGCGACGAAGTACACGTTCAAGATGGACTACTACTGGATGCAGGGCGACAACCGCCACAACTCGCTCGACTCGCGCTACTGGGGCTTCGTACCCGAAGACCACATCGTGGGCAAGCCCATCTTCATCTGGTGGAGCTCCGACCCCGACCGCAGCGGCTTCGCCGGCATCCGTTGGAACCGTCTGTTCCGCTTTGTGGACGATATCAAGTAGCGTCAGGATATGGCTAACTGGGCGAAAAGCGTGATGGCACTGACATTGGCATTGTTGCTGATGCTGGCCATCCGTGCCCTCGCCTTCTCAGTGCATACGGTGGACGGCAACGCGCTGGCCCCGCTCTTCAACCCCGGCGACCATCTGCTGGTGAACCGCTGCAGCTATGGTCTGCGCATAGCGGGCAACGGCCTGCTGCCGTACAGCCGGCTGATGCGCAGCCCGGTACGGCGGGGCGACATCGTGGCATTCATCGCTCCCGACGGCAAGCCCTCGGGACTGATGATAGCTCGCTGCGCCGCCACACCCGGCGACACCATACGCACGGTGGAGGGCACCGTCACCGTGCCGGGACTGATGAACTGTGCCAAAGCCGACTACTACTGGCTGGAGCCTCTCAACGCGTCGAACCCCGCCGACTCGCGCCACTTAGGGTTCATACCCGAAAGCCATATCATCGGGCGCGTGGTGGGCGTCGTCTTCAACCGCAAACAAATCAGGCTGCAATGACCCTCCAGACCGCAACGCCACACCATGCCGCAATGACCACCGCCCTGCTGCAAACCACCTACTTCGGTCCTGTACAGTGGTATCAGAAGCTATACCGCTACGACCGTTGCATCGTCGAGCAGTACGACTCGTACCAGAAGCAGACCTACCGCAACCGCTGCATCATAGCCACCGCCAACGGGCTACAGGCACTGACCGTTCCCGTAGAGCACCCGTCGCCCGACGGCCACCACGCCACGGCCATCACCAAAGACCTACGCATCAGCGACCATAACCAATGGCGGCGCATACACTGGAACGCCCTGCATTCGGCCTACAGCGAGAGCCCGTTCTTCGACTACTATCAAGACGACATCCGACCGTTCTTTGAGCAGAAATACGAGTTTTTGATAGATTTCAACGAGGCCATCCGCGAAAAAATGTGTGAACTGCTGGACATCCGGCCGACGGTCGTCCACAGTTCGGCATTCATGCCACATCACCCTTCGTCGGACGAGAAACCGGTGCCGTCCTACGCCGATTATCGCGATGTCATCCATGCCAAGCACCCCCTCTTCGACTCCGACTTCCAACCGAAAGCCTACTGGCAGGTGTTTCAGCACAAGCACGGCTTCCAGCCCAACCTCAGCATCCTTGACCTGCTCTTCTGCATGGGGCCGGAAGCCATCTTCTATCTATGAGCGAATCCATTTTTAGGCACTCATGTCTTGCGCTCATTTTTTTAAGTCACTTTCTATACCATTACTACACAGCGCCTTACACACATTTGTGACGGCGTGATGGAAATTTACAAGAAATTGCGCAATTTTTTTCATTTTCTTTTGCGCGTTTTTCCATAATTTTTATTAACTTTGCACCGTCAACCTGTCTGAACCAAAACAAGGAGGGCAACCAACATGCAGAAGCTAAGGGCGGGAACGACTATATATTTTTGAGGAAGCGTTTACCTGCGCTTTGTTAAGGCTGATCACCCGGAACTTCGCAACTTCCCTACTACGGTCACCAGAAGCAAAGCAATCGTAGATGCGTTGAATGTGTTATATCGTTTAATTACCAGTCATGGTGATTAAACCCGATATACATTCGGGGCTTCTGCATTGCTCGTTTTGTGACTGATGGGCAATGCGAAGGCCTCGGGTGGTAAAGCGAGCATAGACAAGTGGATTGCCCCGCTTTTTCATTGGTATATACTATTTCCTCAAACCCCGACTAACAAAAGCACTCGCAGGGCAAGCAGAGCGCACAGAAAAATGCCATCATGAACGAGACCCTGTGTTTAGAAGCTTACGACGAGTTGTACATGATAGACCTGAGGCAACTGCTCTACTTCCAGGCCGACGACCACTACAGCAAAGTTTACTATGCCAACGGCACCCACTTCAATGTCCCCTTCGGCCTTTCCAAGGTGCAGGACTTCATCGACCGCAAGCCGGACATCAGCATCTTCTTCATCCGACTGGGTCGCAAGTACATCGTCAATGTCCGGCGCATCTTCCGCATCAGCACCACCAAGGACTTGCTCTATCTTAGCGACGACCACGGCAACAACATACCCCTCCACATTTCAAAGCCCGTCTTACGTGCCCTGATCGACGACTACCACAACCGCCTTCTGACCGACGAGCAGTAAGTCCTACCTTATTATAATATAGGGTGTAAGCCCGCCACTCTTGCCACACGCACAAAGCACTCAGTCCAAGATTTCCCCAGCTCGATAAGTGTCTGTTTTACCCTTTTTCGGAAATTCACGAAAATAATTATAGGTTTCGCGATTAACCTCGTTAACACTTATTGACGAATCACAATTTTATTCTATTTTTGCAGCCAAATATGTAATGATGTGGAGGGCATTATAGGCTTTTCACCGTGCAATGAGAATAAAATTATTATTATAAACTAAAACTGAAAAAGTTATGAGAAAAGAGTTTGTTTACTCATTTATGGCATTGGGAGCAATCCCTGTCACCGTCAATGCGGCTGGTGTAGAAGCTGTCAAGCTGAATACTTCTTATGCGAGTACTGACGGTAATGCACTCGAGGTGAAGGCTGGCAAGCTGCAGCCGGGCAAGTACACCTTTACGAGTTCGCTCACTTCCAAGGTTTACGACGTCAAGGTCGAAATCGGAGGTGAATCGGCTAATGTCACTGCCGGAACGAATCAGAGCGTGACTATAAACTTCGAGCTAAAGGCAGAAACAGAGGTCACCCTGAAGGTTACCAGCAGCGGTGCGGGTGTCTCCGGTTCTGAGTTTACGGTAGGTTCTCCGCTGCTGAACCTGCAGTTCGACTTCAGTGTGGCCAAGAACTCGCTGACGAGCCTCGCTACCACTTTGAAGAACACCATCAATGGCTATAGCTATGAAGCCAAAGAGGACGATGTCAAGACAGCCGATGCGATACTCAAGAAGGTTGAGGACATCAAAGACAACTACGACGACTATACCAAGTACAAGCTGTACAATGTTGGCTCCGAAGAAGCCAACAGCACCATCGAAGACGAGATTGACCAGCTGGCCAACAGCTCAAAAGCCAGCGAGGATGCCTATTGGAACAATCAGGCTTACAACAGGGTGAACGATGCCATCACGGCCATCAAGACCCTCTTCTCGCAGGCCTCTACCGATATCAATGCCGCCTTGGTAGCCGAGGCTGCCTACCTGCTGCCCGACGCACAGGACGAGCTGAAGGACATCGATGCCAAGATTACCGAAGCCATCAAGAAGAGCTATAGCTCCAAGCAAGCCGGCACCGCCGTTGCCGACGAAGCCACCAACATGGCTGCCATACCTACCGAAAAGGAAATCAACGACATTAAGAGCAAATATACCACACAGGCCGAGGCCAACAAGGCTGCCTACAAAGCCCTTGCCGACCAGGTGGCCGTGCTGAACACGAACATCGGCAAAGTGGTAATTACCGAAGGGGCTGATGCCGACGGCAAGCTGGCCGCAGAGAAGGCTGAGGCCCAGAAGGCCATTGACGCCATCGACACCAAGGTGAAGGCTGTGCAGAACACGGCCGAACAGTTGACCCTCAACATCAGTGCTGACGTGACAGCTGCCCAGGGCAAGATCGACGCCGTCAGCGCGAAGGTGACCACCGCCAACAACGAGTTCGAGGCCAACGAATCGACGATTGCCATGATTGCCGAGCTGCAGAAAGCTTTCGACGAGGCCAAGGCAGAAGTGGCTAAGGCCACATCGAAGGACGGCAAGTATAAAGGCGACGGCGAATACTACACCCAGTATCTGGAGGATGTCCAGAAAGACATCAACACGCTGAAAGAGGACGCTGCCAAGGCTTACAAGGAAGGAAAGGCCGTAGATTACAACAACAATCTGAAGGCCCTCAGCGAAGAGGTGGAAAAAGAGACAGCCGCCTATCTGGAAGAGGCCGTAAAGGCCGTTGAATACTACGACGAGCTACAGGAATGCATTGCGACATACAAGAAGAGTCTGGAAGATGCTCGCGCCGAGTTCGAGAACCTGCCCATCTACAACGATGAGAAGTACGACTTCAAGACCGAGTTCGACAAGCTGCTCAAGGAAATCAACGACATCCAGGCCGCCATCGATGCTGCTTTCAAGCTGGGAGGCGAAGAGCACTGGAAGGCCATATTGACTATCGACAAGAACGACGACGAGAACACCGGCATCGAGGCTGACATCGAGAAACTGCTGGAGCAGAAATATGCCGCAATGAACGCCTACGACATTGACGGTCTGAATGGTGGCATTGCCGACCTGGAGAGCCGCATTGCCGCGTTCAAGACCGACTATGCCACTACTGAAGCCACCATGCTGGGTGCCGACTATCAGGCATTTGCCGAATTAGAGACAGCCATCGAGGCTGCCGTTGCCGCAGAGAAGGCTACCGTTGGGGCCATCGACAAGACCAGCGAAGACGCTCCCGCAGCCATCCTGACCAGCGGCAAGAGCATCACCCTCCTCACGGTCAAGCAGGACCAGCTGGAAGCTGTTGCAAAAGTGGTGGCAGAGAAGGTTGCCGCCAACACGACCTCAAAGAGCAACCTGACCAAAGGCATCAACGCGCTGAACGAAAGCATCAGCAAATTCGAAACAGAATACAAGCTCGGTCAAGCCACATCGACCCTGGGGCTGCGCGGCCAGGCCGACGGCGATGTCACCAAGGCTGAAAACGAAATCAAGACAGCTATCGGCACGTTGCAGACGGCCAACAATGCCGTTGTGCCGACAAGCGTAGCTCTGGTTGACAACACCGAGAAGGTGGGAACTACTGCTGCCAGCTGGCCTACGGTTGACATTGCCCACGAAGGTCCTGAAGCACGTACCACAACGTTGGATGGTGTGACAATGGTAGAGCAGTGGTGTGACGCTTCAAAGAACGACCAGATTGGCATAGTGCTGACCCAGAAGCTGACAGGATTGGCCAATGGTGTGTACGAAGTGGAGGTTTACGCATCGGCTGTTGACCAGTCTGCCGGCAACCCCAACAACGGCAAGACAGACATTGCCCTGGTTTATGCCAACGATGCCGAGAATCCTGTCACCGTGACCACCAATTACACGCTGAACACCTATAAGCTCACCGCCCTGGTAAGCGACGGCACACTGGAGATGGGCTTGAAGAAGGTCAAGGCCGGCACCAACTGGCACACCATCCAGATCAAGTCGCTGACCTTCCACGACAACACGCAGGACTTCACCGAGAGCCAGAAGGCATTCGAGGCTCTGAGCAAGCAGCAGGCTGACCTGGAAGCCAGTGCTCCCGATATCGCGAAGTCTGTTGCAGGCAACAAGACCAAGTATGCCGCCGTCAACAAGGAGATGGCCTCGCTGAAGACATACATCGCCGACAAGCTGAAGGACGACGCCAGCGTAAACCTGATTATCAAGGCTGACGGCACGTTCTCCGGCAATGCAAAACAGACCATTTACGAAGCCAACGACTTCGTGCTCTACCGCACGGAGCTTGAGAAAGACTATCCCACCTTGAGGAGTGAGATGCTTGCCGACACCACCGCTCTGCGCAACGCCATCGAGGCAGCATACGCCGCTGAGACACTGGCCGAGCAGTGGAACAACGGTTCCATCACCGTTGGCGAGGGCGACAAGGCTAAGACATACACTATTGCCGACATCAAGGCTGCCGTTGACAATATCCGTGCTACGGCAGAAACCGAACAGACCAACTGGTACGGCTACCGTCATATCCGCTCTAACGGAAAGAATGACGTAGGCACCACGAACGGTGTTAACGACACCCAGTTGACTGCTGCCTTCACTGCGGCCAGAAAAGACCTCGGAACAGCAACTGGAGCCGAAGCCGAGGCTTACTACACCGACCTGCTTAACAGCTATGAGAACGATGAACTGGCAGCCATCCGCCTGCGCATGTTCAACAGCCTCAAGGCCCGTACTGCCGTGAAAGACCAGGCAGGCTACATCAGCGAGCTGAAGGCCCTGAAGGCCAAGATTGAAGCTGTACAGAACGACGCAAAAGCCAACTTGGAGAAGTACACCGCACAGAAGAAGGCCCTGGAGGAGACCAGCACGCTGTGGAACGACACCTACGTGACCATTGCCGCTACCGACGCTTCTACCACTCGCGACAACTATCTGGCTCTGCTCGACGAGGTGAAGAAGACCATCGACCAGGCCCAGACCGGAGATGCCAGCGTAGAGAGCAACTACAAGAGCGGCACTGCCGTGGCCAACGCCTACGATTTCGATGCCCTGAAGAACAAGATTAACGACATCAAGGCACAGCAGACCGAAGGCTACAACAAGCAGATTGCTGCCGACAATGCCACTCGCTATGACAACGCCCTCAAGGCCATCGACATTCTGAAGCAGGCCTACAAGGCTGCCATCGACTACCGCAACTCGAACCGTGGCAGCAACGAGAGCCTAAACGAGCAGATTAACTCTCAGGCACAGACCACCATCGACAAGGTGCTCTACGACGAGGACATGGCCAAGCAGATCAAGGACTTCGAGGACAACGTCAAGAAGGTCTATAGCGAAACCACAAGCCCGACGCTCTTCGACGAAGAAAACCAGTACGTGGCCGATGCCCTGGGCCTGCAGAAGCAGATTACCGACGCTCAGGAAGCATTCCAGAAGCAGATTACAGACATCATCAAAGGCTGGTGGGACAGCAACAAGACGAATTTCAACCTCAAGCTCACCAGTGCCAAGAGTGACATTAGCAGCTACAGCGAGGCAGCTCAGAAGGATGCCTTCAAGGACATCGAGACGCTCGTCGAGGCCGGCGACAAAGCTGCCACAGAACCCAACCTCAGCGAGGTGGAGGCCATCTTTGCCCAACTGGACGAGAACTTCGACAGCATGCTGGCTGCCGACAAGAACGAGGCTGCCAAGAAGGATCTCGACCCGCGCTTTGAAGAGGCCGACACAAAGTATGCCAACGCCAAGGCCAAGATTGAGAATGTCAGCGAGACGCTGTTGGGCGACAACCTGGAGAAACTCAACACTTCTTACACCGATAATGTAGAGGCCGCCAAGGAGACCAAGAACACCGCCTATGGCGAGCAGACGCTGCCCAACAGCTACAACGACATCATGGTCAAGCTGAACCAGTTCCTTGCAGAATCTACCGCCTGCGTGGGCAACGTGGAAGCAGCCGTTGCCAACGACGTGGCCAACACCCAGGCCTACGAAGCCATGCTCGACATCATCGGCGACGTGAGAGCCCAGCTGACCATTGCCACCGGACTGCACAACCAGTATAAGTATGCCGAGAAGTATGCACCCAATTTCCAGAGTATTGCCACTGCACTTGATAACTTAGAGCAGAATGCTTTAAGGTATAAGGAGCAGGGAACTGCCGTGAATGATCTTATAGGAATAGAAGGTGGTGCCGACGGTCAAGAAAGAAACATCTTCAATTATCTCTACTTCGATTTCAATCATAACAAGGAGAAGCTCGCCAACGACATCGACAGCATCAAGGTGCAGTACAACACCTTCGCTGCCGACATCGACAAGGCCGACCAGGCTGCCAAGTACAGAGCAGAGATCGAGGCACTGACCGAAACGCTGAACAAGATACAGATTCTCAGCTACACAGACCATACCAGCCGTGACATCATGTACACCTCTACCCGCGAGCTGCTGGAGATTCAGGGCAACATCGCCGACCTCCGCGCCCGTCTGACCAAGGAGAACAATGCTGCGCTAAGCGCCGAACTCTATGCCGCGTTCAACGACCGTGTAGCCGAACTGAAGGAGCTGGCCGCCTACGAGGGCAAAGCCGACTGGGCTACCGCCAAGAGCATGGAAACGAGTTACAACAATGGGCAGAATAAGACCCAGACCATCAAGGAGTGGCTGGACTACATGGCTGAGGAGATTGCCGCCAAGAAGCAGGGCATCGACGACAACAGCGACAACCTGGCCTTCTATAAGGAGAAGTACGACGGCGAGCTGGACGCCATCCAGACTACGCTCGATGCCGTTACCTCACGTCTGAATACCTATCAGGCACAGTGGGATGCCAACGAGGCTGCCTACACCCGCCTGACCACCGAGATTGCCGAGCTGAACGCAAGTATCAACGCTGCTCTGGACAAGGTAAAGGGCTACGAATGGGCCGGCACGCGGTTTGGTGATGAGGAAACTCCCGGTATCGAAAGCGAACTGAACCAGTATATCGACCGTGATAAGGGAGCAACAGACAATGCATACCAGGATGTCACGTTGACAGAAGATTCTCAATTGGCCAACAAGGAGACTATCGAGAACAGTATCACCAACTTCTTGAACACCTACGCATATCAGGACATCTTTAATCTAATAAGATACGGCTATGGTGACGTACTTTCACTTCAGAAATACCTGCGGCAAAAGTACTCCACGCTGGTCGATCTTAACAACAACGAGAAGTTCACTGCCAATGCTTATAATGCCCTACTTGCAGAATACAGCAATATCAATGCAGGCATCACCGACTTATACGATGAGAACGACTACTCTAATAGACCCGACAAGTACGTTAAAGACGAAGACGGCAACTGGGTTCGTATACCCGTATTAGACGAGGAAGGCAATTTGATTGGTTTCGAAAAAGAGATTGACTCAGATGCCAACCATGCCGGATACTACGAGCGGGTACAGGCCATCCGCAGCCGCATCGACGCCCTTGAACTCGCCCTGCAGGAGAGCCAGATGGGCGACCTGAATGCCGACGGCGCAGTGACCACCAACGACTACACGCAGATCATCGACATCATCGTGGGTAACGTAGAGAAACCCGAGCCCGCCTCCAGCAAGTTCCGTGCTGCCGACATCAACGGCGACGAGGACATCACCGTGGTGGATGCTACTCAGCTGGTGAACATCATCTTATTCGACAATCCTGAAGGCGATGAAAACATGAGACGTGCATCTTCAGTCAACAACGGCCCTGTGGCCACCGCAGAGCTTGACACCACCAACGAGAGCCTGTCGCTGACAGCCGTTAGCCGCAAGGGCAACATGGTGCGCATGGCCCTGCTGCTGGACAACGAGAACACCTACAGCAACATGCAGCTGGACCTCGTCTTGCCCGCAGGCATGACGCTGGCAGGCCAGAGCGCAGCAGGCCGCACCACCGACAGCCACGGCATCTATAGCGGCAAGGCCGACGGTGTCGACCGCATCCTGCTGATGAGTGCTGCCAACGAGGCCATCAAGGAGGGCAGCGGTGTGCTGATGTACATCGACGTGGAGATAGGCAGTGGCTACACCGGTGGCGACATCACGCTCGGCTGCGCCATCTTCACCGACGCCAAGGGCAACTATGCCAAGTTCAGCTCGTTCAACGGCGGTAACCCCACCGGCATCGAGAGCATCGAAACCAACGACAGCTGGAGCGGCAAGATTTACAACCTGGGTGGTCGCATGGTGAATGCCGTCAAGAAGGGCATCAACATCATCCGCAATGCCGACGGTTCCACCAAGAAGGTCATCAAGAAGTAAAACTCGTTAAGACCTCTTATAAGCAACACAGCGTGTGCGTGGCGTCCGACACGCCAGTGCCGGCGCCACAGCACACCCATCATCAAGAAAACAAATAAACAAGAGTAATATGAAAATCAAGCATTTATTTTCAAAGACGCTGGCCGACAAATGGGCAGTAGCAGCCCTTCTGCTCGCTGGTCAGTTTACGATGGCTTCGGCAGATACCGACATCACCATCAAGGATGTACAGATGTCGGTGCTCAACCGCCAGGCAACAACCGCTACCGTCGAAGTATATCTGCAGAGCGACGAGGCAGTCATCAATCCGCAGTTCGACATCCAACTGCCCGATTTCCTGAACTATGTCTCCGGCTCGGCACAGAACGCCAGCGACGGCATCATGAACCGTAAATATGCCATCAACGTGGCATCCACAGAAGACGGGGGCAGCCAGAACCTCCGCTTTGCCGTGGTTTCCACGTCGAATGCCGAGTTCAATGGCAACAGCGGTGTATTGCTCACTTTTCAGGTGCAGATACCTTCTTCCTACACTAGGACACAGAGCCTGACGGGCGACATCAAGGTTTCGAACAAGGAGATGACTGCTGCTGCCGACCACAGCAAGACGTTTAAGCCCGAGGATAGCACCTCGAAGGTGTTTGCCATGTATGGTGCGCCTGCTGCCAACGTGCCGCAAACGGCTCTTGAGATTTTGGCAAACGAGGCATTTTCGGTTGACTTCGAGCTGGACAACGGCGGTGCCAACGTGACCAGCGTGAAGGCAGAGCTGACGCTGCCCGCCGGTGTGACGCTGCAGGCCTTCGGCGATGACAATTATACCGAGCGCATTCCCTACGGCGTAGAGCTGAGTGCCAGCGACAACATCGTCAGCTTGGTGAACGCCACCAACACCAGCCTGAAGGAGACCAGCGGCAAGCTGTTCAGCCTGACCTTCAAAGCCGATGAGAGCATGGCCAAGACGGGCGAGATTGTTGTCAGCAACATCGAGGTGACCGACCACGAGGGATGTGTGAAGACCCTCGACGGCTCGTTCACCATAGTCCTTGACAACAAGACGGAAGAGATGAAGGAAGCCCTGGAGGCTGCCAACAAGGACAACATCGCCGCCATGTATGCCGATGCCGCTACCGCCATCGGTGCCGCCAAGACGGAGATTGACCAGAAGTTTGGCGAATACGTGACCAGCTCGGCATACACCAATAAGTTCAACCAGCTGGAGAAGGAAGTGGCCGACGCACAAGCTGCCCTGGAAAATGTCAACTTCGACAACACCGACGAGGCGCTGGCTGCCCTGGAGACCGCCGAGGCCCTGGTGGCCAAGCAGGCTGCCGCTCTGGAAGACCTGAAGAGTACTGCCGCCTATAAGGCACAGAGCGAGCGGCTAGCCAAACTGGAAGCCGAGGCTGCCGAAGTCACCTATAACGAGGCCGACTTCACCATCGGAGACGTGAAGGAAATCAAGGCCCAGCAGCAGACCATCGCCGAGGCTATCGAGGCCATGAAAGCTACCATTGAGAACAACATCAATGCCGATCCTGCCGTCTCTTACGCCGAGAACGACAACGTACAGGCCGGCATGGACGACATCGAGAGCAAGATTGCTGCGCTGAAGGCATTTATCGGCGACAACAAGACGGCTGTCGAAGGTGATGTCAACCTGGACGGTGTGGTAGATGTCTTTGACATACAGTATGTCATTTCCAAGCTGAACTCCGACGACGCACAGGCCGATGTCAATGGCGACGGAATTGTTGACATCTTCGACATTCAGACCGTAATCAAGAACCTGACAAAGTAAAGGGTCTTTAACATTGAAAGAAAGAAACGAATTTAATTTTTTAATGATTATGAATAAGCTAAAAATGTTTATTGTCTGCCTTGCTGCTGTCTTCAGCGGCAATGCCATGGCACAGAAGGTGAGCGCACAGGATGTCACCATCGAGGCTAACGGAACCGCCGACCTCGTGATTAGCCTTGAGTCGTCGGCTGTTGCCGCTGCTGCCCAGTTGAACGTAGTGCTGCCCGAGGGCATCGAGGTAAAGTATGATGCCGACGAGGAGGAGTATCTGTTCACCAAGGGTGAAATCGTAGCCAAGAAGAAGCATGTCGCCGTGTCGAAGGATGCCGACGGCTCTTACCAGGTGCTCATCCAGAGCGGTACGGACGCCGTGCCCTTCACCCAGGCATCGGGCACGCTCGTGACGCTGCCCCTGGTGGCCGGCGAACTGGCCACTGCCACTGTGCAGGGCTCTGTCAAGAACATCAAGGTGGCCGACTTCAACGGTGGCAAGATGATCGATGGCGACGAGGTGTCGTTCAACATAACGATTGCCGAGCCTACCGCCATCAAGGGTCTCTCTGCTGAAGAGTCGAAGACCGCTGAGGTTTACAACCTGAACGGCCAGAGGGTTTCCACCGCCAGGAAGGGTGTCTTCATCGTCAACGGCAAGAAGACTGCCATCAAGTGATTCTCTCAATAGTTTAACAAATTTCAATCTGAATTGAAGCAATTCATACAGTAGAAATTATAGTTTTGGTGTTGAAAGTCCGGAAGCGTCCGGATTACTTTAAGCACTGTCTTAAATGAAAGATGAGGGTGCCTGTTGAAGGTACTCTCTTCTTTTATCTGGTATCGGATTACCAGAAGCCTCTCCACGGAAATTAGTGGCCTCTCCATTTTTATGCCTAATAATCATTTACTCAGCAGTTTTTTTAGGAAAAAGTTTGGAAGATTGCCAGATATTTCCTATTTTTGCATCCGTAAATATACAATATTGATAAGTTATAAACAAATTCGGTGTTTAATATATCAAAAATGTAAGGTAGTTGCATCGCTCAAGCAGTTCCGTACTATTGCTACTAAACACGGTGTCTCAGAGCAATGGACGGGTAGGGTGGAGACTACCATCATCAATCATCTGAAGGCATGGGGTGAGTGGCAAGAAGAAGACTGGCATAGCCAATCTCACTGATAATCAACTCAAAGCAATGGCTGAGACCTGTTTTAAATTATAAAAGTATCGTATGTCAAAAGCAGAAGTTAAGAAATACATTCTACTGAAAATCGGGGCAAAAGTGGTGAGAAAAATTTTTTTTGAAGTTTTTGCTGCCACTCTGCCACCAATGCCACGCAAGCCGCTGTGTATTAAGTATATAGATGGTGGTGGCAGATGGGTGGCAGGTGGCAGTAAAAGCCAGCACACCGCAAACTGTTTATAGCACACCGAAACCTGCCCATAGCACCCCGAAACCTGTCCATAGCACACCGTAAGCTAAACCTGTTCACAACACGGAAAACACCGTTTTCTTGCGCAGAAAACGGTGTTTTCTTATAGAGAAAACGATATGATTATCCTTGGGCTTGCTGCCACCTGCCACCCATCTGCCACCACCGCTATGTTCTTAATGCACAGCGGCTTGCGTGGCATTGGTGGCAGAGTGGCAGCAAAATAGGCAAAAAAACATTTATGCTACCTATTCATCTTGCTTGCATGCTTGACGCATGGCCAGAAAGCGTACCACGGCATTGCGGATGCTCGTCAGGCCGAAGTCGGCAGGATTCACCTCGCTGACGGGAATCCAGCGGGCCTCGGCGGCATCGTCGTCGGCCTTGACAGCAGGCAGAGAGCCATGTACAGGCACGAGGAAGTCCATGTCGAGGGTATGCACACCCATACCGCTATACATATATACGTTGGGCGACGAGAAGAGGTAGCGGATGTCGGTCACCTCCAGGCCCGTCTCCTCTTTGATTTCGCGGCGCATGCCCTCTTCTACCGTCTCGCCCATGTCGCAGAAGCCGCCCGGCAGGTCGAGGGTGCCCTTGGCGGGCTCCTTGGCGCGGCGCACCACCAGCAGCTCGTGCCGGTCGTTGACGATGAAGGCGGCTGTGGCCGAACAGGGGTTGGCATAATAGACGAAGCCGCACTCGCCGCACCGCTTGCTCTTGAAGTTGTTCTCTACGAAACGGCTGCTGCCACACACCGGGCAGAACCGGAATTTCTCTAAGGGATGTTCCATGATTGCTACACAATACTATGGTATGTTTATGATACCGAGGCTGCTACCAGTTGTCCGACCGGAAGGGGAAGAGCGGCAGCCCGCCGGCATTGGCGACATTGCCCAGGAGCCAGTTGCGGAAACAGTAGCGCACGGCTACCGGCTGCTTCACGGCATCCGAGGTGACGACGATGCACTCGTCCCAATATCCGCCGCCCGGCTGCCAGAAGTGCTTGGCCCGGGCGGGGTGGAACACACGGTCGGCACCGGCCACCTCGAAGCCCACCATGTCGCTGAAGCGGCTGATGGCACCACACTCGTTGTCTAAATGAATCATGACGGTATCGCTCTTCACCAGCATGTCGCGGAACGACGGGCTGTCGCAGACGACCGTCTTCATGCCGTAGGTCTTGTTCAGCGCCAGATAGGCCAGCCGCTCGCCCACCTTCTGCTTCTGCGAGGGGTGAATCTGCTCGCCCTCGTAGGGCAGCACGCAGTCGTTGGTACACACCAGCCCGCTGTTGGCGATGGCTTTCGATGCCTTGTACTGCTGCTCCTGCAACTCGGCGTTCCACGTGCCGTCGGCATTGCCGCTGACGAAAGGTGCTATCTGCACGAAGTAGAACGGTATGTCGCCCAGGCGGAACTGGCTGCGCCACTGGTCCACCAACAGCTTCAGCCGTTCGGAATACTGGTCGCCGGGGTCGCCCACGTTCGAGCAGCCCTGATAGAACAGGATGCCCCTGACGGTATAGTTCACAATAGGGCTGAACGTGCCGTTGCCCCACAGCATGGCGCGGTGGTAGTCCCACTCCTTCTTATGGTTCACGATGCCCATCGAGTCGGTAGGCTCCTGAGTATAGCGCTCCAGGTTCTCCTTGGTCAGCCAGCTCTCCACGCGCGTACCGCCTTTGTTTGCCTCTATCAGCCCTACGGGAATGTCCAGCGCCCGGTTCACCAGCTTGGCGAAGAAATAGCCCGTAGCCGAGAAGTCGCCGACGGTCTGCGGCGAGCACTCGCGCCAATGGGTGTCGGCATCCTCCTGCGGCGTCATACGCATGATGCTGGGAATCTTCGCCGACCGCACCTGGCGGGCTCCGGCGGCATGGATGACCTCCTGGTTGTAGTTCTGCACCGGGCAGTTGCCGAAGCCCTTCACCGGCATCTCCATGTTCGACTGGCCGGCACACACCCACACCTCGCCGGCGAGCACGTTGCGGATGGTGACGGCACCGTCGCCGTCGTCGAAGGTGACAGACAGCGGCGTATAGCTCGCCCGGGGCGACTGCACGGTGAGCAGCCAGCGGCCCTGGCGGTCGGCCTTGGCCTCAGCGCGCTGGTCCGACCACGACGTAGTGGCCACCACGCGGCGGCCGGGCTTGGCCCATCCCCACAGGCGCACGTCGGTCTGCTGCTGAATCACCATGTTGTCGCTGACCAGATGGTGCAGCCTCACCTTGGCCTGCATATTACAGGCAAGAGCCATGAAAAAGGCGAAAAAACATACTTGTTTATTCATAGGTTAGCATTTTATCACTCAATTTTGCTGCAAAGATAGAAAAAAATTGCTATCTTTGCAAGCAATAAAACCAAGAATTATGAAACAACTGCTGATTTTAACGATGATTTTATGTACTACGATGGCCGCCGCACAGAAAGGCAACGAGATGGCACTATGGCCCGACGGCCCAAGAACCAGCAACGGCGACCCCAGCGACCAGGCCAAGGTGACGGTATTCCTGCCCAACGAGAAACAAGCTACGGGGCGCGCCATCGTCTGCTGCCCCGGCGGCGGCTACGGCCATCTGGCCATGCAGCACGAGGGTACCGACTGGGCACCGTTCTTCAACAGCCAGGGCATCGCCCTCATCGTGCTGAAGTACCGCATGCCCCACGGCCACTATACCGTGCCGGCCGAGGATGCCGAAGAGGCCATCCGGATGGTGCGCCGAAATGCTGCCGAGTGGCACATCAACCCTGCCGACGTGGGCATCATGGGCTTCTCGGCCGGCGGGCACCTGGCATCGACCATTGCCACCCACTCCACGGGCGATGCCGCCCCGAACTTCCAGATACTCTTCTATCCCGTCATCACGATGGAGCAGGGTGTCACGCACATTGGTTCGCGCGACAACCTATTAGGAAAAAATGCCAAGCCGAAGCTGGTGAACGAATATTCAAACGAGCAGCACGTGAAGAAGCAGACGCCACGGGCCTTCATCGCGCTGGCCAACGACGACCGCTCCGTGCCGCCGCTGAACAGCATCCGCTACTACGAGGAGCTGTACATCAACCAGATTCCGGCGTCGATGCACATCTATCCCACTGGCGGGCACGGCTTCGGCATACGGCAGTCGTTTGCCTACCACTTCGAGATGATGCTCGCGCTGAAGGCATGGCTCCGCAGCTTCTGAATCCGTTTTGACTACTAATCGTGGTTATTCTTCGCGCGACGCCATGGGGTTGCGCAAGCCCTTGAAGCCCGTCAGATAGGCCTTGGCCGAACCGAACGAGAGGAACATGTCCAGGCGCACGGGCACATGGTTCTTGTCGTCGGTGATGTAGAAGCGTATCAGCTCCTTTGTATTGCCGTCCTCGCGCTGCATGAACGAGAATATCAGGCAGCGGTATTTGTGGTCGTTGTTCTTCATCTTGATGGTGGTCTTGCCGTTGTACGTCAGCCAGGCGTTGGCCACCTTCATGCCATCGACGATGGGCAGGGGAATCTTTTCGCCCGTCCTCAGGTTGGAGCTGTCGAAGTTGCGCGCACGCAGGTAGATGCTCATCATGTCGTAGATGCAGTCCTTATACTCGGCCTCCTTCCACAGGTGGTCGCCGCTGCTGGTAATCTCGTGCATCAGCATGTGGCAGTTGCTGTTAGGGTAGGTGTACCACACCTCATCGACATAGTAGCGCTTGCCCTCGCGGGCTCCCTTGCGGAAGTAGAGCGGCGCCAGGTCGTCGTTGGTATAGCAGAGCAGGGTGTCGCGCATGACGAACATGTTGTCCAGCTTGTTGTTGCCACGGGTTATCAGACTGCTGCGGTAGGCCGGTGCTCCGTCGCGGTGCGACTTGACTGTTGACATCGAGGCCGTGCCGACCTTCCACCATACGAATTTCCAGTTGAAGTAAAGGTCGTAGCTGAGGAATTCGCCACCCTTGAAGGCGGTGTTCTCTATGCCACACTGGGCTGCTGTGGGCTGCTGTGCGCCCCAGGCCAGCAAACATATCATGATGACGATGAGTTTTTTCATTTTGTCTTGCATTTGTTTTCGATTGTCGGTTGCTACTTTTCCACTTATCGGTTGCTACTTGCTACTTTTTCACATAGATGATTCCTAACTGTCTGGCGCGCTCGATGTTACGGTTTTGCACCATCTTCTTGCGCTTCTCGTCTTTCGTCTTGATGAGCGCGGAAGGCTTCTGGCGGTAACGGGGCCGCTCCGTGACGTCCCACTGGCTGGTGATGTCCCATTTTGCCTTGGCCTCCAGCTCACGGTGGTAATAATAGACCGCCTCGGGTTGCACGTCGGCATCGTAGTTGCCGGTGTCCCAGCGGCCGTTGCCGTTGCTATCTACGAAAGCCCTGACGTAGTAGGTGCCGGGGTTGACATAGAAGAACTGTGCCGAGCCGTCGCTCTCCATGCGGGTGTTCATCACCACGTTGTCGCTCTTGTCGAGCAGCTGTACCACCACATTGGTGTCGCGCAGACCGCTGAGCGTCAGCAGCAGGGTGGCATACTCGTCGAGCGACTTGACCTTGATGCCCTGCTTGAAGGCCTTCGACGCCAGTCCGTAGATGTCGGTAAAGGCTGCCGAATCGACCTCGAAGCTGTACTCCGTGTCGGGCCGCCACTCGGCTATCAGCTCGAAGCGCCGCAACATGCTGTCGCATTGGTGGAACTCGAAGGGCGCTCGGTACCACAGCGTGTCAATCTTGGAATAGAGGTGGATGGCCGCCGTGTCCACACGGGCCAGCGGGGTGGGTAGCTCCACGAAGGCGCTACGGCCCGGGTCCATGGACGACGGCACCTCGTAGCGCGGCTCCAAGGGCTTGGGCGGGTAGATGCTGTCGTAGGGCTCTTCGCGCTTCTTTTTCTTCTCCTGCTCCTTGGCCCACTCGTCGTACTCCTTCTGCCAGGCTTTCAGTCGCTTGGCGTAGGGCATCTTGGCCACGGCCTCGATGGTGTCCGTCTGGCTGACCAGCTGGCCCAGGCTGTCGGTCTTCAGATACTCCATCTCGAAGGTCAGCGTGTCGCGGTTCACCAGCAGCGTGTCGCGCAGCCAGTAGGTGATGCTGTCCTGACGGGCATTGGTCTCGACGACAAAGGCCGAGTCGGCATTGAAGTCCAGCCCCCTAATGACGGGCAGCTGCCGGTTGCCATAGCTGAAGAACACACCGATGCGGTCGGCATCCTTGCGCTCCGTCTTCACCAGGTAGCGGTCGGTCATCACCTCGTTGAACGCCAGCAGCGTCACGTCGTCGGGATAGAAATGGGTATAGCCGACGCGGGCGATGCTGTCGATGTGCAGCGAGTCGCGCCAGAGGGTGTCTTGGCGGATGTCGGGCTTGGCCGAGGGGGTGTATGTCTGGTGCGAGTAGGCCAGCATCTCGCTCTTCTGCTTGAACTGGAAGTCGCCGTCGGCATCCTGCAGGGCATAGACGCGGTATTCGCCGGGCGCCACGCCTTTGATGACGAAGCGGCCTGAGCCGTCGGTACGCGAGATGCGCTGCAGCGGCTTGGTGCGGAATGCCGAGTCGGCCAGGTCGTCATACAGTCCGACGCTGATGCCCTTGATGGGTTCGAGGTTCGACGCGTCGAGCACGTAGCCCGCCACCTCGAAGGTGTCGATGCGCTCGCCGGTAGAGAACGTGTAGGTATAGTTGCCCATCGGGTTGTCTTCGTTGTTGTCGCTGATGGCGTCGCTGAAGTCTATCGTATAGGTGGTATTGGCCTTCAGCGTGTCCTTCAGCTCTACGACGATGCGCTTGCCGGTGGCCTTGATTTCGGGCATCTCCAGCTGCGGCGGCGACACGATGACACTCTGCGTAGGGTCGGCAAGCTTGATGAACTCGTCGAAGTAGAGAGTGATTTTGCGGTCGGTCACATTCGTGCTCTGCTCGGCGGGCGTGCTGCGCACAATGCGCGGCGGGTCTTCGTCGTACCATCCGCCGTCGGGATTGCCCATGCGGGCACAGCTTGAAATGAGAAATGAGAAATGAGAAATGAGAAATGCAATACTCAGCATTTTCATTAATGGTCTCATTGTCTTCAACCTCTTTCCCTGGCTTGTCAATTTCTCACTCCTCATTTTAATTCCTTATTTCTCATTACTCATTTCTCATTTAGTTTGAGAAGTTGTTCTATATGCTCGCGGCCATTGCTCAGCCGGGGCACCTTGTTCTGTCCGCCCAGCTTGCCGCGCTGCTTCATCCAGTTGTTGAAGAGCCCCTGGCGGGCGGGTATAATCTCCAGGTGCTGCAAGGTGATGTCCTTGTAGCGCTTGGCTTCGTAGTCGCTGTTCAGCTGTTGCAGGCGGCTGTCCAGGAGGTCGGCAAACTGTGCCAAGTCGTTTGGCTGCTTGGAAAACTCGATGAGCCACTGGTGGCGGCACTTGGCGCGCTCGTCCATGAACACCGGTGCTGCCGTATATTCCAGCACCTCGGCACCGGTCTGCTGGCAGGCATAGGCCAGTCCCTGCTCGGCATTATCGACAATGAGCTCTTCGCCGAAGGCATTGATGAAGCTCTTGGTGCGCCCGCTGATGACGAACTTGTAGGGATTGGTAGAGGTGAAGCGCACGGTGTCGCCAATCTTGTAGCGCCACAGCCCGCACGAGGTGCTGATGAGCATGGCGTAGTTCTTGTCTTTCTCGACAGCCCACAGGGGGACAATCGGCCCGGACTGTGCGCTGTCGCCGGTCTGGCCGGACAGGTCTTCAAACTCGTAGAACACGCCGTAGTCGAGCATCAGCAGCATGGCCTTGTCGGCAGGGTCGTCCTGCAGCCCGAAGAATCCCTCGCTGGCATTATACGTCTCCATATAGTGCATGTTGGGCGACGTGATGAGCTGTTCGTACCGGCTGCGGTAGGGCGTGAAGGCCACACCGCCGTGGAAGAACACCTCCAGGTTGGGCCACACCTCTTCCAAGTGCGTCTTGCCCGTAATCTCCATCATACGGTTCAGCACCGACAGCATCCACGACGGCACACCGGAGATGTTGGTCACGTTCTTCGTCATGGCCTCGCGGGCGATGCGGTCGCGCTTCACCTCGAAGTCGGACAGCAGGGCCGTCTGCTTCTTGGGAACACGCACCAGGTTGGCTATCGGGTTGATGTTCTCTATGAGGATGGCCGACAGGTCGCCGACCAGCGAACCGGGCAGGTTGTAGTTGGGGGCATGGCTGCCGCCGAGTATCAGCGCACGGCCGTCGAAGAGGCGGCTCTTGGGATTGTTGCGCAGATAGAGGGCCACCGAGTCGTAGCCGCCGGCATAGTGAATCTTCTGCAAGCCCTCACCGCTGACGGGGATGAACTTCGACTTGTCGTTCGTAGTGCCGCTCGACTTGGCATACCACTTCACGCGGCCCGGCCACAGCACGTCGCGCTCGCCGTGGCGCATGCGGTCGATGCTGCCCTTCAGCTCCTCGTAGGTATTCACGGGTACATACTTGATATAGTCGTCGTAGCCTTTGATGGTGGCAAAACCATGCTCGCGACCGTAATGGGTGTCGCGGGCCGACGACAGCAGGTGGTGCAGCACCTGGCGCTGCAGCTGCTCGCCCTGCGTCTCGTAGTGCTCCAGCTCACGCATGCGGGGCACGAAAATATGTCTTACTATTCCTGTTAAACTCATCGTCGTGTATGATACAACGGTGCAAAGGTAAACATAAACTTTCGTTTATTCGGCTATTTTACCATTTTTAATAGTTATAATCGTGAAATAGGCCGAACAAACAGGAAATAGGCCATCCGTACGGAACACGCCGGGCAGATATGCAACGGGCCCGTACACAGTCAGAGGGTACACCGTCGCCGGCATACCCTCTTCCTTTGTTTAACCACATAAATTCAGCTTGTTCCTTAGGGAAGGCTGATAGCCTCTGACGGACAAACGTCAGCGCATGTGCCGCACTCTGTGCAAACATCGGGGTTGATTGAATACTTGTCGCCCTCAGAGATAGCTCCTGCGGGGCACTCATCGATACATGTTCCACATGCGATGCAGTCGTCACCAATTACGTATGCCATAATTCTTATTTGTTTAGTTAAATGATTAAAATACTTATTATTTGTGATGCAAAGGTAGAGAAAAATTTTGATATATACCTCATTTTAGGTAGTGTTTTTTTTGTTTGAGCCGCAATTTATACGTAGTCGAAATAATAAACGGGGGGGTGACAGCGTTATAATAATGTATGAAACGAATCCTCTTTCTATCCCTTATAGGTGTGCTGGCACTCACCGCACAGGCACAGACAGACCGCAAGGTGCAGAACAGACCGTATGCCGACTTGCGCACGTTGCACTTCGGCATTCTGGTAGGCCTGCACATGCAGGACATCGAGTTCGAGAACGTCGGCCCGCACTTGGTGCCCGACGAGAATGGCGTGATGCAGCCACGCTATATCCTGTGCGATGCCGACAAATGGAACCCCGGCTTTTCCGTGGGCGTGCTGGCCGAGCTGCGGCTGCACGAGCATTTCACGCTGCGCGTCACGCCGACTATGCACTTCGGTGCCAAGCACCTGACGTTCCTCAACATGTATGAGAAGGACACGAAGGGCCAGCCGCTGCAGGAGACGCAGGACCTGAAGAACACCTACGTGTCGATGCCCATCGACATCAAGTTTGCCGCCCCGCGCTGGAACAACTACCGCCCGTACATCATGGCCGGCATCAACCCCACGTTCAACCTGACGGGCGGCGACGAGGATATGATACGCCTGAAGCGATTCAATACCATGCTGGAGGTGGGTGTGGGCTGCGACTTCTACCTGCCGTTCTTCAAGCTGATTCCCGAGCTGAAGTTCTGCTTCGGACTGGGCAACGTGCTCGACACCGACCATATCAACGAATTGCGCGATGCCAACCTGCGGGCGTATGCCGGCAGCGTGAGCAGCGCGCAATCGAAGATGATTGTCCTGACGTTCTACTTTGAATAAGACAATCGTCATGACGCTCATGATGAGCGGTTATTTCAAGTCGAGGAGCAGCTTGCCGACATAGATGGCATGCTTGCCGTTCTGATCGACGGGCACGGCCTTGCCGTCCATGTTCGTTTCATACTCCAGCTGCTGGAAGTAAGTATGGGTATGGCCGCCCAGCACAAGGTCGATGTATCGCGAATGCTTGATCATGTAGAGGTCGTCCTCGCCACGGTTGCTCTCCCATCCCAAATGCGAGATACATATCACCATGTCGCACTTCAGCTCCTTCTTCAGCTTGGTGGCCGTCGCAAGGGCCGTCTCGGCGGGGTCGGAATACTTCACGCCCTGGCAGTTCTTGTCGCTCACCAGGCCCTGCAGCTTGGGGGCCACTCCGAAGACACCTATCTTCACCCCGTTCCGCTTGATGACGACGTAGGGCTTCACCAGTCCCTCGCAGGCCGTGCCGGTGAAGTCGTAGTTGGCGCAGACGATGGGGAAGTTGGCCTGCCGGAACACGCGTGCCATGTTGTCGAGCCCGAAGTCGAACTCATGGTTGCCGATGGTGGCGGCGTCGATGCCCATCATGTTCATCAGCCCCACCTCCACGTCGCCTTTGAACATGGTGAAGTAGGCCGAGCCTTGGAAGAAGTCGCCACTGTCGAAGTAGAGCAGGTCGGGGTGCTTCGCCCGCTCTTCTTTGAGCATGGCGATGCGGCGGAGGAATCCGCCCCTGCCCGCCTTCATGGTGTCGGGCAGCTGCGTGCTGAGAGGAAGGATGGTCGAGTGGGTGTCGTTCGTATGCAGAACGACCAGCTGCTTGTGCTTCTTGGCGGAAGCGTCAACAGGTGAGAAGGCGAACAGGCAGAAAGTCAAGCAGAGCACCGCCATGCCTGCCACCTTATTATATATATGGTTTACTGTATTCATAGTCATCGTGTATTTAAGAATGAATTACTTACTTCTTCACTGTGATTCGTCCCTCTATCTCGGCATCCACCAAGCGGCCCTGCTTGCTCATCTCGCGGAAAAAGTTCATGATGACGTAGCGCGAGTTGTTGCTCTCCTCCTGGGGCGAGTTCACGTTGCGTCCCCGCTTGAAGGCATCCAGCTTGTCGTTGCCGCCTAAGAGATAGTCGATGGTGACGATGCGGTAGTCGCGGGCCGGATCGACAGGCTGGCCACCTACAGCAGCCGACACCAGTTGTCCGTCGGCAGTAATCACCAGGCGCACCGAGTGGCTCACCCCTTCGCCGCCCACGGCAGCCATCTGGCGGAACAGCGCCATGAGGTCGCTGCCGCTCAGCGTGGTGAAGGCTATCTTGTTCTCGAACGGTGCAATGTCGAGCACGTCGCCGTAGGTTACATCGCCCTTGGGCAGGTCGGCACGCACGCCACCCATGTTATACACACCCAGGTCGGCCTGCTCGCCATAGTCCTTGGCAGCCCACACCATGATGTCGGCCAACAGGTTCGACAGCGTGCCTTCGGGCCGTTGCGCCGTCATATACTTGGCCGAACGGCCCACCACGGGGCCCATGGCCGAATCGACCTTGTGCTTATAGGGTTTCAGGAAGTCGGCAGCAGCCCCGTCGGGCTGTGCGTCGTAACGGCTGTCCACGATGATGCGCGTGCGCTGAACGGACGCCACCTCGTAGTGCGAACGGCACGAGCTGACCATCACGACCGCCAGCACGGCACAGAGCAAACACATTGTTTTATTCATATATACTTATTATTTTACGGTTTCCTTGCCGGCTTCGGTCCATGCCACGAAGCCTCCCTTCATGTGTATCACGTCGTAGCCTGCCTCGTTGAGGATGTCGGCAGCCGTCTTGCTGCGGAATGCTGTGCGGCAATAGACGCAGACGGTCTTTCCCTTCGGCAGCAGCTGCAGGCACTCCTCGCGGAAGTTCTTGTCGGAGATGTCGATATAGATGGCTCGCTTCAGGTGGCTCTCGGCGTATTCCTCCTTCGAGCGCACGTCGAGCACTACCGTCTTGGCGGTGTCGGCTATGGCCTTCTCAAACTCGTCGAGGCTTACGGTAACGGTGGTCTTCTTCTCGGCGGCAGCCTCCTCGCCACCGGTTTTCTGCTTGCACGACATCGCCGTCAGCATGATGGCCGACAGCAACAGCAGATGATAAAGTGGATGTTTCATCATATTTTTATAATAAATGAGTAACGGTTACTTGTGTCAAAGATGTTGCAAAGGTAATACAAAAAAATGAAACAAGCAAAAAATTCCGGCATTCATTTTTTGCGCAGGCACAGCATCGTGAGGTCGTCGCTGGGGTCGGCACCGTTGACGTGCGACTTCACATCCTGCATCAGCAGCTCTATCATGGGGCGCGCCTCCATCTGGTGGTGGCTGCGGATGAATTCCAGCAGGCGGTCGTCGCCATACTGGTCGTGCGTGTCGTTTTCCGCCTCGTTCAGTCCGTCGCTATAGACGAAGAGCTGCTTGCCCTTGATGCTGTCGAGCGACTGCCCCTCATAGTCCAGTCCCTCCCACAGGCCGAGGGGCGCATTGGCCTCCATCTCGATGAACTCGCCGTCGAGCACGGGCGGGTTGTGGCCGGCATTGCAGAAGTCCAGATGGCCGCTGTTCAGGTCGAGCAGTCCGATGAACATGGTGACGAACATGCCGTTCTCGTTGTTCAGTGCCAGCTCGTTGTTCATGGAGGTGGCGATGAGGGCCGGCGACAGGCGGTACTTGCACAGCGTGCGGAACAGGCGGGCCGCCATGGCCATGAAGAGGGCGGCGGGCACCCCCTTGCCGCTGACGTCGCCTAAGCAGAAGTATAGCTTGTCATCGATGGCCACGAAGTCGTACAGGTCGCCACCCACCTCCTTGGCGGGGGTCATCGAGGCATAGATGTCCAGCCGCTGCGTCTGCGGGAAGTCGTGCGGCACCATGGCCATCTGTATCTCGCGGGCAATGCGCAGCTCGCTCTCTATGCGCTCCTTAGCGGCGGTGGTCTCTTCCAGTCGGTCGTAGGCATTCTTCAGCTGGCGCAGCTGCTTGCGGCGGTTCAGGGCATAGATGACGACGAAGGCGAAACCCATGGCCGTGAACACCAGGGCGGCAATCCATTTCAGCCGCCGGTTACGCTCGGCCGTCTCGAAGGCATGCATCTGCGAGCGGTACTCGCTCAGCTCGTGCTCCTTGTTGTTGGCCATCAGACTGTCGTTCTCGCGGAGGGCTTCCATTTCGCGCAGCCGCGACTCCTGGTAGGCCAGCGACATGCTCAGGGCTTCCTCGGCCATGTTCTTTTGATTCAGCTCGCTGGCTATGCGCTTCATCTCCAGCTCCTGGTTCTGCAGCCGCAGGTCCTTCAGCTCGTTCTCGGCATTGGCCTTGTCGAGCATGGCCCCCAGGTCGAGCGAGTTCTTGCGCACGTTGTCGTTGTTGACCGAGTCGTTGAGCCGCTTGTATTGCACATAGTATTCGTAGGCCTTCTTATAGTCCTGCTGTGCCACGCCGAGCCGCGAGAGGTACTGCAGTTGCGTCATCTTGTTCTTGCTGGGAATGCCTTCGGCCACCTGCCGTGCCTTCTCGAAATCGTCGTGCAGCAGGGCATGCTCGAAATCGATGTGCGGGCCGAAGTTGTCGTCCTGTCCGTAGCGCTGCTTCAGCTGCTCGCGCTCGGCATACGCCTTGTCAATTTCTGCCAACGGTGCTTTCCGGTCTCTCTGCACGAAGTACTTATACGACAGGGCGGTCAGCTTGTGGTGCATGGTGGCCTTCGGGTCGTTGAGTACATAGCTGACGTATCCGTCCACCTTGTCGTACTGCTTCAGTGCCCGTGCCACCTTGCACATGGCCAGGTTGAGGGCCGACCGGCTCTCCTCGGGGTAGTCGCTGCGCAGAATGTCCAGCGCCTCCTGATAGTGAGACGACGCCTCGGGGAAGAAAGACAGCGACGAATAGACGGTGCCCATCACATAGTTGGCACTATATAGCCCGTACTGGCTGGCCTGCTGGTTGGCATAGCGTAGTATCTCCTTGGCAATGTCGATGCCCTTTCCTTTGTTGATGTTCGTAGAGGTGTAGATGGCCTGATTGGCCCATGCCTTGTAGAACTCCTTCTCGTTGCCCGTCTTCTGCGCCAGCTGCTTCATCTTGTCCGTCACGCTGAAGAAGTCGTCGGTGTTCCGCTTGCTGTAGTGGTTGTACATCTCCTTCCGGAGCTTGGCAAACTCCAGCGAGTCGTTCCGTTGCTGCTGCGCCGAGACCGTGGGGCAGAGCAACAAGAGGGCTATGGCGATATGTACGAAGCAGTGTTTCATCAGTGGCAAGGATAATGGCATTCATCATGGCTTTCCAACCCGCAAAATTACGGAATAATTTTGACAAGGCAAAATTTCAAGGAAAGAAATCGTGCAGAAAGTTATTTGTATTCATAAATTATGTTAAAGTTCTGCCTTGTGCCAATGGCCATTGCACTGAATATGAATAAAAAGTAGTACCTTTGCACCCGCTTTCCGCGTAACCGATGGAGGGAAGAAACGTGTTGCCCGTCTATGTTGCGTCCGGAACGATACAGCAAAAAATAATAATTAAAGATTTAAAAACAATGGATTTAATCAAAGTTGCTGAAGAAGCATTTGCAACCGGCAAGCAGCACCCCAGTTTCAAGGCTGGTGACACTGTAACTGTCGCTTACAAAATTATCGAGGGTTCTAAGGAGCGTATCCAGCTCTTCCGTGGCGTGGTCATCAAGATCAGCGGCCATCAGGAGAAGAGACGCTTCACTGTTCGTAAGATGTCTGGCACCGTGGGTGTAGAGCGTATCTTCCCCCTGGAGTCGCCCAACATCGAGAGCATCGAGGTGAACAAGGTTGGTAAGGTTCGTCGCGCTAAGCTTTACTATCTGCGCAAGCTCACTGGTAAGGCTGCCCGCATCAAGGAGAAGCGCAG
>CAMVAI010000017.1 GCA_947165435.1 uncultured Prevotella sp.
CTTTTTCACGTGCGAGATGTGCGGGATGTGCGGGTTGTTTTTTTGTTAGCCCATACATATACGCGTACGCGCGCGCGTAAAGTCCTCGGCAATACGTCACCAAAAAAAATTATTCCGCTAAAGCCAGTTCTTGCGAAAGGCCTTAGCGGAATATGCGGAAAGCGTAAAGCAGCTGCCGACTTAGAAGGCGAGGATGTAGCGCGTCTTGTCGCCGTCGTAGTTGGTGCCGAAGAAGACGAACTTGAGCAGGACGCTGGCATCTGCGTCATACTTCTTGATGGTCATCTTCACCTCCCAGGCCGCTGAGTTGTCATAGCCGTCGGACGTCCAGTGCAAGTCATCGAGCGGTGCCACACCGGCTTTGAGCATGTTGGCGTACAGACCGTCTATATCCATGCTGCTGTCAAAAGACAAATTCTCCTTATAGGCTGTTTCGCTGCCACAGCCGATAGCCATATACTGCAAGTCGTCGGTGCTAGGCAAGCGCCATTCGGCATTGGGAACGAAGTAGTTGTCGTTCCACGTAGAGACATATTCTAAAGCGTCGGCCCATGTCATTTTGCCGGCATCGTCGTTGGCATCCTTCAGGGCAATGGCCAGACCGTTCTCGCAGGACGACTTGTCGCCCACGTAGGCCACCATGGCCACGCGCTTGGCGTCACAGGCTTCGTCGCAGTCAACCTTGTGGATATGCCCATTCTGACACACCAGACGGCCCTGGTCGCCGTCGGCGGCATACTCCACGCCCTTGTAGCAGACCACCTGATACGACATGGAGCCTTCGGCATACATGTCGTCTCCATCCACCATGGCGGTGATAACGGCGACACCGCCATCTACGGCTGTCACCTCACCCGTGACGGGGTCCACCTCGGCAACGCTCTCGTCGGAAGAGGTGTAGTAAACTGGGGAGAAAGACAGGGTATTTGCCTTTCGTGTAAATGATTCACCGACGTTGAGCGTCACATCAGACTGGTCTATTTTCAGCATCGGACTCATCGGGTTGTCCGGATTGCTACAGCCGGTCAGCAAGACCAAAGACAGCAAGAGTGCTGCACTGCATAAAAATCTCATGTTCTTTTTCATAAACATATATTTAATGAATTGTTAATTCAATGCGTGGAAGGGGCGGACGTTAAGCTCGTTGACCTTATATTCGCTGTAAACATTTATGGAAGGAATGTTACTGAAGACTAATGTATACGCCTTAGCATCTGAATAGGTTGTTAAACTCCAATAATATCCGTAGGTTGAATTATAAAATAATATCGGTGTAGCATCTGTATCTCCGCCCTCAGCATCACGGTCAATATATCCTGCTGCGGGGAGGAAGAGCGTTTTTCCTTCAACAATAGTGAACAGACGGCCGTTCACGCCGTTCTGAGTGGTCGATTCACTCGAAATCTTTACAAGGTCATTCAGTTCTGTTTCCGTGGGCACATACCAGCCGACGGGAAGTCCTAATCCCGACAAAGCGGCGAAGGTATAGTATCCGCCAAAGTCTTCCGGGCAGAGGGCACCGGCATTCATCAGGGCGACAGCCTTCTTGGACTCAACGACTATGGCGGGGAGTTCGCCAACCACACCGACAGTGCCAACAGCAGACTCGTCTGTGAGAGTCGGTAGCTTCGTCAGCGTCACGGTAGCAGTGTAATTCTTGCCATTGACAAGGTTGGCACGCTTCGTGCCGGTGTACCAGTTGCCGCCGTCATCCTTGATGGTGAAGGAATAGGTCTGCAGTGCGTTAATGTTGTTACGCAGAGCCACATAGACATCAGACGATGCTGTGGCGAGCGTACCCGTGACGGCTCCCACGGTCTCGGTGCCATTCGTAGCGATACTCTGCACCAAACCTGTGGCTGCAATACCGAAGGTCTTCACGCTGACGGCAGGGCCACCATTTCCATCTGTGAATGAGAACTTCGTGATAGACTGCTTAGCGACCAGCGTGACACTGTTCGACTCGAAAGTCAACGGATCCAGCGAGCTTACCGTAAGCGTTCCCGTTGCATAGTCTTGACCCGTGGCAATACCGTCTAAGGTGCCCACCTGGTCGTCATAGTTGGCCGTTGCACTGCGATAGTGCAGCGTGACCGTCTCGCCATTAAGCTTCGAGGTATCCAAATCGCCCGTCAGCGTGGTTTCCTTTCCGGCTGTGGCGGCTGTCAAGGTACCGACAATCGTGCTGCCGTCGCCATCTACCACCACCACCTGATCGCCCGCAGCAAAGGTGGCGGTGATGACGTTGCCCTCGCCCTCGCTCAGCGCACGGGTGTCGGCACCGCCCATCGATGCCTGCAGCGTGACATGCTGCAGATAGCTGCCGCCGTCGGCCACGGCATTGTCGTTATTGCTTTCGCAAGCGGTGAATGCCAGCACGGCCAGCATGCCTCCGCAAAGAATCTTTGTTATTTTCACTTTCAAATAGTTTTTTTATTTGCTTTATTAGAGGTGTGGTCTGTTACTATCAATCATCCGTCCAGCCACTTGACTCATACTTATATCCCTGAAGCGACGCATTGGGGCTGCCCTCCAACAACACTTTGCTGAAGGGCAGCTTCACGAGCTGCTGTGTGGGTTCTGTGTATTCTCTTCTCTTTTTCATTGATATAAAATCTCTCATGTTGTGTTGTTCTTATCGCTTCAGCATCTTACGGCCGTTCTTGACGACGATGCCGCGATAGCTGTCGCCTACCTTCTGGCCCTGCAGGTTGTACGAGTCGCCCTCGCCGTTGCCGTCGGCAGCAGCCTTGTCGCCATTCACGTCATTGATGCCCGTCACATCACCCTCCGGCGCTGTGTAGCCAAAGACCACCACATTGATGCGGTCGCCGTCGAGCGGCAGGTTCTCGTAGGTCTGTTCGTCGTAGGCCGTGAAGCAGTAGCTCATGGGCTGCATGAACACGCCGTCGTCGGCACCCACGCGATAGAAGTACGGCTCGCTGCCGGTATTATTGAATATCAGTGCCCCGGCCTCGCTGAGCAGGCTGTTCCGCTCGGGCATCGGCAGCTGCCACACGTCGTAGCGGCCGGCGAAGGTAGCGCACCAGAGGTGATTCTCTTCTAAGAAATCCATCACTTTGTCCTCCTGTCCGTTTTCTAAAGCCCACGTCATCATCTCGTTGATCTCGCTGCCCACCGCGTCGAGCGACAACGGAGCGACATCGGCACGCTTGGCGCGCACCAGCAGCGGATGGGCGACGAGCAGTTCCGTGCCGGCTTCTACCGGCTCGTAGATGACGGTCACCGCATAGCGGCGGTCGTCGCCGTCGAGATTGGTAGCCTCATCGTAGATGTCGCTCAGGGCCAGTATCTCGTAGTCATTGAGCATCTCTTCCGTCACCGTCACATTGTCGTAGTCGATGATGATGGGTTGCCAGCCCTCGGCAGTCAGCTTGGTGAAGTCGCTGCGACGCGATGCCCGGCGCGGGGCCGACTGCTGCTGGGCCTGGGCCCTGCGCTCCCTGCGCGCCCAGTCGGTCTGCTCCCACGGCTCGATGTTACCCGTAGCCTTGTCGGCATATTGCAGATAGTAGCGGAAGGGCTTCAGATTCGCCTGACCGTCGCTGAGGATGAAGTCTTCAGCATCGTTGTTCCATACGTACTTCAGGGCTTCCTCCTTCATCGCGTAGGCAGGCTCTCCCTCGTAGCTTGCTTTCACGAAGGCTTCATCCTTGGGGCTCGAAATCGTCATGGCCACGCCACCCTTAGGCATCTGGATGGTCAACGGCTGACTGGCGCCATTCTTGACCAGCCGCATCTTGAATTGGTAGTACGTATCAGCAGGTATGGTCGTGCGGAAAGCCAATGGCTCATTGGCTGCTACCTGATACGTCGTTCCCCGTTCGATGAGCTTGGGCACGATATTGCCCGTGCTGTCTTTCTCAAACCGGTAGAACTCAATGGCTGCCGTTGAGCTTTCTGTTTCTCCGGACTCTCTAATCATCTTGTCGTCTATCGTATAGGCGAAAGGCAGAACCCAAGGCTCGTAGGCCCAACCGGTACTCTTACGCTCGTAGATAATCTCATCAATCTTTACTTCTGCCGGACATACAAAAGGCCTGCCATCGTAAAGGGTCAGCGACGACAAATGTCTGCCTTGAGCAGTGTACCTCGTGCCACCTACATACAAATCCACTCCCACGGCATCAATGATGCCTTGAGCATAGACGGGATAATCCGCCATGGTTTCCGCAGCCAACCTCTTGAGCATGGAATATTGGCTTCGGTCATCAGGGTCAATCCAGGTACAGTTGCTGACGCCGTCCTCCGCCTTGCTGACGGGCCATATATGGACATTGTTGTTCCTGGCAAAGCCGGCGTTGCACGTCGTTGAGCAATGGTCGATGGTGCCTTCATTCAGCAAGGTAATAAACCCGAATTCTTCCAAAATTTCCAAAATGGCCTTACCACCAAACGCAAAGAGCGGAAATCCGATATAGGTGTAGTTGCCGTTGAAATGGCAGTCGGTGATGGTGCCACGGTTCTCTTGGGTGATGCCACTCACGCCATGGTTGGCCATAATCGATCCATCCAGTCGCAGATGTTTCAGCGAAGCTCCTGAACAGACTTCCCTGAAAAATCCTTCAGACGAAAAGCTGGCATGGTAGGTGATGGTATGACCGCCTCCGTCGAAATTTCCACGGAGCCTGACATTCCCATTCCATTGGTCGAGGTCAATGTCCTGAGTCAGATAGATGTCACCATCTTGTCCCACAAAGCGTCTGAACTCTTCTGCATTGCTGATGTAATATTGTGGCCTGTGAATATGGGTGTTGCTATATGCTGTCTCATCATTCTTCCGATAAGTATATACCACCCCCTGCAGATTGCTGAACCCAGGCACGTTGTCGATGCCCAAGGTCTGACGCCAGACGCCGTCGTCGGTCTTGCCTCCGTTGAGCCTATGGCACACCTCGCCCGAAGCGAACTGTTCGTCGGTAAAATCCTGGTTGGTGAAGATATGGTGTTGTAGGCTCTTGACGCTCCGCTTGCCTGCTGCCGAAGTGGTGCCGGCATTGTGGTAGGCAAGGCAATACTCGATGAGCGACGAATCGGCCTGCGCACCCGCCAAGGCTCCCATGGCGGCTGCTACATCCTTGTCGCGGGAAAGGGTGTTGTCCTTGGCATAGCAGTTGCGAATCTGGCCTTCGCCGGTCAGTCGTCCGGCAAAGGAACCTGCGAGTGTATCGCCTTTAACAGCGGTAAAGGTGCTGTTTACGATGCCGAGGTGCTCCACGGTACCGCTAAGGTTGTGGAACAGGCCTACGGCTCCGCTCCCTCCAGACGTCATCACCATGTTCTGGATCTCGAAGCCGCCGCCGTCGTAGTGGCCCTCGAAGCTCTTCACGCCAGAGGCCAGCGGGGTGAACACCTCTTTTTCCATGTCGATGTCGGCCACCTGCTTGATGTATATCTGGCTGTCGCCGGTGGTGTTGATGTAATTGTCAACCGTCAGCAGGTCGTACATGTTGGCTACCTGGAACGGAGCGTCCTTCGTGCCGGTTCCATTCAACGTCAGTATCTCGTTGGGCAAGACGGCCACCGTGAGGTCCAGTCCGTCGAAGCAGTTGGTGTCGTCAGTCACAAACTCGATGGTCATCTCGTTGCCGGAACTCATCATCATGCCGATGTCCGTCTTCTCGCCATTGACCGGGCTGAAGAAAATGGTGTCGCCTTTCTCGTTGGCCAGCTTGGTTGTCCGCGTATAATCGCCGTCATAGACCACCATGTAGTCGCGCGGCGTGCCGTCGCTGCCCACCGCCTCGGTAGAGACGGTACCGCCCAGCAGAATGAAATGCTTGTTAGGAGCACTCAGCGTCAGCTTGCCCTTATAGTCGTAGCCGTAGGGAGAGCTGTGACCTCCCTCGTCGTAAATCTTGTAATATACGGTATTCGCATCGAGCGGCACGATGCGGCCCTTGCCGTTTTCGTCGTTCTCCGTAGGCACCTTCAGGCCCCATACAGCATAGAGCGTCATGGCCTGCTTGGGTGTCAGCTCGCCGTCGGCGGCATAGAAGTCGCCCTTGCCGTCAGGCTGTGTGTTCCAGCCTACAAACTCGTAGTTCAGGCGGCTCTGGCTATCTGCATAAGGAGCCAGCTTGAAGGTCGGCACGAAGAGGCTGTCGTCGGCCTCGAACACCTCGTAGTCGGTGCCGGGGATGCCGTCATGGTTGGGGTCGAGCGTCAGCCGTGCGCTGTAAGGCACATCGTTGGTGTTGGTGAACATGGACTGATAGTCGAGCGTATGGAGGAATACTGACGGCTGGCCGGGGTTGGTGACGGGCGCAGCGTCCGCGAGGAGTTTCTGGCGCCACGTGGTGCCGTTATCCCGCGAGCCGTTGAGCTGGTAGCACAGGGCACCGGAGTTGAAGCGGAAGGCGGAGACGTCGGTTTCTGAATCGGTAATATTGTCGGCACCGCTCTGCCGGTCGGCACACAGCGAGGGGCCGTCGGTGTAGGCATGGCTGATGGCGGCGTCGCCCGAGATGTAGCCCACGATGTGGCCATAGTGGCTCTGGCCGTCGTACTGGCCTGCAACGGTATTCTTGTAGCCGTAGCACGACTCGATGCGCGACGAGCCGGTCTGCTCGCCCACCAAGGCACCCACGACGACGCCCGGCATGTTATTGAAGTCAACGGTGGTTTCCTTGACGAAGCAGTTGCGCAACACACCCTCACCGCTCAGCTTGCCGGCAATGGCTCCTACGCGGGTGGCAGCACCGTCGGCCTTGAACGTGCCGTTCTCGATGCCGAGACGCTCGACGGTGCCCAGAATGTTGTTGAAGAGGCCGATGTTTGCTTCTTGATAATAGTTGTGCATGTTGATGTTCCTGACCACATAGCCGCCGCCGTCGTAGTGGCCCTCGAAGCCCGCAGTACCGGTGCCGATGGGCACCATCAGCGAGTCGCGCAGGTCGATGTCGGCAGTCTGCAGCACATGGAAGTTGCTGCGGCGCATCTGTCCGATGGAGATGATGAGCTTCTTCAGGTCTTCGGGCGAGCCAATCTTATAGGGGTTCTCTGCCGTGCCATCGCCCAGCTTGCTCAACTGCTCGCCGTCGTTCGTATAGACATCGTCAATCTTGAACACCATGGCATGGTCGTTCTGAAACACGGGGGCCAGGTCGGGATTGCTGCCTTGGTTGAGGTTCTGGAACCAGATGGGGTCGGGGGTATCGACACCACCGTTCAGCCCGTACGCGACCGCCCCGCTGGCCAGGATGTAGGTGTTCTGGCCGGGGTAGCTGTCGGAGACTGTGCCATGGTCCGCCTTGCTGTTCACCAGCGATTTACCATCGGTATAGCACCGCATGAGCGAAGTGCCGGCGTCAAGCATCTCGGCGCAGATAGACCCCATAGAGGCAGCACTGACCGTGTTATTATAAGCAAGACTGTTGCGGACAACAGCATTGCCGAGCATGTCGGCAACGATGCCTCCGGCAACACCTGTCTCTGCATGACCTGTCACCGTGCAATCCTTCACGAGGCAGTTGGAGATTTCGCCGTTGCCGCTCAAGCGTCCGGCAATACCACCTACACGTGCGCTATCACTCTGCCATTTGATTGTCATTCCCTCGATAGCAAGATGGGTCACCTTACCTGTCACTTCACCGAAGACACCCACACTGATACTCCCACCAATATCACCGTTACGGATGGTGTGACCGTCACCGTCGTAGATACCTTCGAAAATATGGCCGTCTCCATAGCCAATCGGACTCATAAAACGGCCACCACAATCAATATCGGCTGTCTGTCGGAAATGGACGCCGATGCTTCTATTACCATTATTACAGTATTCTCCCAATTTCGTCAATTCATCCATGCTACTGATGAGGAAGGGTTCATTAGCCGTTCCCTTTCCGGTGAATACAGTGAGGGGACCCATCACGTTATTGGAGTATTTGTTGTTGTCGCAATACACCTGCGCACTGGCTGCGTTGAGCACGGGATGGGCATCGCGATGGCCTCCCTCGATGTCGATGTCCTGACGCCAGGCAACACCGAACGGCGAACGGTCGTTCAGCAGCCACGTAATCTCGCCGCTGGCCATTTGGCTTGAGCTGACACGGGTTCTGCTGTTGGTCGCTTTATTGTAACCATCTGCTGAAAAGGAGGTGCCACCTGTGAAACACTTATCAACCTTGGCATTACTGCTAATGATGCTGGAGAAGCTTGCGGCATGACCGCCTTGGAGTCCATTACCAATCTCATGGCAATAGCTGATGCTGGTATTTGCCTCCATCGCACCAAGGAAAACGCCTCCATAGTTGGCATTGACGTGACTCTTGACGACATAGCAGTTGCTAATCTGGCCTGCACACTGCTCTATCTGGTCGCCCATGAGCATACCGGCAAGTGTACCACAGCGTGCATCGCCGTCAACGGGCCAGGGGACGGTGATGTTCTCTACGCCCACGTTATGGACGGCGCCGAGCACCTTGCCGAAGATGCCGACGGCAGAGAGGTTTTTGTCGTCGGCCTTGCTGCCAATCTCGCCATCGCGGATGCAGAAGCCGCCGCCGTCGTAGTCGCCCTCGAAGGGAATGTCATAGCCGATAGGGGTCCACTGGCTGCTGCGATGGTAGGCCTTCAGGATGTTCGACACCAGGATGTCTTTCTCCTGCTTGAAATAGACATTGCGCGTGTTGTAGCCGCTATTCACATAGTCAACAAGGTTTAACAGCATGGCATCCTCGATGATGAACGGGTCGGTCTTGGAACCGAAGCCCTTGGAGAAGGTGTATCTATAATTCATAAAATATGAATATAGCGTATTGCTGCCCTGCCGTATGATATACTTATCGCCCACCTTAAACGATGAGCCTCCATAGTCACTCTTGCTATACCACTGCGACAGGTATTGGTCTTGTTTGGTAAGGCCCATCGAATAGGGCGACGGAATGAGGACGGCGATTTCCTTACGACTTTCCGTTGACTTATAACCTACGGAGGTGACTTTTTCTAAAGTCGGATCGCCTTTTGATTTATACGCCTTGTAGTCAAGAACATACTGATACTTCAGCTCGCTTGGCCGACTCGCAAAACCGCAGCCGCCACGGTCGCCGCCATCGGTGTATTCTTTTACACCACTGGGGCTTTTCCCTCTTTCCTTTCCTAAGACCCAAGTCCTATTATTGGTATCACAGGTATAATTACTAACATTTTCTGTAGAAACACCAGCGGTACCACCGTCGCCAGCATTAGAGCCATCACCGTTTCGACCACCTTTGCCTCCATTCGAGAAAACCTTGTAGAAACCTGTCCCTGCCCACTCATGGGAGCCTCTGGCACCGCCGCCACCGCCGCCACCGCCGGGGCCGCCGGTACCGATACCGGTGGCAGCACCGCCGAAGCCGCCGGCACCGCCGCCACCGCCGCCGGGAATACTATAGTCGTTACCTCCATAACGCAGACAGCTTTTGCCTGCTCTGCCGGCACTACCGGCCTTGCCTTGGTCGCCGCCATTGGCCTCCACTTTGAGACCATTGGATACATACAGCTGGCCCATGTCATCGGCGGTGCGACCGGAAGAGCCTGCACTGCCAGCTATGCCATTTTCTGACCATGTCTTATAATACCAGTCTCTATCAGGGGCGTTACCGCCAGCACCACCTGCGCCGCCACCAGTGCCGATGCCCGCACCGGCACCGCCACCGCCATTACCACCGGGGCCTCCGCGACCCTTTAGGGCCTCATCCATTTTGTCGTAATTAGTAATCGATGAGTTTTCGCCGTCCGTACCATTAGCACCATTGGCAGCATTACCACCAGTGGCAACCACCGTTCCTTCGCCCTCTAAATAGAGCGTGCTGCTCCAGGGGAGAAGAATACCGGCACCGGCACCGTCGCGCCCAGAGGCATCGCCGCCTGTAGCCGTGAGCGTGACACCCTTGGGAACATAGATATATACCACCGATTGGGGGGGTATCGTGAGTCCGCTTCCAGTTGAGGAGTTGGTAAAACTAATAGTCTTGGTGACATAATAACGGCCAGACTGAAGGGTTTTTCCTGACGAAGAACCCTCCGACAGTGTTTGCCAGCGAACATCCGAGAAGACACGCAGGTCGCTTACACCCTCGCCCTCAGATTCAAATTTCTTCGGAACTGCCAACCCGCCGTGTAGCACCCACGAATCGGCCTGATTGGCATTCATCAGTTTGACCACCTCGGTCTGGTCGGTCTTGTTGTAGTGATTCACATTTCGTAAGTCGTGCTGCGAAACGGTGAAGCTACCATCGTTAGTTCCCCAGCTCTGCCAATCACCATTATACCATAAGCAAAAGCGCAGATACTCGGCATTGGTCAAGCCTTGATCATAGACTCTTTTTAATTTCCAGCTGCCGCCACCGTTGCACCATCCTATGATTTCACCTACAAAGGTGCCTCCATAACTATTTGTACTAATACTACCGTCAAAACGACAGTCGGTCATATACACATTTCCGTTATTAGAATGACCGATGAATCCACCACCGTGGCTTCCAGCGACATTCACCGCCGTAGATACCCACACACGGTCGATCGTCATAGTGGGAGTACCCCCGGAAGCAATGCCAATCAGTCCGGCAGAGTGCATACCGCCGTAGATACGACCCCTCACGTGCAAATCCTTGATGGTACAATCGCCGGCATAGCAGAAGAGCGCGCAAGGCCTTCCGTCACCGCGCGAAATGTCAACTATCAGCGTATGGCCATTGCCGTTGAAGGTGCCACGATAGGGGGTATCCTCGTATATGCCGACGCCTCCACCGGTGGTGATGTCAGCCTCCAAGGTGGCATCCACCCAATACTGGCCCCGGGACTTTTGTACTTCGTCACGGAACTTGTTCCAGTCGTCGTTGTTACGGATAGTAAAAGAGACAGCCGTTGCTTGCTCAATCCATAACGTGCTGCCAAGGCCGAAGAGCAGCATCCATGCAAATAATATCTTTTTCATTTCCTGAATACTTTTCGTCCGTTTTGTATAATTACACCCTTATAAGAGGCATCAACGCGCTGTCCATTGAGGTTATAGGAGTAACCACTCCCCTCGCCCCTGGGAGAGGGGCTGGGGGTGAGGCTGATACCCGTCGTCTCCGCATCAGTCTCTGCCCCGATGAACTCCACGAACACACGGTTGCCAATGAGCTGCAGGGGCTCGTAGGTATTGGTATTGAGCACCGAAATGCAATAGCTCATGGGAGGCGTGGTGCGCTTGTCGGTCGCTGTGGGATAATTGAATGTCTGCTCCAGATAGTTGTCGTTGAACATCAAGCAGCCACTATCCACCCAGTCAGCATACGACTCAGACAGAGGCAGTGGCCAGATGTCGAGACGATTGCCGAACGAAGCCACCCAATAGTGCGGCAGGTTGAAGAGCTCGGTCAGGTCGATGTCGGTAACGTCGGTGTCGTCTAAGCCGCCGGTGCCGTCAGTGCCGTCGGTGCTGCCAGTACCGTCGTAGAGCAGCGACTGCAGCAGCTCGGCTACAATCTCCTCACCCATCTGCTCGGTCACCAACGGCGTGGCATCGGAACGCTTGGCACGTACCAGCAGCGGTATGGCCACAGGCAGTTCCTCGTAGCTGTCGGCTATCTGATAGACGAGTGATATGGCAGAGAGCGGCGAGTTGCTGTTCTCATCGACCACCGTGGCATCGAGGTCGGTGAGATAGGCCACCTCGTAGTCGTCGAGCATCTGGGCGGTGATGCTCTGCGGCTGGCGCGGGTCGAGGAAGATGGGCTGCCAGCCGTCGGCCATTGCTGCCGACAGGCGGCGCGGAGCAGCCGGGGCTCTCTTGCCTGATGCTGACTTGTCATTCTTGCCCCACTTGGTGTATGTATAGGACACGAAGTCGTTGCGCTTCACATTATAGAACTGTATATAGAAGTGGTAGGGATCGATGGCGACAGAGTCGGAAAGGACAAAGTCCTGCTTGGCGGTATCCCACACATACATCATACCTTCCTTGGCCACCTTGGCCGGTACGGTATCGTAGGCGGCATAGAACAGGCCTCTGTCCCAGAGCGATGCATAGAGTGAAATGGGCTTGTTGTCGGTGGCCTGGATAGTGATGGGACCACGGTCGTTGGTCAGCACGAATTCGGTGGCATCGCCCTTCACCATCATGGGTTCGTTGGCTACATATTCGATAGATGCGGGAGACTGGCTGAGCGTCATCTTGACACCCTTCGGATCGATTTTCGGCACCTTATTTTCCACTACAGCCTTATGATACTCGAACGAGCCGTTGCCGGCGATGCGGTTAAACTGGAACGGGAGCACCCACTGCTCCAAATCGCTGGAAGCGGGGCGCTTATAGACGATGCGGTTGACCTGGACATCACTGGTGCAGACGAACGGCTGGCCGTCAACGATGGTGAGCTGGTCGAGCGTGGCGCCGCTTACCACACGGATGGTGTCGGTGCCGGACACGATGCGGGGATTGGTCTTGTCAAGGATGCCCTGGGCATAGACAGGATGGTCCTTGCGGGCAGCCTCGGCGATGTTACGCAGCGTAGGATACTGGTTCCGCTCGGTAGGACTAATCCAGTGGCTGTTGGTGATATTGCTATTGCCCTGGTAGCACAGCGGATTCTGATCGACAATGGTCTGAGAATTGGGGGCTGTCAGTTCGGCAGTGGCAGAACAGTATTCTATCTTGCTGGCATCTTTGTCAATGATGCAGGCAATGGCAGAGACGTAGTCAGGCACCTTAGTCGGTATCGCCGATTTCACAGCAAGCTTACGGAGGCGTCCGGAGAAATGGCAGTCGCTGATGGTGCCCTGGTTCTCAAAGGTGATACCGCCACAGTTGGTGGTAGTCTCTACATTACCGACGACGCGCAGGTTCTTGAGCACGGCGCCTCTTCTGATTTTCGAGAACAGTCCGTTGCAGCCGTCTGTGGCATTGTACTTGATGGTATGTCCGCCACCTTCGAAAGTGCCATTCAGCACCACGCTCTTTTCCCAGTTGTTCAGCTCAATGTCTCGGGCGAGATAGAAGGTGCCTTGCTTCTCGTGGATTTCGGCAAACTGATTGGGAGTATAGATGTAAAGGCCCGGCAGTGTCGTGGCACTGAGACGGACGTCGTGGGCAGGCATCGTGAACGAGAAGAAATAGACGTTGTCGTAATTGTCGGTGAACGCGCAGTCCTGGGCATTGCTGCCGTCGGAGGCGGCGACAGTGACACTGCCGAGGTGGTTGACGCCGACCACTTTGAGAGACGCACGAACCACGGTGCCGGCAGTAGCAGTCTTCTGCGAGATATTGACCAAGAAGACGTCGGACGGAAGGTTGAACTCGATAGCGAAACCGTCGCCGTATTTTGCCTTGATGCTGCCGGCAAGGACGGGATAGGTCTCGGTCATATTCTTGGTCGAAGCAACAAGATTAGTGGGATTAGTGACACTCGCGCCACCACAGACCTCTGCCCACAGGTTGGCATCGTTCTGGATATATTTGTTGTTCTCGATGGTGCTGTTCTTCATGTCGTTGCAAATCATGTATGCACGGCCTATCCGCTTGACGAGCAGACCATTGAAGACATTGTTCTTCAGGGTAGCGCCCTCCGCCTGATAGGCGATGCCGCAGCTGGTGTTGGCATCGAGGGCCTCGCAGAGGACATGGCAATGCGAGATGATACCGCCCTTACCGTTCTGACCGGCCACACCGCCAGCACAGCCATCCTTCTGGGTGTTCCGCACGGTGCCGCTCACCTCACAGTCTTCGATGACACCGAGGTTGACTCCGGCTATTCCACCGAGGTAGCTTTCACTTTGCTTCACGTTGGCCTTGACATACAGATGCCTTACGGAACCTTCCGAAGTCACGGTGCCAAAGAGGCTGGACTGGCCACCATAGGTGATGCGATGGCCGTTGCCGTCGAAATAGCCCGTGAGCTGGATATTCTTGTTATAATTGTTGCCCAGGTCAAGGTCATTTTCCAAACGGAACTCACCATTCTTCCAAGAGATACTGTCTATCTGCTCCGCAGTGGTGATGGGCACGATAAACTCCGGCAACAAGGTGAAGTAAGCGGTCGGCATTTCAAACGAATAGGTACCGGCACCTGTATTGGCATCCACGCTTTCTTCCTTCAGGGTGAGCACACCGGCAGGCTGGGTCTTGATCTGCTTCAGCTTGCTACCCGGCCGGAGTGAGACCGTGAGCTGCACCTTCTCGCCTAAGTGCGGCTTTGTGGTACTGACCGCTATCTTTCCACCATAAGTATTTACTACATCTATTTTCAGTGTGTCAACATCGGGAGTAAATATGATATCTTCGTTGTCTTCCATGAGATAGTGAGCATAAAACTCATGGGTGCTCACGCTGACACTGTCAGCCAGTATTATCATAGGAGAACCGTTGCTGCTGTTGTTGCCGGAAGTATTACTACCTGAATTGTTACCGCTTCCGGAATCAGCTTGGCTTCTGAAAACAGTGCTGCTCCCCCTATAAGCGGGGCTATCGAAATCAGTGCCCGGTTCTTCGCCACCGCCGGAACCGCCACCGCCACCGCCGGGATTGTCACCGCCGGGATTGTCACCGCCAGGATTGTCACCGCTACCACCACCACCTTGAGGATCGGTCGGAGGCACATCTTTGGCCTTGGTGACAGAGTAGATGGCATGAGTGGCATCGCCCTTACCTTTAATCACGATGAGGTCGTTCTTCATCGCCTGCACGCTGTCGCCCTCCTCGCCGGTGACGGTATTGCGCAGCGTCAGGGTAGCATGTTCGTTTTTAGCGACTTTCACTTTGTTCAGCTGAGCAGAAGGCGTAAAGTCGATAGTGACATCGTATTTATCCATCGTGAAGAGAAGCACGTCTTCGTTGCGGATGGTATCGGCCGACGTGGGAACCAGCAGACAGAGGTCGTCGAACATCGGTCCTTCGTAGGCTCGTTTCCTGATGGTATCTTGACCCTCGGCTTCAACGACGACATTCAACTCGCGGACATTCACACTTATCTGGCTCATTTTAAACTCGGTCTCCCAGCCATTGTTCTTGGAATGAAGGTCGGCGACAACCACAGCAGGTTCTTTAATAAAGTCACCACTTGGCACCAGGCTTACCTTGGCTACACTCGCCTGTCGGGGATTGGCACTGACAATAGTCGCAATGCTGACTTGCCCGTCTTTGACGGCACTCTCCGGATAAGTGAGGCCGGCGAGCGAGACGGTCTGCGACATACTGTTCTTCACACTGGTACTCCAATACATGTTGCCCGTGGAGTCAGCAAACGCCTTCATGGAAAGACAGCGCTTGCTGAGATAGTCGTTGGACTCTTTCCAGCCATCCATGCCCTCGTCGGCAAAACTGTTCTTGAGCATGTTATGGTAAGCCATAGGAGACTTCGGGGCACCTGCATACGTACATTTGACGCTGTATCCTTCGGGCATCTGGAACAACACAGGCACCTGCTGCCCCTTGCGGGCAAAGTTGGGGAAACCGGGAATCATCTCGGGAACATAGTATTTCACGCGGTTGCACTTCGCCTTGTCGTTGACAGAGATGCTATAGACTTGCTCAGGAATCACCTTGACTTCGACATCGCTCAAATCGACCTTGAAACGATAGACAACCTTCCATCGGCCATCCTCTTGCAGTACAGGTTTGCCCACCATCCACCACGACTTACAACCCTCAAAAGAGACATTGGGGATCATGCCCTGCTTGGCCAGCATGGTCACTTCAACCTCTTCGCGTGTTTTCGGTTTCTTATTGCTCAATGCCACTTCGACTTCATGAGTTGTCGAGACAGAAACGCTGTAGTTGATTTTGGCAAATCGGGGTGTGACGTGAACAGTCTTATCCTCGTTGGGCATGAGAATGGTGAGCTGCTTGTTCGTCTTCGTACAGAGCGCAGGTTCGACATTGAGAATCTCCACATCCACCAGCTCATAGAGGGTATCGGCTTTCACACTCAGCACGATAGGTGCCTTCGGCACATTCCTTGCCACAGTAGAGTCTTTCGTTCCTTTATCCACACCATACAACGCTTTCACGGTGCCGCCCTCAGTGGGATGAACAATCAGCGTACGCAAAGGGGCAAATTCAGCCCATACCTCGACATCCGCATCAGGCATCTCAAACTCGAACGTCTGTCTGTTGGCACGGTCATCGGGGAAAGGAGCTTTACACGTTGCCTCATTGGGCGCGCCGATTTTACCGTTTTTGTCAACGGTAGCAAAGAAGACTCCCTGCGACAAACCAAAGCCATCCCCCGGCTCACAATCGACAACCACGATTTTTCCTGAGTCAGCAGTTTGACCAGGAATACTGATCGATCCGTGCTGGAGGTTTGCACGTAATCTGATGCTATAGGTGCCTGCCGACACTGTGAGCGAGCAAAGCAACATCAATACTAATAATATTCGGGAAGTCTTCATTACTGTTCTTTAATTGTTAATCATTTCATCCGTTTTGTCGTTTCGTATTAGCATACTGCGAGGGGTTATCTCTTCAGATACTTCGAGCCCTGATAGATGTAGAGTCCGCGCTGCAGGCCACTGAACGGGTCTTTTGCGTCAGTCACGCGGCGCACCACACGGCCCTGCATGTCATAGACATTGGGATCAGCCTGCTTCTTCAGCGACTGGTGGTCTTTCGTAGGCACCTGAATGGCCGTAGGAAAGGTGCGGCCCGGCATTTGGCCGAAATACTCTTCATAGAGATAGGGGCGCAACTCACTGTTAAGATTGTTTTCATCGACCGGACCGTAGCAGACCGCCTGGGAGATGCAACCCTCGTCGTCATAAATCATATACATGCCATTGGTGATAAACGGCTGACCGTTGACCATCTTCTCTGCCCGGACTTCCAGTAAATAGTTGTCGGAACCACGGAGAATCAAGTGGTCACGACTGACTATCTCGTTCGTGATAGAGTCAGTATAGCTGATCACGACATGAACGGTGTTGGTTTCGCTGTCAACATACTCCTTGTAAGTGCCACCTGTTATTGCTGATATTATATTGTCTCCTGTGGGATAGGTATAAGAACTCTCCAAAACGACTTCGCCCGTCATCAGGTTATGCGAGTACACACTGGAAACCAGGGGGTTACCATCGTCATCGAATGACGTCTCTACCGACAGGACTGTTTTCATCAAGCCTTTGTAATTCTCTTGATAGATGATGTTATAGTCGTTCTCAAAACTAATACGCGACACCAGCGAATACTTGCCATCCCTGATATCATATTCGTCAATCGTTTCATTCAAGCCGTCAGAGTTATTCACCGTCTCCGCGACAGGAGTCACCAGACCGGGGGCTACAATTTCGTATTCCCTCATTTTGAGGAAGGCAGAATCGGGTGCAGCCAGATAAGACGTGAAGTCCTGCAGTTCACCTCCCGCCAGCGGCACGTAGAGCTCAGCGCCTTCAGGAGCACTGCGCGTGACGGCATAGATCAGGTTGTAATCTTCATGCTGGAGATAGTCTTCGCGCATAATCTCATCGACGGTCTTGCCTAAGTCAGGAGCGTTCTCATCGACATAGCCTCTCATGATATCTTCACCGGTACTCTTCCCCGAATCGTCCAGGTCGCCTGCCGAGTCGGCACGACGAGCCATCACGCTGCTCGGTTGCTCGACAGGACCATTCGACATGGTCACGACGGTCTTGTCAACAACAGGAACGGGGTACAGGTAGCCCGCAGAAATCTTAAAGGGTATCGAGTCGCTCTCTTCTTTCAGCCACTCCTCCATTTCGTAGGATGTCAGTATGTCTTTTGTTATCCTGGTGATACCAGTATTGTCGCCGTGCGTGGTAAAGCAGTGGCGCAACGTAGCGTTAGCAAGCGGATCCAACTTACCGCCATTTTCGGGTGTGGTAGCACCATAACTGTTGAGAATCTGTCCCACAGGCATCCGGCATGCCAACGGGTGCCAGTTGCCTTGCGTGTAGATGTGGTTGACCGCCGCACAATTGACAATACTCACCTGCTGGTCGGCAAAGCCCACGATGCCGGCAACATCGTTGTTGCCTTCCAGGCTTCCGAAGCTGGCGCAGTTCATGATGTCACAACAGGTGGCGTGACCCACGATACCGGCCACAGCATTTGCTCCTTTCAAGCTGTTTCCGCTGTCAAAGATAAGGTTGGCAATAACAGCATGCGACAGCATCGTACCCTTTGCCACACCCACGAAGCCCATACAGTCGGCATTCATGGTGCAATTGACGCCGCTGATGCGGTGACCATTGCCGTTGAGTACGCCCGAGAAGGGATGGGTAAAGGTGCCTAAGGGCAGCATCGGTATTTTGTCGAACACGAGGTCAGCCCTGATATCTATGCCTATATTACCTTTGACATCGCCTGTCGAGACCAGTTCAGACAGGACGCGCATTTCTTCGGCACTGTTGATAACATATACCGAACCGTCGGCAGTGGTCATAGGCTTTTTCAGGCCACAGACCGTACATACACCAGCACTGAACTTATGCGGCTTCAACGGCACACGCTGGATTTTCGTGTACGGGCAACGCTCACACTTGGTCACTTCGCCCTGGTTGTCCAAGCAGCTGTGGGTGTTGGAAGAATGCGTGACCAGTTTGTGCTCTGTGAATTTCGGCTTGAGGACAACTTTATTTTTCCTGCCACAGATGGAGCATTCGTAGTAGGCTTCACCCTCCGCTTTGCTATCACCTTCTTTTCCGCAGATTGGCTCTCTTGACACTTGCAGGTCGCCAAATTGATGGACATGAAGCGTCATGTTGCTGAATATACCTGCAATAGAACACTCGGGACGGGCATTTATTTTGGCCTCAAACTCCATGATGTGGGTACCAGCTGTGAGACGGATATTATCTCTGGGACGACTATAAGTCTGTGGCTGAATCGTGTTTACTAACGCTTTATTATCACGCACCATCTTGTAGGAAACCGTGCTCTGCCGTAGAAAAAGAATGGGTCCTCCATGGACATTCAGCAGCAATTTGTATGAAAGCTGAGCTTCTTTTCCTTGTGGAACGGTGATTTTATATGCCATTCTGGCCTTCACACCTTCTGCAACGACACTGATGGCGTTTGCATTTTTACTCTTTTTGAGATTTGTAAACTCTTGCTTAACGACCACAATACCATCACTGGTCGTTCCACCCATGACAGGAAACTCATCCGGTACGGCCTGAATGGTAGAAACGTGGAAAAGACCTAATAGTAAAGAGGTGAAAAGGTATAAATAGTTCCTGCTCATATCTTACAATTTTTTATATTCAATGTTCAATGTTCAACGTTCAATATTCAATGTTCAATGTTCAACGTTCAATGTTCAATGTCCAACGTTCCTACTGCTTCGAAGCCGCCTCCGGCAGCACGGCATCCGACCCGCTGCCACAGATGGCTGCGGTGACATTGCCCGAAAGCGTGCCGCCCTCGTTGGTACCACAGATACCACCGGCATAGTCGAGCACGCCGCCTACCCATACCGTCTTCTCCGTGGTACAGGAAGAGATGGTGCCTTTGTTCAGTCCGCAGATGCCACCGAGGTTCTTGCCGCTGCCGATAGAACTTATCATAGAGAATACCACATGGCAACCGTCTATCGTGCCTTCGTTGACACCCGCCACGGCACCGATATAGTCCCAGCCTCGCATGTCGCATGCAGCAACCACCACGTTCTTCACCGTTCCGCCCTTGCCGATAACCCCGAAGAGTCCGCGCAGGTCGCTTCCGGCTACCGGTTCTTCCGTCTGGAGCATGCTGATGACATGGCCGTCACCGTCGAAGGTTCCCTGGAACGCTATACTGTCGGCAGCAGCGATAGGATGCCACCGTGGCGTAATCAGCGTGTCGGCTACGAGGTCGTTGGCCAGGCGGATATTCGTCTTGGGACGGCGGTTGTTCACATAGTCGGCTACCCAGTAGAGATGGCCGTAGTTCTTCACCACAAAGGTGCTGTCGCCTCCGGAGCGCTCCACCGTCGGTTGCTCGTAGGGATGGAGACAGTTCGGACGACGGCAGATGCCGTTGGCATCGAACTCATGACCCAAGCCTTTTTCCTCGAAAATGGCATGGTGATAGCACTGGCTGCAGGTGTACTCCACCAATGTCTTGTCGCAGTCCTCATGCTTTACATAGCGGTTCAAGCTGAAGTCGTGCTCGAGCCTCTTCATGAACTGGCAGCTGTCACAATAGATGATATGATACTTCTCGTCAACGGGAATCTTCTGCCTGCCAAATCCTGCGTGGTCGGCATTATCGACATAGCCGCACACCAGGCACCGCTTGGTATGGCTATCCCAGTTCGACACATAGGTGGCAAAATGATGCTCTTGCGGAATTTTCCTTCCACAATCGATACATATCTTGTAGTGGTGGGTACCGCAGCTGTCGTTGGATGAAGGATATTGTCCCCAGATGTCGTTGCCATAGCGCTGGTCGAAACGATGATTCTCAAGTCTGTCGAGTCCGCAGTCCTCACTTCCGCAATAATGGCGATGACAGTTGGTATCGACAGGCTTGAATTGAGACTTATGGGTATGCCAAGTAAAGAGGAAGCAGCGTCCGCCACCGGCGTGAGGGCCGCTCTGGGTCTGGTTTGGTTCCAAATATACCTGTTTGCTGGTAAGGACCTTTACATCCTTGAGCACCCTTTTGTTGAAATCGAGGCTACCGGTATGGCAGAGATAGATATGGTCCTGACCGGAGTATGCTCCACCGTAGATGCTATAGTTACGGCCGTTGAGTCCGCCATACCATGTTTTGTCCTCATGTTTTTTAACCTGGAAGTAATTAGCACGTATGTATTGATTATCACCATCAGTGTAATTCTGACCATACATGTTTTCCCTTTTCGCAGTCACCACCACATCAGTGATATAATTGACGGTGTCGGCAGGATTGTCACTTTTCTTGAATACGACAAACACATAGCCGCCGCCACGACCCTTACGGAAATCCAAATCCTCACTGTCTGCACCGTAATAGCCAGCGGAATTGGGGCCGACTTCACTAAATTCCTGAAGAGCCAAGACCTTGAAATCCGTCACCATGCCCTTAGACTGTGCCGTGGCCGTGGGAGTGAAGAGAGTAGTGTGTAGCATGACGCCTGCCGCCAGGGCCATCCCCCTCGTCATCATCCCCATTTTCATTCCTGCTCGTTTGATATAATTATACTTCATATCTTTTCAACTTTCAACTATAAACTATAAACTATGAACTATTAACTACATAAACTTAAAGTCCTTCTTGCGTATCAGCAATGCCTGGCCAACGGTCTCATCCATCACATCGACAGAGGTCTTTCCGTTATTCAGCTGGAAAACCTTATACTTAGTGGAACTGTTGTCAAGCATGATGAAGCGCTTGTAGGTGAAGAACGGAGGCACTTCGTTCCATTGGAGGCGGTTAGCCGCATAAACCTCGCCGGATTTATACATAAAGTTGACAATCTTATTGATTTTCGTCGTGTCGGCAACCTCATAGCCCACCGGGACGTCCTTGAGCAGGGTGCGAACGGTATTCATGGCCGATATGTCGTCGCTCGTGCTGGCCATCACGCCCTGATGCAGATAGTAGGGGCCTATCTTCATATTGGCTATACAGGTGTCGTTCCACATGTAGATGGCACCCCGGTTGATGCTGACGTTGCTGACGTAGTTCTTAACCTTTGCGTCCGGGGCGATATCAATTTCACCGTCGTTGTAATAGATGTGATCGTCGTAGTTCAACCGTACCAGCGGAGTGACGTAGGCCTTAGCCTCCTCCTCCTTGCCCGGCAGGTAGCGCCACGTGATGGTGAACAGGCTGTCGTCGCTGCAGCGGCGGCCAAGGCCCTCGCGAGCCAGCTTGCCGCCCAGCGTGGGATAGAACACCGTATATTCGACGTTGTGGACATGCTCATTGAGTATCTCGCCGATAATCTCATGGTCCACGACGACGCGGTTGGTAACAGAACGGTCGCTGAGCTGGAGCGAGTTGGTAGGAATCTTGGCATAGACCCTGTTCCGGGCACGCGGCATGACATCGGTCTCGTAGTCCACCTTTCTGCCCACCATCTTGTTGTAGAGGTCGGCCACCTGCCGGTCGAGAATCAGGTCGGCAACCGGAGCCACCTTGATTTCTATCAGTTCTACATTATTATCGTCTTTGTCGCCACCCGGCGTGAACTTGAGCGACTTGAACCACTCATCGACCACCTTGCTCTTCTCGGCCATGTCGCTGCTTTCGTGCATGCCCACCAGTTTCAAGGCGAGGGCACTGTTGCCGCCGAGGGCCTCGATATGGGTCTCACGGTCTTCCTGCGTGTCAACCACCCAGTCATTCTTTTCATTACCCTTCTTGGTACCGATGGCATAGAGGAACGACACGCCAGCCTGCTCATCGACCGAGCTGCGCGAATCGACCACGCTGCGGTTCATCGTGGTGGTGAACTTCAGCTTGCCACCCAACTGGGCGTGATAGATGATATGCGTGCCGTAGGTCTGCAGCATGTTCTGCAGGATGCGCTGGGCCTCCACCAGGTTATTCTTGTTGATAGCATCCGATGCCAGCTTCTGGTAGCGCATGAATCCCGGCGAGAGGGCCTCCGGATGCTTGCGGGCAATATAATAGAGGTCATAAGGCTCCATGTGGCGCGATGCCACCGTCAGTCCGTCGTAGATGGTGCAGAAGGCAAACTCGTTGCTGGACATGTCGGTCTTGTTGTAGGTTGTCGATACCTCGGCCTGGAAGAGCAGGAGGTCGGTCTTCACCGACGATTTCGCCGTGAGCTTCTCGCATATCGTGATGGCATCCTTTCCGCTATACACATGGTGGTAGGACGACGGAGAGATGTCATCGACGATGGTTGCAGAGCCGTGCTCCTGGTCGAACTTCTGGATATACGACAGGTCTATGACGCGGTCGCGCACGTCATCGTAGCTGCTGTACTTGCCCGTGCCGTTATAGCCGTAGCCCACACCGTAGCTGCGGTACAGGTCGCCGATGTATGCCATGCGCTGTGCAGCATGCACCCTGCGCCAGTGGGCCTCGTCGTAGTCGCCGTAGGCCTCGGCGGGATTGTATTCCTCGATGATTGTCTGCAGGTCATCTTCGCGAGTACATGCCGTAAACAGCGACAGTTGAAGGGTGCCTACCAAAAGATATAAGATAACTTTGTTCGTTTTCATATTGCTCGTCTCTCAAAACTTGTCGATCGTGATGTATATGGGGAAAAACTTAAAGTATTCCTGGTCGGAGTAGTTGAATGCCCTGATATAGTTCGGGTATTCCAGCAACAGGTCCGTGCCCGATGCACTCAGGCGCATGATAGCTATCTGCTGCACATCGTCGGTAACAATAGGCATGCCCTGGCCGTCGTTCTTCTCGGGCGTGGCAGCCAGCGTCTGTCTGGGATGCGAGATGACGTAGAAGCCCGTCGGCCAGTCCAGTCCGAGGATGTTACGGCCACCGAACTCTCGGGTGTAGAAAACGTCCATGCGGTTGCCCAACATCTTGGTGATGCTCTTCGACTGCAATACGGAAGGCAGGTAGCCATGCAGGCCTAAGGCGTTCATCGACATGCTTGCGGCGGCAGTCCACCGTTTGTTGGAATAGGGGTCGAGCGTCTGTTCGGGGGCTCGCTGCAAGTTATCGCCACCGTCCAAGAGGCAGAAGAAATACTTGCCGTCGTCGTATAGCACGCCATCGTGGTCTTTATATCGGTCTTTCTTGAACACCTTGAAGTCCTTGTCGCCCGTATTTTCGTCGTCCCAGTATTTCAGCAGGTTGTCGGTTTTCAGCTCTACGGGCTTCACCGACCAGAACGTGCTGGCCACCTTGGCAAAGTTGGTCGGCTTGGCCAGTGCGGCAGGCTGTACGCTGAAGACAGAAGAGGTGTATGCCTTCGGAGCTTCCTCTTTCGTAGAACACGGCTGCATCTGAACGGCACCCCAGTAGAAATAGACATTCTTCAGCGCATGCGTAGCGGGGTCGAAGAGTTCGCTTACCGAGGCCGTGTCGCTCTCGAAGAAGATACTGTCTGAGGGCGTATAGACCGACGCGCTGCCCTCCCAGATCACGCGTCCCGGGCGGTGGCTCTCATCGCCGATGAACACTCCGGAATACAGGTAGGGGCGCAACACTTTCTTGTCGTCGCGGATGAGCGGGTAGGCCACGATACAGGGCTTGTCGCTACGGATGGAGGGGACATACTCCTGGCAGAGGATGGCTGCCGTGTCATTTCCCATCACAGCCACCCTTACGTCCTGCCCGAAGTTGCCCTGCACCGGCATGACGCCATAGGGGGCTTCATAGGGTTCCGGCGTAGGTGCCTCCTGCTTCAGGTACAGCTCATACACCTTTCGCAACGCCATGCGCGTATTGTAGTCCTCGAACAGCTGATAGTAGGGCACGAAACGCCCGCTGACGAAGGAAGCATTATATTTATCAGGCTCGATGGTGATATTGTTGGCCCATCCGTAATAGTCGCCATCACCGATTTTCACAGCCTCAGCCCTCGTCTCGTCGAAGGTTCTGTGCAACGCGTCGCAGTCCTTCTTCTCGCCGCCCTTGACGTTTATCTGTCCTTGGTACTGGATGTGATGCGAGGGAAGGGTACTGAGCACTTTCGGCTTGGAGGTCTTGGCGACATTCTTGCCAAGGACGACCTCCATGACCGTCTGCGTGGTATATACCATGTCCACGCAGGAGTCGCGCTTGATTTCCATCTGCAGCTCGATCATACCACCGAGGTTGGCGGATGCGACGAGATGCGTGCCCCACTTCTCGGAGAAGGCTTTGGCATTGGCATCGTTGATGCCCGACGGGCCGTTCTTGACCAGGTCGGCCACCGCCTTGCGGAAGTCGGCCTGCAGCACGCTTTCGTTGCTGCTCAGGTCGTCCACCTTCAGACAGTACAGCATACCCAGGTCGATGGTCTTGGTGGCCATGATGTGCTTGATGAATACGTGGGCCTTATAGCTGCTGTTCCACTTGGTTCTGGAGAAGGTGCTGTTGTTGCGGTAATACTTGCCACTGGCGATGGCCTCGCTGTCGTCGATGGTATATTTGGTCTCCGAGTGTCCCATCTCCTGAATAGTGGTACCACTGAAGATGTCCACCGACGTATAATGGCGGCGCTCGGAGCTGACAATCGGTCCGTACTCCTTCTCGGCTTCCGCTATCTTATCCATATTAATGATGGGCTTGGCCGTGAAGCTGCTGTCGTCCATCACATTGCCGGCGGCATTGTAGGCAAAGCCCAGGCGCTGTATCTTGATCTGCTCGTCGGTATAGCCACGCGTCAGCGAAAAGTCGGTGTCGTCTGCGGTGACCTCTGCCAAGTCGTCGCTACAGGAATAAAAAGACAACGAACAAACCATCAGGGCTGCCAGACTGAGCATGCCCTTCAGTACTAATCCTTTCTCCTTTCGATTCATATTTTTGTACGTGTTCATATTACTGATCTCAGAAATTCTGTAATGATTTGTTCATATAGTTCTGCAAAATGGTGCGGGCCTTCTTGTCGTAGATGACCTCGTAGATGGGTACCAGACGGATGTCGATGAGGGCGGCATCCTGCGGGGTCACCGTCTCCTGCCATTCCTTCAGGGTCTCGGTGTCCAGCGTGGCCTGCTGGCCGGTGGTGAATGCCGTCACGAGGGCCACATTGCCGCCACGGGCTGTGATGTGGCTCTCCGAGTTGCGGTTGCACTTCATCACTGCATCCTTGTATTCGGTGCTGACACTGGCACTGATCTCAATGAATTTAATCTGGACGGCCATTTCCAACGCCACCTTCACATCGAGCGAATTGGAAACAGAGTCCATACGTGTGGTGTTATAATAGTCGAGCGAGCACCCTAACACCGAACGGGTGACGAAGCCCGGGCCTACCTCCTCGATAAACTCGCGGCAGATGGCGCTGGCATCGTAGGCCGAGGTAGCGCCATGGATATTGCCTACAAACTTCTGCATCACATCGGCGAAGCCCGGGGCATAAATCTCCTTGAACATCGGCACAGCCTTGCCCAACGCGAGGGCATCGATGCCGGCATACGTACTGGCTACCGACGAGGCCGCTATGGCGTTGGCCACCTGCTCGCGCAGACTCAGGTAGTTCAGGTCGCGCGTGAAGTAGCTCTGTTTCATTCGCTTCAGCGAATAATAGTTCTTTGTGGTTGAATAATTTTTCTTGTTGAAGCCCACCTCCAGATCGACAGAGAACACACCGGCCGCCACACCGACACCGATGTCCAGCGACAGCTGCTTGTTCAGTTCATCGACACTCTGGCTGTAGAAGAACTTCTGCTCTGTGGTTGGCATATAGTCATCGACGATATACGAGGTGTTATACTTGTTTTCCAACTCGCGAAGATGGCGCGTGTTGAAAACCTCCATATCGGTGCCGATACAGTATTGCTGATTGTCACGGTAGGTGTAGCCGGCACCACGGATGGCATTCACAGCCTCTTCCACTTTCTGCAAATCGCCGGGAGTAAAGGCCCTGGTGAGCCACGACTGCGGTCCTGAGGCCGTATTGACAGGCTGTGGTGTCTCGGGCACCACTGCCATATCGTCGTCACTGCTGCATGATGCCAATGTCAGCATGCCCGCTGCTATGTATATATATAATAAGGTGTACTTCATACCTATTCAACTGTCTATTTCAAGTTCGTACGTAGAATGTAATTCACTCTGTCCTGCACTCTGCCCGTAAAGAGGTTAGCGATCGAGGCTATCTTCACGTCGGTGAGTGCGCACAATTTCAACTTGTCGCTTTCGGGCGTCGGCGAGAAGTTGACACTCGCCATCCATTCCTGGATGCCCTTCGGTGAGGTGGAGTTACCTGCCAGCACCTCGGTGACGGCCCGCACGTCGCCACCACGCACATGGATGTCCATGCTGTAGCGGTCGCTTGAAACCGTCTGGAACTGCGAGGTAGCCACACTGGCCGATGCTTCGACGCCGACGATGAGTCCGACGCTGGCATTGATGGCCATCTCGGCACTCATGTTCTCGCCGAGCACCGACTTGTCTATCTGCATGGTGTATTCGAGCACACCGCCCATGAAGGCGCGGGCCACGAATCCCCTACCCCATTTGTTCACAAAGTTGAGCACATCCTGGTTGCTCACATTCACCTGGTTGGTGTTCTTGCCTTCCAAGAGCTTCCAGTCGGCAAAGAATCCCGGCGCAAACACGAGGCTGTCGCCGGTCTCCTTATAGTACATGATGATGTTCTTGTACTGAAGGTCGCGGCAGTAAGCCACACGCTTGGTGCGCTTCATGGCAAACACCGACTCGTTCTCCTGGACACTGCCCTTGGAGTAATTGCCCGAGACACGGATGTCGGCAACGATGAAGTTGACACCCACGCTGGCCGATATGGCCAGCTGCTTGGACACGGCACTGCGGCTCTCGCCGGTGATGACCTGTTCTTCACTATACGGAGTATAATCGTCGCTGACAAAGTTCAGCCCTTTGACATACTGGATGGAGTCCAAATAGTTGAGGTTGAAGATGTTGAAGGTCACTCCTTCCAGATATTCTGCCCCCGTGGCATAGCAGTAGCCCACGCCGCGCTCATAACCCGGAGGAGCCAGCAGCCGGGTCACATAGCCCGACGGTGCCTCATCGCCATTGGCATAGCGTGGCACACGCTGGGCGTTACCGTTTGCCTCGTTGGGGTCCGTCTCTGTCACCCACCCGTCATCACTGCTACAAGAGGCCATGCCCAGCACGCCGACAAGAAGGAGAAAATAATATAAACGTTTCATCATATACACATTGATTATACTCGTAGAGTAGTTTTCGTTACTTCTTTAGTTTTTCATTAAAATAGTTCGCCAACACTTCGCGTGCATACGTATCGGTGATGAGCGCATAAATGGGGATGAGCGCCATATCGACCATCACCGCAAGCCGCGGACTGCAGCTGTTCTGCCAGGCCGTGATGTCGGTGTCGTTCAGCTCGCCACCATTGACCAGGATGCTTACCTGGCTCACGTCGCCGCCACGGGCATTGACAGTGGCCGTCGTCTTGGATGTCAGCTGTTTGACTACCTCGGAAGTACCGAGGTTGAACGTCACCTCACCGCCCAACGACTTACCCTTCACCTTGGTCTGGAAGCTGGCTTCGAGCGCCACCTCTATGCCCAGCGTGTCGCGCAGCAGCGTGCTATCGACACTGATCTGATAGTCGAGCACCGAACCCATGACCGACTTGCTGATGAAGCAAGGGCCTGTCGTGCTGAGGAACTTGTCGCAGATGTCGTACTGCCGTGACCTGTCGTCCTTTGCGGCGGCAATGTCCTTGGCAAAGGTCTCCTGGATGGAGAGGAATCCCGGCGACAGCAACTTCTGTTTATCTTCACGCTTGGTAGCCTTTTTCAGCAGTGCCAAGACGTTCATGTAATGTATCTCGCGGGTGAACTGCGTGGTCTTCTGGCGCTTGAGGGCATACTTGTTCTTGCTGTTTTCCTCATGGCCTTTGCCCACACCGACGCCGATGCTGCCGCTGCCGCTACCGCCGTTTTTGCTCTTCACCGAAGCGAAGTCCAGCCCCAACGAGGCACCGACGGTCAGGCCCTTGATGAGACCATGCTCACTATTGGACGACACAAATTCCTGGTTGGTCGTTGGGTATATATCATCAGAAATCAGCCTGACGCCGGTAGCTTGCTGTATGCTGTCAAGCGTGGCAAGGTTGAACAACTGGATGAGTGCCCCGTCGCAAAAATCACCGCCGGGCATATAGCTGTAGCCGGCACCCTTGTTGGACGAGAATATCGTCGAGATGGAGTCCAACTCGGGGTTGCCCGCCTGCACGAAAGCCACCTGATGGGTGTTCGCGCCGCCGGCTCGTGTCACGGCTCCTTCGGCAGTGAGCGTCAGCACATTCTCGCGCATAGCCCCCCAGTTCTCGCCCACCTGGACGACAGCCATAGCAGGGCCTTCGCCCGACGAGGGATAGACATTCGCCAGACCCTTGGTGGTGGCCACCGACCACTTGCCCGGCACGTTGATGTATGCGGTGAACTCCTGGTAGGAGGCTCCCGTATTCACAATGCCGTTGCCGCTGGCTCCAAGAATGGTAAACGGAGCTGTACTCTCGGCCCCGCTTACCATGCTATTGCCTGCCATATCCTCGCTGCTGGAGCATGCAGCCGCAAGAGCGGCCGCAAGCACCAACACCGAGTAAGATATGCTTCTGTTCATATTCACAATATTATGATTCTACGTTTTCACCAATGAATCGGATGGTGAATCGACCGACTTATTTCAGGTCGCTCAAATCAATTTCAAGCTGGTTACCGTACTTGTTCTGGTCGAGAGGATAATTCTTGTTTATATATTCTACAAGGAACGCGCGAGCCCTACCCTCGTCGGTGTTCGGATCCGCAGCATTGAAGAAATCGTAGATAGGATGCACCTGCATGCCCACCATCGTGGCCTTCTCGGGCTCGTGACCGAGCATCCACTCAGCCAGTGTAGTAGTATTGAGTGAACCGCCGGTGGCTAAGATATTCACCTTCTCAATATCATTGCCGCGAGCCTTCACCTTAGCCTTGGTAGAGGTGGCTGCGTCGAACTGGTCGTTGGTATATTGTACATCGCCCTTGAAGAATACGCTCTTCAGCTTGGTGCTGTCCTTCATCAGCTGCATAATCTTAGCCTTGGTAGCAGAGTCGGCCTTGGCAGTGTCCTTGATCTGCTGCTGCCACTTGAAGTCGAGAGCGGCCTTCACGTCAACGAGATTCTTCGTCTTCTTTGTATCAGAAGTCATGCGGTAGTTGAGCTCGCAGCCAAGGAGACACTTGGTAACGACATGAGTACCCACGATACGGAAGAACTCTTCGGCAGCGGCCTTCCTCTTATTTACATCGCCACCGGCAGCCTTGAAATCATCGATGAAGATCTTCTTGAAGTCCTTGTAGCCCTGGCTGTAGCAAGAGTCATGACGCATCTTTTCCCATGCCAGCTCACGGCTGTACATCGAACGGGTCAGCGACTTCTGAACGACAATATGTCCGGTAGTCGATGCCTTACGTACATTCACGTCGGCCGACAGGCCCAGCTTCACCACGTTGAAGTTGCCACCGAAATTGCCCTTCACGGCAATCAGCTTGTCCATCATGCTGTCGCAGGTGTGATAGTAGTACTCCTCCTGGGTCTGGGGTACAAAGTCGTGCTTGACAAACTCGTCATTATTATTAAACCTCTCCATCCTGAAGACCTGGATGCCGGTACACAGTTCGGGAACGGCATTCTTAGAGGGCATAAAGCCGTAACCGACGAAGACGTTAGAGTTGACGACCTTCTTGAAGCGGTCGAGGCTGTAAAGAGCGTCCTGCGTTACCGTCTGGCCGCCATCGCCCTCAGCACGGGTAAGCTGACCGTTTCCGTCAAGGAACTTCACGTTATAAGTCAACATACGCGTGCCTATCAAGTTGTTACCAACAATCACCGGAACGCGGGCACTGCCAGTACCGTACATCTTGGTGGGAATGAACTCATTGCTTTCAGGAATCTCGATATACCAAGCACCATTGGTCTTGATGTCCAGATAATAGGTGTTGGACTTAGCAGAAAGAGAAGAAACTTTCTGGCCACTCCCGTCGGTCAGCACAGCAGTGTTTTCGCCCGTGGGAAGAGCGGGGATTTCACTTACGCCCTCAGTTGTTGATTCTGAGCAGGCGGTTAGGCTTAATGCAGCCACTGCAGCTACAAAGAGCTTCTTTGTCATTTTTCTCATAATGTTAATAATTTGGTTTATAAAATTGTAATAATTAAAATGATCCAGTTCCTGATTGAGCCGTATAGAAATACGGTGTGTCTCTACCTATTTATGCCTTATAGAAATACGGTGTGTCTCTTCATGCCAGAATGATTCAGCAACGCCGTTGGTCACTTCATCCTTGATGTTTTCAGCAATGACCGCAGGAAGCAGTACGCTGGTTAAGGCAGAGCATGCTACTACGATGCAAAGTTAATCAATTTTAAGCAAAAAACCATGACTTCGTAGCCTTTTTATTCAATTTTTGTTAATAATAGAACGATTTTTGTTAATTCTGTAACCGTTTTTACGATTCTGAAACTCGAAGCACGGTATGCGAGCCGCGCCTTATCACCGACGTTTGTAGGGTATGTAGGGCGATAGCTTGTCATACGCCGTCCGTCTGTTGCCGCCTGCCTCTGGTTCGTCGTAAGACAAGCGTTCTATGGGAGCATCTTCATATTATGATATTTTATGCATTCTATGGGAGCATGCGCATATCATGATATTTAAAAATTTTACAAAATTTGCTGCCACTCTGCCACCAGCCTCCCGAAACCGCTATGCTTCAAGCATATAGCGGTGGTGGCAGCAAGGTGGGAGGTGGCAGGAAAGCCCAGCCCCTCCCCCAACCCCTCCCCGATAGGGAGGGGAGTGGCTGCGCATGATTTTATAGTTCTTCTTCTTATACTTTGACTTTTTAAACTACACGCGGAGTGACATCAAACGATTCGCCAAACGCGTTCACCACAGTGAAAACAGCGTTTTCTTGCGGAGAAAACACCGTTTTCCAGCGGAGAAAACGGCGTCTTCCTCCCTGGCAGCGCACTCACTGCGCGCAGCCACTCCCCTCCCTATCGGGGAGGGGTTGGGGGTGGGGCTGGTGGGGCTTTGCTGCCACCTCCCACCTTGCTGCCACCACCTCTGCTTCCCCTTTGTACAAAGGGGTTTCAGAGGTGGTGGTGGCAGAGTGGCAGCAAAAACTGAAAAAAAATTTTTTTCCGCAAAGATGCCACCGCAGGACGCTTTCAGCGTCTTGATGTATGAAAGCGGATGATTATTTCGTTACCTATATATAATAATGTGTAACATCAGCTCTTTAGCCGACATGCCAACAGATACCGCCACAAAGAAAGAAAGAATAATCCGAACCGCCAAGCAATTCGGATTATTTTTATCGATTACCAGCTATTAGTCCTGAATCAGGTTCTCGCCCGTCATGTCGGCAGGCTGCTCCAGTCCCATGATGTGCAGGATGGAGGGAGCCACGTCTGCCAGGCGTCCGTCGCGGACGGTAGCCGAGTTGTTGTTGGTGACATAGATGAAGGGCACGGGGTTCAGCGAGTGGGCTGTGTTAGGCGTGCCGTCGGGGTTGATGGCGTTGTCGGCATTGCCATGGTCGGCAATGATGATGGCCTCGTAGTCGTTCTTCTTGGCAGCCTCGATGACCTCGCGTACACAGTTATCGACAGCCCACACGGCCTTGGCGATGGCGTTATAGACACCGGTGTGACCCACCATGTCGCCATTGGCGAAGTTGACGACGATGAAGTCGTACTCCTGCGTGTTGATGGCGCCGACGAGCTTGTCCTTCACCTCGTAGGCCGACATCTCGGGCTTCAGGTCGTAGGTGGCCACCTTGGGCGACGGCACCAGGATGCGGTCCTCGCCCTCGAAGGGCTGCTCGCGCCCGCCGTTGAAGAAGAAGGTGACGTGGGCATACTTCTCGGTCTCGGCGGTGTGCAGCTGCTTCTTGCCCTGCCGCGAGAGGTACTCGCCCAGCGTGTCCTCCACGTTCTCCTTGGGGAAGAGGATGTGGACACCCTGGAAGGAGGCATCATACGGCGTCATGCAGTAGTATTGCAGACCGGGGATGGTCTTCATGCCCTGCTCCGGCATGTCCTGCTGGGTGAGCGCAATGGTCATCTCCTTGGCGCGGTCGTTGCGGAAGTTGATGAAGATGACGACGTCGCCCTCCTCGATGCAGCCGTTGACGCTGGCGTTGTGGATGGGCTTGATGAACTCGTCGGTGACACCCACGTCGTAGCTCTCCTGCATGGCCTGCACCATGTCGGTGGACTGCTTGCCCTCGCCGTTAACCAGCAGGGCATAACCCTGCTGCACGCGCTCCCAGCGCTTGTCGCGGTCCATGGCGTAGAAGCGGCCCACGATGCTGGCGATGGCGGCATCGTTGTCGGCACACACCTTGGTGACCTGTTCGATGAAGCCCTTGCCGCTCTTGGGGTCGGTGTCGCGACCGTCCATGAAGCAGTGGACGAAGGTCTGGTTCTTCAGACCGTAGGCCTTGCCAATCTCAATGAGTTTGAAGAGGTGGTCAAGGCTGGAGTGTACGCCGCCGTCGGAGCAGAGACCCATCAGGTGCAGCTTCTTGCCGTGCTCCTTGGCGTAGGTGTAGGCGGCCTTCACCTGCGGGTTGTCCATGATGGAGCCGTCCTTGCAGGCACGGTTGATTTTCACGAGGTCCTGATAGACGATGCGCCCGGCACCGATATTGAGGTGGCCCACCTCGGAGTTGCCCATCTGTCCGTCAGGCAGACCGACGTCCTCGCCGCTGGCCTGCAGCTGCGAGTGGGCCGACGTTGCGGTGAGCAGGTCGAGATACGGTGTCGGTGTGTTGTAGATAACGTCTCCTTTTCCATGTTTTCCGATTCCCCATCCGTCGAGAATCATGAGTAATGCTTTCTTTGCCATTTCTTTTATATTATTATTTTTAAACGTTCTGCTATTTGGGCAGCAAAGGTACAAAACTATTTTCAAATGAGCAACACTTATACGAATAAAACGTTGCTTGATAGTGCTTTTTTAACTTCTTTAAGTCAGCAACCGAGACCATGAAAAGGCGTGAGTTTACTCAAAACCGTTGTCGTTATGAAGGGTGGGAAATCCGTTTCATCCGTTAAATCCGTTGTCGTTATGAAGGGTGGGAAACATGAACTATTTTAACAGCAGGCAGAGCATGGTGAGGTCGTCGTTCGGTTCGGCACCGTCGCGATGACGCTCCACGGCATCCGTGAGACGGTTGATGACCTGGCTGGCAGAGCTGGAGCGGACCTCTTGCAGGATGTGCAGCAGGCGGTCGTCGCCAAACTGCTGCTGCTGCGGGTTCTCGGCCTCGTTGAGCCCGTCGGTATATACGAAAAGCTGCTTGCCCCGGATGTCGGCAATCTCTTCGCCGACATACTGCAGCTCCTCCCAAAGACCGACGGGGGCGTTGGGTTCCATCTCGATGAACCGTCCGTCGATGACGGGCGGGTTGTGGCCGCAGTTGCAGAAATTCATCTTGCCCGTGGTGAGATTGACCAAGGCGATGAACATGGTGACGAACATGCCGTTCTCGTTGCCCTCGGTCAGCTCGTTGTTCATGCGGTTGGCAATGTCGGCAGGCATCATGTGCTGCTTGGCCATGACGCGGAACATGCGGGCGGCCTGGGCCATGAAGAGGGCGGCGGGCACACTCTTGCCGCTGACGTCGCCCAAGCAGAAATAGAGGCGGTCGCCCTCGATGAGGAAGTCGTAGAGGTCGCCGCCCACCTCCTTGGCCGGCATCATATAGGCATACATGTCCAGTCCCTCGTACTCGGGGAAGACACCAGGCACGATGGACCGCTGGATGTTGCGGGCGATGCGCAGCTCACTCTCGATGCGCTCCTTGGCCTTGGTGGTAGCCTCCAAGCGGTCGTAGGCATGCTGCAGCTCGCCGTGCGCCTCTTCCAACTTGCCGTGAGCCTCCTCCAGTTTGCCGTGAGCCTCTTCCAGCTTGCTATGGGCGGCGGCAAGCCGTTGGGAAGCCTTGCGCCGGTTGAAGATATAGATGACGAAGAAGACGACAAGCAGCGAGAGGGCACTCAGCGTACCGATGTAGCGCGTGCGGGTGAGGTCGGCCTGCTGACGGGCTATCTGTGCCTCCTTCTGGTTGGTGTTGTAGATGGTGGCCAGCTCGGCCATGGCGGTGGTCTTCTGGTTGGAGATAGCCGAGTCGAGCACGTCGAGGATGCGCACGGCAGCCACCACGGCCGAGTCGCGGCGGCGGGCTTCGACATTGGCGCGATACTTGGGCAGCATGTAGAGCTGGATATTGTCTAACGACAGCTCCATGCCCCAATCGCTGAGGGCTTTGTCGAGGAAGCGGTAGTTGTCGGCAGCCTCGCGGTAGCGTTGTGCCGCCACAAGGTAATCGTTGGCATTGATGCGCCCGGCACTGGTCTGCGAGTAGTTGGTTTTCAAGAACTTGCTGTACTCTTCCTTGGCCTCACGGGTCTTGTTCAAGCCCTGCAGGGCCACGGCGCGCATGATTCCTATGCGACCCTGATATTCGTCGAAATAGGCCGTGCGGGCATCGGGCCGCTGGCGGTAGAGGTTCAGCAGCATCTCCGTGCGGTCTATCCAGTAGATGGACTCGGCATAGCGGCGGGTATTGATATAGGCCATGCTGGTATATACCGTGCCGACGACGGCCTCCTGGAAGCCACGGCTGGTGCTGTCGGTCTTAAAGCGGTTGGCATAGTGCTCGCGGGCCGTCTTGAAGCTCTCGTCGGCATCCTTGTCGCGCCCTAAGTTGAGCTGGCAGCAACCGATGTTGTTCAGCAGGATGGCATAGTCGATGTCGGAACCGATGCCCGTCTTGTCCATCTTCTCGACAGCGGGGATGGCTATCTGCAGCGAGCCTTCGTAGTCGCCCTTGACCAGCAGCAGCTCCGACAGGCGGCGCGCCGCCTTGTTATAGTTCAGCTGGTCGAGGTCGCTGTTGATGTCGCAATCGACGGCTTTACGGTAGCACAGCTCGGCCATGCGGTACTGGTTCTGGCGGTAGTAGAACACGCCGCGCCAGCGGTTGGCATCGAGCGGTGAGATGTCGCCAGTCACCTCGAAGCTGTCGGCCAGCTCCAGCAGGCGGGGATAGTTCATCACGGCGCCGGCGGCGAATATCAGGCTGTCGGCGCGGCTGGCCCGCAGCTCTTCGTGCTTGGCGTGATGGCACGAGAAAAGAGCCATGGATGCCAGCAGGACAGCCATGAGCAGGACAGCGGACTTTGCGTTGGTGATGTGCATGTTCGTGCTATTTGGCAGCAAAGATACAAAGAAGAATGGAAAATTCAAAACATTAAAGCAAAAATAACGTTAATTGGTGATGACATTTTCGCAGTTGGCACATCATAAAGATAAAGTATATACTTATAATAAGCATGATGAACGTAAAAGAATTGCAACTGCTTGCCGAGAAGAATCGCAAGCGGTTGGTCGAGGTGGTATATGCCGCCAAGGCCGGACACATAGGCGGCGACCTGTCGTGCCTGAACGTGATGACGGCACTCTATTTCGACGTGATGAGGAACATAGACCCCGCACAGCCCAAGCGGCCGGACCGCGACCGGTTCGTGCTGTCGAAAGGACACTGCGTAGAGGCACTGTACGTAACGCTGGAGGCCAAGGGATTCCTGGCCCCGGAAGTGCTCGACACGCTGGGCCGTTTCGGGTCGGTGCTGAGCGGGCACCCCACCATCGAGGTGCCGGGCATCGAGGTGAACAGCGGCGCCCTGGGCCACGGACTGCCCATCGGCGTGGGCATGGCCATTGCCGCCAAGATGGACCGCCAGTCGTGGCGCACGTATGTGATGATGGGCGACGGCGAGCAGGGCGAGGGCAGCATCTACGAGGCTGCCATGGCCGGCAGCAAGTACCGGCTGGACAACCTGGTGGCCATCATCGACCGTAACCACCTGCAGATTTCGGGCGACACGGAGGACGTGATGCCCATCGACAGCATCCGCGAGCGGTGGACGGCCTTCGGGTGGGACGTCATCGAGATGAACGGCGACGACATGGAGGACATCGTGAAGACCTTTGCTGCCATCGACTACCAGAACGGGAAGCCGCATCTGCTGGTGAGCAACACCACGAAGGGCAAGGGCGTGAGCTTCATGGAGGGTATTGCCAAGTGGCACCACGGCGTGCTGAACGAAGAGCAGTGCCGCGAGGCCGTCAAGGAGATTGAGGAAAGAATAAACAAGTTAAACCAAAATTAATAATTAAAAATTAAAAATTATGATTTGCTTTAACGATGAAGTTAGCCATGAGAGCATAAACATAAGGTTGCGCATGGCACAAGGCATTAAACCAAAATTAATAATTAAAAATTAAAAATTATGATTTGCTTTAACGATGAAGTTAGCCATGAGAGCATAAACATAAGGTTGCGCATGGCACAAGGCATTAAACCAAAATTAATAATTAAAAATTAAAAATTATGATTTGCTTTAACGATGAAGTTAGCCATGAGAGCATAAACATAAGGTTGCGCATGGCACAAGGCACAAGACTGCGCATGAAGTAAGGCACAAGACTGCGCATGAAGTAATCATAATTTTTAATTTATAATTTTTAATTTTTAATTTTAAAAAAGAGTATGATAGCTTGTAGAAAACAGTTTACCGACACGCTGCTGGAACTGGCGCGTGAGGACAAAGATATCATTGCCGTGACCACCGACGCACGTGGCTCGGTGACCTTGGGCGACTATGCTGCGGCACTGCCCGAGCAATTTGTGGAATGTGGCATCGCCGAACAGGATGCCGTGGGCATATCGGCCGGACTGGCCCACTCGGGGAAGAAGGTGTTCTGCTGCGGACCGGCGTGCTTCTATGTGGCACGCTCGCTGGAACAGGTGAAGGTGGACCTGGCCTACTCGGAGAACCCCGTCACCATTCTCGGTGTGTCGGGCGGCGTGGCCTACGGGGCCTTGGGAGCCACCCACCACTCGCTGCACGACATCGCTGTGCTGCGCACGTTCCCCGGCATGACAGTCTGCCTGCCCAGCGACTGGCGGTTCACCAAGAAGCTGGTGAAGCTGCTGGTGGATTACGACAAGCCATGCTACGTGAGGGTGGGCCGTGCTGCCGTACCCGACGTATATAGCGACGACAACTTCGACGTGGTGCCCGGCAAGGCCATCCAACTGCTCGACGGCAACGACGTGACCATCGTGGCTGCCGGCGAGACGGTCTATCACGCCTGGCAGGCCGGTCTGCAACTGAAGGAACAGGGCATCGCGGCCCGCGTGCTCGACTGTTCGTGGATCAAGCCCTTCGACACCGAGGCCATCCTGAAGGCTGCCCGCGAGACGGGGCGCATCGTCACCGTAGAGGAGCACTCACGGTTCGGCGGACTGGGCGGCATGGTGTGCGAGACGCTCGCCGAGCATCCCGTCCCCGTGCGCATCATCGGCATCCCCGACGAGAATGTGGTACACGGCACGAATGCCGAGATTTTCCACCACTACGGCATGGATGCCGAGGGGGTGGTGAAAGCCGTTTGTGACTTCCTTAAATGAGAAATGAGAAATGAAAAATGAGGAATGGAAATGAGGAATGAAGAAATGACGGGGCGACAAGAGGTGCAGACCAACCCGGAACGCATCATTGCCATAGACCAGAGCACATCATCGACGAAGGCACTGCTGTTCGACGAAGAGTGCCGCTTGCTGGCCCGCGCCAATGTTGACCACCACCAATACTACCCGCAGACGGGATGGGTGGAACACGACGCGGAGGAAATCTACAACAACATGATAGCGGCCATCCGACAGCTCGTGACCGATGCTGCAACAAGCACTGGCCGCCCCACCCTTCAGGAGGCAGAACAGGCCGCAGCCCACGCGCAATACTCATTAGCCATCACCAACCAGCGCGAGACCGTCGTGGTGTGGAACCGGCAGACGGGCAAGCCCATCAGCCGGGCCGTGGTATGGCAGGACACCCGGGGTGCCGAGATGTGTCGCAGGCTACGCTCGGAGGGCTATACGCGGCGCGTGCTGGAAAGGAGCGGACTGCTCATCGACCCGAACTTCTCGGCCACCGGCGTGAGCTGGCTGCTCGACCACATCGAGGGGGCTCGCGAAGCGGCAGAGCAGGGCGTGCTGGCCATGGGCACCATCGACACATGGCTCGTCTGGAAACTCACCGGCGGCAAGGTGTTCGCCACCGACTATACCAACGCCTCGCGTACCATGCTGTTCAACATCCATACGCTGCAGTGGGACGACGAACTGCTGCAGCTCTTCGGCATTCCGCGACAGATGCTGCCCGAAGTGCGGCCCTGCGATGCCGTCTATGGCGAGACGACCTGCGAGGGGCTGTTCAGCGAACCCATCGCCATTGCCGGTGTGCTGGGCGACTCGCACGGGGCCTTGGTGGGTCAGATGTGCTTCGGCAAAGGCTCGGGCAAGGTGACCTACGGCACGGGCAGCAGCGTGATGGTGAACATCGGCGAGGAGGCCAAGACGGCTCCGGCAGGACTGGTGACCAGTGTGGGATTCACGGCTTTCGGCAAGACGTACTACGGCTACGAAGGCAATATCTACAGCACCGGAGCCACGCTGAAATGGATCTGCGACCAGCTGCAACTGGCCGACAGTCCGAAAGATATCGAGCCGATAGCCACCAGTGTGAGCGACAACGGTGGCGTGTATGTCGTACCAGCCTTCTCGGGACTCGGTGCGCCGTGGTGGCAGCCCAACGTGAAAGGAGCCATCCTAGGCATGACGTTTGCCACGACGAGGGCGCATGTGCTGCGTGCCGCCCTGGAGTCGATAGCCTACCAGATCAAGGACCTGGTGGATGTGATGGCGCGCTCGACGGGCGGACGGCTCAGCGAGATATGTGCCGACGGCGGACCGACGAAGAACGCCTTCCTCATGCAGTTCCAGGCCAACATGCTGGAGTCGCCGGTGGTATGCACCGAAGTCGATGACGCCTCGGCACTCGGAGCCGTCATCATGAACGGTTTTGCACGGGGTCTGTGGCAGTCGTTCGACGACGTGACGGGATTCCGCAAGGTGACGAAGGTCTATGAGCCTCAGCCCGACCCGCAGCGCTTCACGCTCTACCAGCAGTGGCGCAACGCGGTGAACCAGCTGATAAAGTGATTAGTGAATAGTGAATAGTGATTAGTGAAAAGTGAAAAGTGAAAACTAAGCAAATATGAAGAACGGAAAAACTTGTTTTGGCGTGATCATCGGGACACGCGCCTATTTTAACTCAGAACTGGCTAAAGACGTACGTAAGCAGTTGCTGAAGACCCTGGAAGAGGGTGGCTACGAATATATCATCCTGCCGGAGGATGCCACACCGACGGGCAGCAGCTCTATCGAGACCCGCGAAGACGGTCTGAAGGTGTCGAAGCAGTTCCGCCAGCACCGCGACGAGATAGACGGTATCATCGTCTCGCTGCCCAACTTCGGCTTCGAGATAGGCATCATCAATGCCATCAGCGATGCCGACCTCAACGTGCCCGTCATGGTGCAGGCCTGCGACGACGAGAACGACAAGGTGGATCTCGACTCGCGCCGCGATGCCTTCTGCGGCAAAATCTCGGTGTGTAACAACCTCTACCAATACGGCATCCCCTTCACCGACACCACGTTGCATACCTACTCCATCTACGACCCGTTGCTGCGCAAGGACATCGACCGCTTTGCAGCCATCTGCCGCGTGGTGAACGGACTGCGCCACTGCCGCTTAGGCCAGATTGGCACGCGCCCGTTGGGCTTCAACACCTGCCGGGCGTCGGAAAAACTGCTGCAGCGCAGCGGCATCACCGTGGTGCCTGCCGACCTGAGCGAGATACTCTTTGCCGCACAGAAAATCAGCGACGACGACCCGAAATTCATCGAGATGTGCAACCGCACGTGCAACTATGCCAAGGTGCCCGATGCCTACAAAGACAAGCTGGCCATTCAGGCGAAGTTCAGCGTGGCCGTCGAGAACTGGATTGAGGCCAACGACGTGCAGGCCGTGGCCATACAGTGCTGGGACTCGCTGGAACAGAACTACGGCTGTGCGCCCTGCGTCACCATGTCGATGCTGTCGGACAAACTGATACCCGCCGCCTGCGAGACCGACCTGGCCGGAGCCGTGTCGATGTATGCACTGACACTGGCCAGCGGAAAGGCCTCTGCCCTACTCGACTGGAACAACAACTTTGCCGAAGACCGCAGCAAGTGTGTATGCACCCACTGCGGCAACTACGCCAAGTCGTTCGTGGGCAACGACGACCTGAAGCTCGGCCCGCTCGGCGTCTTAGGGCGCACGTTAGGCAAGGTAAAGACCTTCGGTGCCGTCTATGCCAAGGTGTCGGAGGGCCCGTTCACCTTCTTCCGTATCTCCACCGACGACCCGAAGGGCTGCATCAAGGCCTATCTCGGCAAAGGCCAGATTACCAACGACCCCTACGGCATGGACGGCTGCATCGCCGTGACACAGGTGGACAACCTGCAGCAGCTCATGAAGTACATCTGCAAGAACGGCTTCGAGCACCATGTGGCCATGACGCGTACCGACGTGGTTGACATCCTCAACGAAGCCATCGAGACCTACCTCGGCTGGCAGCTCTACGTACATGAGTAGTGCCATACACGCATGTTCCCGATGATGACCACCGGGAGACGTTCTAATCCTTGAATTCCAGTTCGAGTTGTATCCAGCGGGGATGCCTATGACCGTTACTCTGGCCGGCATCCTCGCTGGATGTTGCATTCCCGGGATTCGACACCCCGAGGCCCAGCAGGCGGATGGCATGCGCCGGACCGTAGCTTACCTCGCTCATCAGCTGTTTCGCCAAGGGCAGTATCTGGTCTTTGGTGCGCAGGACATGGCCTACGGTCGTGCTGCGCGTGATCTGCCGGAAGTCCTGATACTTCACTTTCAGCGTCAGTGTATGGCCGTCGAAGTCCGCCTTCTCCAACCGCTGTACCAGTTCGAGCACGGTATGGTATAGTTCGATGGTCACCTGTGCCGGTTCGTAGAGGTCGGCCTCATAGGTGCGCTCACAGCTGCACGACTTACGCTCCCACTCCGACACCACCGGCCGGTTGTCGATGCCCCGTGCGAAGTCGTAGAAGACACGCCCCATCTTGCCAAACTCCTCCATGAGGTGCTGCAGCGACTGCCCGCGCAGGTCGCGCCCGGTAAAGATGCCCATGCGGTGCATCTTCTCGGCCGTCTTGCGCCCCACGCCCCAGATGCGCGTCACGTCGAGGCGGTCGATGAACTCCTGTGCCTTATCGGGATGAATCACGCAGAGGCCGTCGGGCTTGCGATAGTCGGAGGCTATCTTCGCCAGAAACTTACAGTACGACACCCCTGCCGAGGCCGTCAGTCCGGTTGTCTCGACAATGCGCTGCTTGATTTCCTTGGCGATATCGACCGCTAAGGGCATATCCTTCTTGTTGGCGGTCACATCCAGGAAAGCCTCGTCGAGCGACAGCGGTTCGATGAGGTCGGTATAGTCCTGGAAGATGCTGCGTATCTGCCCGCTCACCTCCTTGTATTTCGAGAAGTGCGGCTCAACGATGAGCAAGCCGGGACAGAGCCGCTTGGCCATCTGGATAGACTGTGCAGAATGCACCCCAAAGCGGCGCGCCTCGTAGCTGGCCGTCGATACCACGCCACGTTCGGCATCCCACCCCACGGCCACGGGTTTGCCACGCAACTCAGGATGGTCGCGCTGCTCGACAGCCGCAAAGAACTGGTCCATGTCAACGTGTATGATTTTCCGCTCCGCCATTTCCAAATGATGATGAAGCTATCTCCAAATGATGATGAAGCTATCTCCGACTTATGATGAAGCCATTCGATTCATCATCAGGCGGATCTCGTCGTAGGTGACTTCAGACGGACAGAGGTTCTTGATGGCGGTGGAGCCGTCGGCAGTGCCTATCTTGCGGATGATATTGGCAATTATAAGCTGGTGCTCGCGCGAGCAGAGGTCGTCAAGGTCCACCTCGCCGGCATCGACATAGCGTGCCAGATGGCCGATGACGGTGCCCAGCGTCAGGGAGCGTTCACGGGCTATCTCTTCCGGCGTCTTATGCTGGCGGTAGAGGGCGAGGCTGATTTCCCACGTCTTGGGCTTTTCTTCTTTGGGAGCCTTAGGCTTCCTCTCCCGCTGACGTTTGGGTTTCAAGTCGCTTTCTTCCAACGCATCGAGCATAGACATCTGCTTCTCTTTCAGGTAGGTAGTGACCGTAAAACCTTTCTCCGCAATCTTTATCAGCAGGTAGCGGCGCGAGAGCCACGTCTGCCGCTCGTCGGGCAGGGCGTTACCCAGGCGACGGGCTGCCTGTTTGTTATTGGTCTCCACCTTGGCGGTGAGTGTCAGGGGCTTGGCAAGGATGGTGTTCAGCGTGTCGGCAAAGTAGTCGGCACTGCGCTTCACGCGCTCCAGGAAGTCGCTGTCGCGCAACTGCTCGATGGTCATCGTCTGAATCTTCTGCTGCCACTTCACGGCCACGTCGATGACCTTCTGGCGGATGTCCAGCAGGGCCTGGTCGTGGAGTTGCTTCAGCGAGGCGTGACTGTGGTAGAAGAACTCGGCAAAGATGCGCACCATCGCCTCCTGCTGGTAGAGCAGCGGACGGAAATCGAAGAGTTGCAGCAGCAGGTAGCGCTCGTACTCTTGCTTCAACTGCGGCAGTTGTCCGATGCTGCGCTGCGCCTCCGATTCCTGTTGGGCGATATAGGAATCCACCCGCTCGTCGTTGATGATAGCGCGTGCCTGCAGGGGTGATGCCAGCACCAGACCTTCCAGCGTACGGCAGCGGCTCAGCGCCACATACACCTGACCAGGCGCAAACGACTGGTTGGCATCGATGATGGCACGGTCGAACGTCAGGCCCTGACTCTTGTGGATGGTGATGGCCCACGCCAGTCGCAGCGGCAGCTGCTTGAAAGTGCCCTGCACCTCCGCCTCTATCTCTCGCGTCTTCTCGTTCAGCGTGTAGCGGGTGTTCTCCCATTCCAGGGGTTCCACCTCGATGGCATCAGCGTCGCCCTCGCAATAGACGGTCAGCCGCTGCTCGCCGATTTCCCGTATGTGTCCGATGCGTCCGTTGTAGTAGCGGTGCTCGCCCGACGGGTCGTTCTTGACAAACATCACCTGCGCCCCTTGTTTCAGCACCAGTGTCTCTGCCGTGGGATAAGAATAGTCGGGGAACGTACCCTTCACCTCCGCCCGATACTGGAACATACGACCCGGCAGCTTCTGCAGTTCCGACTCGTTGTAGTAGTTGGCAAGGTTGTTGTGGGTGGTCAGGCGGATGCCCCCTCTCTCGGAGGGGGATGGGGGGAGGCTCCTCTTATTCAGCGCATCCAGTGCCTCCTGCGACGGATGGCCGCCGCGTACCTGATTCAGTATCTCGATGAACTTGCTGTCCTGCTGGCGATAGACGTGCTCCAGCTGGATGGTGACGTAGTCAATCTGCTGCAGGGCTTTGGAACCGAAGAAATACGGCGTGTCGTAATACGGCTTCAGCACCTGCTCGTCCTCGGGCGTGACCACAGGCGTCAGTTGTGCCAGGTCGCCAATCATCAGCAGCTGCACACCGCCAAAGGGCTGGTAGCGGTCGCGGAAGCGGCGCAGCACACTGTCGATGGCATCGAGCAGGTCGGCACGCACCATCGATATCTCGTCGATAATCAGCAGGTCGATGGAGGCGATAATCTTCCGTTTCTCGCGCCCGAAGTCGAACTTGCTCTCTACCTTCGCCCCCGGCACGTATGGCGAGAACGGCAGCTGGAAGAACGAGTGGATGGTGACGCCCCCCGCATTGATGGCCGCCACACCCGTCGGTGCCACCACGATAGGCCGCTTGCGCGAGTGCTGCACCACCGTTTTCAGAAACGTCGTCTTGCCCGTACCGGCCTTACCGGTCAGGAAGATGCTACGCCCCGTATTCTCCACAAAGTCCCATGCTATCTGCAGGTCGTTGTTACGCTCCATATCTTGTCGTTTGTTTTCCTGTTCAACCCTTATCGGCAGCTCTCGCCCGGTCCTCGTCGGTGAGAGCAACACGGCTATGCCAGCCGTCCTACGGGCTGCCGCCAGAACCGGTAGGTGATGTCCTCGAACGTGCCGTCCATCAGCTGGCGGTAAAGCCGCTGGTTGGTGGTAGGCGACTTGAGCGGGCCCAAATGCTTGATGTACGGGCCTACCTTGATATAGTCGAAGTCCTGCCGGTTCACCGCCGACGGAATGCGCAGTCTGCCACTGTACCACGCCACATGGAACTGGGGGTGATACTCATGGATGTACTGCGCCAGCTGGTTGACGCCCACCGGGTCGGCATCGCCGCCCATGAGCGCAATGCAGGTGATGTCGGTGCCATACTGCGACACGAAGTCGTCGATGGCATCGGTGTTCAGCGGCATGCCGATGTCCTCCCAGAGGTATTGGCTATGACAACCCGGGCAGTGACACGGGCAATTCGAGATGTTGATGGCCAGCGTCACCTCGTCGGGTATCTCCTGAAATACAATTCCTGTATTAACGTACTTGAGCATAAGAACAATTATAATGACAAATGAGAAATGAAAGAAATGAGAAATTCCTTTCATTTCTCACTTAGACACATGCGCATAGTATCTGCGTGCAGCCTCCTCCTGGCGCGGCTGCGAGAAGTTGCTGACACGCTTCAGGTAGCCGATGATGCGGGTCATGTAGTCCACATTCTTCGAGTGGCACTTCGGACATTCGTGCAGGTAGCGCTTGTCGATGTGTCCGCAGTCGTTGCACACGGTATTGGGGATGTTGAACGTGAAGTAGTTGCAGCCCTCCTGTGCAGCCACCTTCAGCAGGTGCAGGTACTGCTGCTTCGACAGGTGCTCCTCCAGGTTCATGTGCAGTGCCGAGCCGCCGGTGAGATGCTCGATGTAGGGACGGCCGTGCAGCTTGAACTTGTCGATGACAGACAGCGAGTCGTCCTCGACGACGTAGAAATACGAGTTGTAGCAGTCGCGCGGCACGAAGTAGCCGTCCTCGCGGTCCCACTTGGCATGCTTCACACCCACGTTCTCTGCCGGAATCATCTCGCAGTTGAACATCACTTCCTTCGTGCGGTACTGCTTGTTATACTTCTCGATAAGACCGAGGATGCCCTGCACGAAGTGCTTGTAGTCGTCGTTGGGTGTAATCTTCAGGCCCATGAACTCGGCCGCCTCCACCAGTCCGTTGATACCGATGGTCAGATACTGGCGGTTGATGTTGATATAGCCGGCATCGAACAGCGGCAGCATGCCGTGCTCCTGCAGCTCCTTCAGGTTCTCGTTGTAGGCCAGCTGTACCTTATGGCACATGTCGATGACGCCGCCGAGATACTCCAGATAGTCTATCTTATGGTTCACGGCATACTGTATGCAACGGTTCAGATTGATGGTGAGCACCGACTTCGAACCCGTCGAGACACCGCCGGCACCCAGCGTATAGCTGAAGCCGTTGTCGGTAATCTCGTTGCGCAGACGGC
>CAMVAI010000018.1 GCA_947165435.1 uncultured Prevotella sp.
GTAGCTGACGATTTGCTCGTTTTATCCCGCACGTAGCTGACACTTTGCAACTGCCGCCCCACACCTATCCCGCACCTGACTGTTGCAGCAATAGGATGGCTTTATGCTGTGTTGAAACTTTTTCACGTGCGAGATGTGCGGGATGTGCGGGTTGTTTTTTTGTTAGCCCAGATATATACCAGCATCGCAGGGAACTTTTCATACTCCACATGCAGATAAAAGCTTCTGAGCGGGTTAAATGAAAGACTTAAATGAAAAAGCCCTGGTATTTTATAAAATAAAACAGGCGAAAGTTTGCCCATGTTGTTTTTTTTGTGTAATTTTGCAATCTCAATCAAGTGTAAACGCAGAATAATTCGTAAATCGTAAGAAAACAGATATGTTTGAGAATCTAAGCGACAGACTTGAACGGTCGTTCAAGATACTGAAAGGTGAAGGGAAAATCACCGAGATCAATGTGGCTGAGACGCTGAAGGACGTGCGCAAGGCACTGCTGGATGCCGACGTGAACTACAAGGTGGCCAAGACGTTCACCGACACCGTGAAGCAGAAGGCCCTGGGCATGAACGTGCTGACAGCCATCAAGCCCGGCCAGCTGATGGTGAAGCTGGTACACGACGAGCTGGCCGAGCTGATGGGCGGCAAGGCCGTTGGGCTGAAGCTGGAGGGACGTCCGGCCATTGTGCTGATGTCGGGTCTGCAGGGTTCCGGTAAGACCACGTTCTCCGGCAAGCTGGCCAACCTGCTGAAGACGCGCCAGCACAAGAGTCCGCTCCTGGTGGCCTGCGACGTCTATCGCCCGGCAGCCATCCAGCAGCTGCACGTGGTGGGCGAAAGCGTGGGTGTGCCCGTCTATTCCGAGCCGGACAACAAGAACGTGGTGGAGATAGCCCAGAACGCCATCCGCGAGGCCAAGCAGAAGAATTATAATGTGGTCATCATCGACACCGCCGGCCGTCTGGCCGTCGATGAGGAGATGATGCAGGAGATAGCCACGCTGAAGGATGCCGTGCAGCCCGACGAGACGCTGTTTGTGGTCGATTCGATGACGGGTCAGGATGCCGTGAACACCGCCAAGGAGTTCAACGACCGCCTGGACTTCGACGGCGTGGTGCTGACCAAGCTGGACGGCGACACCCGTGGCGGTGCTGCCCTCAGCATCCGCACCGTGGTCACCAAGCCCATCAAGTTTGTGGGTACCGGCGAGAAGATGGAGGCCATCGACGTGTTCCACCCGGAGCGTATGGCTGACCGTATTCTGGGCATGGGCGACGTGGTATCACTCGTGGAGCGTGCCCAGATGCAGTTCGACGAAGAGGAGGCCAAGCGCCTGGAGAAGAAGATTCGCAAGAACAAGTTCGACTTCGACGACTTCATGGGGCAGATTCAGCAAATCAAGAAGATGGGTAACATCAAAGACCTGGCATCGATGATTCCCGGTGTGGGCAAGGCCATCAAGGATATTGACATCGACGACAATGCCTTCAAGTCGATAGAGGCCATCATCCAGTCGATGACCCCCAAGGAGCGCCAGAACCCCGACATCATCAACCAGAGCCGCCGCCAGCGTATTGCCAAGGGCTCGGGCACGAAGATAGAGGACGTGAACCGGCTGATGAAGCAGTTCGACCAGACGCGCAAGATGATGCGCATGGTAAGTGGCATGGGCAGCAGCCGGATGGCCCAGATGGCCAGTGCCATGAAGAATATGAAGGGCAAAAGATTTTAGAAATGATGCAACTGATAGACGGAAAAGCAACAGCAGCGGCCATCAAGGCCGAGATAGCAGAAGAGGTGAAGCAGATAGTGGCCGGTGGCGGCAAACAGCCCCATTTGGCTGCCGTGCTGGTAGGTCACGACGGTGGCTCAGAGACATACGTGAAGAATAAGGTGCTGGCGTGCGAGGCCTGCGGCTTCAAGAGCACCCTGATACGCTATGAGGCTGACGTGACGGAAGCAGAGCTGCTGGCATGTGTCGATAAGCTGAACAAGGACAACGACGTCGATGGCTTCATCGTACAGCTGCCGCTGCCCAAGCACATTGACGAGCAGAAAATCATCGAAGCCATCGACTATCGCAAGGATGTAGATGGATTCCACCCCATCAACGTGGGGCGCATGGCCATCGGGCTGCCTTGCTTCATATCGGCTACGCCGCTGGGAATACTGACCCTGCTGAAGCGCTACGGCATCGAGACCTCGGGCAAGAAGTGCGTCATACTGGGCCGCTCGAATATCGTGGGAAAGCCGATGGCGCAGCTCATGATGCAGAAACAGTATGGCGACGCTACCGTCACCGTGTGCCACTCGCGCTCGAAGACGCTGAAGGAGGAATGCCGCCAGGCCGACATCATCATTGCCGCCATCGGTCAGCCCGACTTCGTGACAGCTGACATGGTGAAGCCCGGAGCCGTCATCATCGACGTAGGTACCACCCGCGTGCCGGATGCTACCCGCAAGAGCGGGTTCCGCCTGAACGGTGACGTGAAGTTCGACGAGGTGGCCCCCTTGTGCTCATTCATCACCCCCGTTCCCGGTGGGGTAGGGCCGATGACTATCTGCTCGCTGATGAAGAATACGCTGGCTGCCGGCAAACGGGAATACTACAAGTGACCATCGGTGATGACGGCGCAGGAATGGTATGAGCGTGGCAATGAGGCACGCCGAAAGCAGTTGTGGCACGAGGCCATCAACTGCTATCGCCAAGCCATCGAGCTGGATGCCGACAGCCCTGCGGTGACGGCAAAGGCTATGCTGGAAGACATCATGGCCTATTACAACAAGGATATGTACAATCCATGAGCTGAAGGATGTAGGGGCGCGTCCAGTCCGTCAGGTGATAGCGTTGCTGGTCGTACTGTATGAGGTCGAGGTCTATGGTGACCGACGGTTTAGTGCGGCCTGTCTCTTGCTCAACGGCTTTCAGTGCCTGCTGAAGGGCATCGGCAGAGAGCGCGGTATAGCCCGATGCCAGTTGGTTCATATAGAAGATGCCCGTGCCGCGAGTATCTTCCGTCCAGATGGTACGGCTGAACCGGGCATTGTCCAGCAAGAGCGACAGCCGCTGCGAAGCCCACCGGATGTGGGCTGCAGGGCATGTGTTGGAGCCTAACGAGACGAGTACGCGGTGCATGTCAAATCTTATTCTTCTCCTTGAGGATGCCGTGGCGGTAGGCATAGAGCAGTTCGCGCAGGTCGGCTATCTGGGAACGCAGCTCGGCACCCTTGTCGGTGTCGGCAACGAGCATGCGGTGGGCAGAGAGCTCGACGAGCTGCGTGGTCGATTTGATGTCTATGCCTCGCTGGATGGCATCGACGGCACTGGTGAACGGCTCGTGCTGTACGAGTTGGAAGCCCCGGCTGTGATATACCAGCGTATATCCGGCAATGCCCGTCTCTTTGTGGTAAGCCTCGGAGAAACCGCCGTCGATGACCATCAGCTTGCCGTTGGCCTTGATGGGGTTTTCGCCTTTCGAGGCATGCACGGGCACGTGGCCGTTGATGATGTGGCGGTTGTCGCCTTTCACACCGAAGGCATCCAGTATGCGGTCGCACACCTGCTCGTTGTCTCGCAGCTGGAAGTAGTAGCCTTTCTCCTCCTTGTAGGTGGCTTTGTCGGTGAGGAAGTAGCGCTCGAAGGTGGCCATCTTCGACTTGTCGAACAGCGGCGAGTCCTTGCCGCACCAGAGGTAGAGGAAGTAGTCGCGTGCGAAGAGCCGCAGCTCCTTGTCGGTGTCGCTCTCGAAGGCTGCCCGCACCATCATGCCGATGTTGTGCATCAGCTCGTGACCGCTGTACCGCTCGCCCTTGTACAGCTCGACCTCCTTCAGGCTGCCGTCTTCGTTCAGCGGGCACGAGGCATGGAAGAGCAGGTTCTGGTTGAAGATGCTGTACATGCAGCCGTGCGAGAGCAGCATCTTGATGTGCTTGTTCAGCTTCTCGCAGACGCGGAACGAGTGGTGCAGCTTCTCCATGAGCTGGTGCTCCTCGGGGGTCAGCTCGTTGGGGTGCTGCGGGTCGATGGTGGGGAAGTGGCACGACGTCATGTCGTACTCCACGCCGTCGATGGTGCATGTGCCGCGCTGGTAGTCGATGTGCTCCAGCAGGCAGCGGTCTTCCATCTGCCATTCCGGGCGGCGGTGGAATATCTGTGCTTCCTTCTTGAACTGGATGACGCTGATGGCCTTGTGCATCTGCGCCGTGAGCCGGAGGGTCTTCTCGTCAAGCGTGTTACCCGTCAGCAGGCGGGGTATGAATTCCTCGCAGGGGTCGTCGCCGTAGGTATCCATGGCAAAGGTGGCCAGCGGCACGAGGTTGATGCCGTAGCCCTCTTCAAGGGTGGCCAGGTTGGCATATCGCAGCGAGAGTCGCAGCACGTTGCAGATACAGGCGTTGTTGCCTGCCGCGGCTCCCATCCAGAGCATGTCGTGGTTGCCCCACTGGATGTCCCACGAGTGGTACTGGCGCAGCGTGTCGAGTATGATGTGGGCACCGGAGCCTCGGTCGTAGATGTCGCCCAGGATGTGCAGCTGGTCGATGGCTAACCGCTGTATGACGTTGCAGAGGGCTACAATGAAGTCGTCGGCACGTCCTGTGGAGATGATGCTGTCAACGATGACTGATACGTAGGCTGCCTTGTCGATGTCGTCGGTGCGCTCGTGGAGCAGCTCCTCGATGATGTAGGCAAACTCTTCTGGCAGCGACTTGCGCACCTTCGAGCGGGTGTACTTGCTGCTCACGTCGCGGCAGACGGCGACGAGGCGGTGGATGGTGATGTGGTACCAGTCGTCGATGTCTTCCTCGGATGCCTTGATGAGTTCCAGCTTCTCTTCCGGATAATAGATGAGCGTGCAGAGCTCGCGCCGCTCGGCCTCGCGGATGTCGCCCTTGAAGAGTTCGCTCACCTTGCGGCGTATGTTTCCCGATGCATTCTTCAGCACGTGCTTGAAGGCGGCACTCTCGCCGTGCAGGTCGGCCAGGAAATGCTCCGTACCCTTGGGGAGGTTGAGAATGGCTTCGAGGTTGATGATTTCGGTAGCTGCCGACGCTATCGTCGGGAACGATGTGGAGAGCAGCTGCAGGTAGTGCATGTCACGGTTTAATTGTTTCATAGTATGACGGTTGTAGTTAGTATTTTCAGATGGTTCTCTATCTGGCGGAGCATGCGGCGTGTCGTCCTGTCGTTGAGGGGCGGCATGGGCATGAAGCCCGGGTCGAAGCCGGTGAAGTGCTGCATCAGGGCCATGATACGTGCCGCAAAGCGGTAGAGGCGGCTCTCGCTGAGCGTGTCGCACAGCAGGTCTTCCTCTACGTCGTGCCGGCGCAGCTCCTTGTCGAGTTCCACGATATGCAGTACGGTCAGCTGTCGGCGTGCATAGAGCTTTCGCAGGTGTCGGAAGGTGGCCATCAGCCGTTCGTTCTCCGTAGCATACTGCATGCCAATGGCCTGCTCGATGGATGTGGGTGGCTGGAACGACGGCGGCAGGAAGCATTCGGTGGGCGACACGTCTATGTCGGGGTCGTCGATTTTCAGTACCCTTATGCCGTGCCGCATGGTGTCGATGACACGCTCCTGTTCGGCAAAACAGTAGAGCTGTCGCCATTGCTCACTCGACAGGTCGGGCAGGGAGTCGGCACCGTCTGCCAGCCAGCGGGTGTCGCCGCAGATGCCTGCCTTGAGCAGGATGGTCAGCAGGCGTCGTGTGTCGTCGTCCATCAGTTCGAGGGTATTGCTGTCCATGACCCACCGATAGACCGCCAGCGTCCGGCGTGCCATGTCGTAGAAGTTGGTGGAGTGGGTGATGAGTGCATTGCGAATGATGACGGTACGCGGGTTCCAGCCTAAGCGTTGCATGCATTCCTCTTCCATCTTGCCCTGAATGATGACGGCGTATGCCTTGCCGACGATGGACTGCTGGTAGAGCAGCCGTTTGGGCAGCTTCTCGCGCCAGTAGTCCTGGCTGACCACCCAAGGCTCCAACTGCCCGTGGGGCGAGCAGACGAGCCGTGTACCTTGTTGCAGGGCAGTAGCCACCACGTTGCGCGACGCGTTGCGCCAGCAGCCGTGCAGGTGAAGCAGGTCGTAGTGGCTGTCGGTAAGCTGTCGGCGTGCTTCGGCGGCATTGCTCGTCGCGTGGTTCTCGGCGTCAGGCCCCATGTTTTCTGCCAGTGCTCCGACGTACTGGCCTATCATGGTGTCGGCTTCAGGAAAGAAATGTAATATTCTCACGGCTCTTGCTCCTTATTATCACCATGCCAGCCACGTGCGTAGCCTCAGGGTGGCCAGCTGCAGCGGGCTGAGAGAATGGTCGAATAGTCTTACGGCATCGAAGGCCCGTTCTCGGCGCACACTGAAGGCGTCATACAGTCCGCGCCGCTGCTTCATGCGTCTGCCGTTGTGCCCCCGGCCACCTTTGCGCTCGGCTTTTATCACGACATTGCTGAGGTCGGACAATTCGGAGGCTACCACATGGCTGATGCCGGCATCGTCGCGCTGACTGAACACCAGGGAGGCCTCGCCGTCGGCAAGTCCTGAAAGCCACTGTGGCGACGATGGGGGGCGACAGATGTCGGCAAAGACCACGTAGCGACCTTTCGCAGCTTTCACGCCTATCGACAGTGCCAGTTGCAGGCGGTTTTCCTTGGTGACGATGGATGCAGGCAGGAAGGTGGAATAGAGCCGTTGCTGCGACTCACGCATCTGCTGCAGCAGGTCGGGGGTCTCGTCTGACGAGGTGTCATCCACGACGATGACTTCTGCGTCGGTCTCTTCGGCCACCTCAAGAAACAGCGGTAGATGGCTCTTGAGCTGTTCTGCCTGGTCGTGTACGACCATGATTACTGATATCAGTATGTTGTTCATTTTTACGGTTTATAGATCGTCGCTCATGTAGCCTTTCGGCAGTCGGCGACAGTTGTATTGCGAAGCCATGATTTCGCCATAGGCTCCGGCAGAGCGGATGGCTATCAGGTCGCCACGTCGGCAGCGGTTCAGGTCTATCTGCTTGGCAAAGACATCGGTCGATTCACAGATAGGTCCCACGACATCATAGGTCTCTGGAGCCTCGTCGCTGGTAAGATTCTCTATCTTGTGGTAGGCCTGATAGAGTGCCGGGCGGATGAGGTCGGTGAAGCCTGCATCGACGATGCAGAACTGCTTCACGCTTCCCACCTTAATATATAACGCGCGCGTGAAGAGCGTGCCACACTGTCCGACAACGGCACGACCCAGCTCGAAGTGCAGCGTCTGCCCGGGGCGCAGCTTCAGCTTCTTGGCGTATGTATCGAAATAGGCCTTGAAGTCGGGTATGGCCACGCGGTTGGGGTGTTGATAGTCGATGCCTAAGCCGCCGCCCACGTTGATGTGCTCCACACGGATGCGGTGACGGTCTAATATTTCCTGCAACTCGTTGACACGATTGCAGAGGGCTTCGAAGTCACCCATGTCGAGAATCTGCGAACCGATGTGGAAGTGCAGGCCTACCACCTTGACATGCTCCATGCCTCTGGCCTCGTCGATGACTTTCAGCATGTCGTTCATGTCAATGCCGAACTTGTTTTCAGCCAGTCCCGTGGTAATGTTGGCATGGGTGTGGGCACCTACGTTGGGGTTCAGCCGGAAGGCCACCCGTGCCGTCTTGCCCTTGGCAGCAGCCAGCTCGTTGATGACTTCCAGCTCTGGGATGCTCTCGACGTTGAAGCAGAAGATGTCGTTGTCCAGTCCGAGATTGATTTCCCAGTCGCTCTTGCCCACACCGGCAAAGACGATTTTCGATGCCGGAAACCCGGCGCGCAGGGCGGCTTCTATCTCGCCGCCGCTGACACAGTCGGCACCCAGTCCGGCTTGCCGGATATGTCGCAGCACCTGTGGGTTTGCATTCGCCTTGACGGCATAGTGTACGCAGAATCCCTCGTGGCTTCCGGCTTCGTCGGTGATGGTACGCAGGGTTTGCCGCAGCAGCTCGGCATCGTAGTAGTAGAACGGTGTCTGTAGCTGCTGCAGCTTGTCTATGGGGAATGTTCCTTTAGTCATTGTGCGGTGTCAGTATGGTGGTTGCTCTTTCCCCTTTTTATTATCCTTTTTGGTTGTTGAACAGCGTGTCGCTCAGGCTCTGCAGGGCGCGCTTCTTGTCTTCCTCGCGGATGAGGAAGGAGATATTGTAGTTGGACCCTCCGTAGCTGATCATGCGTACAGGTATATTCTTCATCGCGTCCATCACCATCGTCTCGAAGCCGATGTTCGACCAGTCGAGGTCGCCAACGACGCAGATGATGCACATGCCGGTATCTACCGTCACGGTGCCGTACTTCTTCAGCTCGTCAACAATCTCGCCCAGATGCGATGAGTTGTCGATAGACATCGACACACCCACTTCCGACGTACACACCATGTCGATGGGAGTCTGGTAAGACTCGAAAATCTCGAACACCTTACGCAGGAATCCCGTGGCCAGCAGCATGCGGCTCGACTTGATCTTGATGGCGATGATATTGTCCTTGGCAGCCACAGCCTTGATTTTGCCGTACTCCGTCTGGTTCGAGATGGTAGTACCCTCGGCATCGGGCTCCATCGTGTTGAGCAAACGTACGGGGATGCCGGCATACTTGGCGGGCTGCACGCATGTGGGGTGCAGAATCTTGGCTCCGAAGTAGGCCAGTTCGGCAGCCTCCTCGAAGTGCAGCTGGTGTACGGGCTGGGTCTTGTCAACTACACGCGGGTCGTTGTTGTGCATGCCGTCGATGTCGGTCCATATCTGAATCTCTTCGGCATTCAGCGCAGCACCGATGAGCGATGCCGTGTAGTCGCTGCCGCCGCGCTGCAGGTTGTCTATCTCGCCGTAGGCATTACGGCAGATGAAGCCCTGCGTGATATACACCTGCTGGCCTTCGTTCTTCTCCATGATGGCTGCCAGCTTTTCCTTGATATAGACAGGGTCTGGCTCGGCATTCTTGTCTGTCCGCATGAAGTCGAGGGCATTGAGCAGCACGGCCTTGATACCCTGTTCCTGCATGTAGTTCACCACCATGTTGGTAGATATCAGCTCGCCCTGAGCCACGATGCTTTTCTCTTCGAACGACGTGAACAGCTCCTTGGTAAACGAGCGCAGGTAGTTCATCTCGGATGCCAGAAACTCGCGGGTCTTCGCCTTGGCATCGTCGGTAGTATATAGCTCTTCAACATGCTTCATGTACTTTCGCTCCAAGGCATTGATGACCTCGTTGGCTCCCTCGGGGTTTTTCTTGTAGAGGTAGTTGGAGATCTCAACCAGCGAGTTGGTGGTGCCCGACATAGCAGAGAGCACCACGAAAACGGGCTGTCCCGACTTGGTTACTAACTTTGTTACTTCCTTCATGCGGGCCGGTGTACCTACCGACGTGCCGCCAAACTTCATTACCTTCATAGTCTTTATGTTTTTTTGTTTTGTTTCCTGTTTCTTAAATATTTTCGATTACATCGTATTACCAGATGATTCTCGATTACATCGTATTACCAGATGATTCTTAAGCATTATTCGTTTATATCGACAAGTCCTCCCGTGTACTATAGTCCACGCCGCTCTGGTCTTCCTGCTCCTGCTGTTCCTCGTCGTCGAAGAGAGCCATGGTGTTGTAGGTCTCGGTGATGTCCTCCAGACGTTGGTCTATGCAGCGATAGACGATGCCGGGATATTGGTTCAGCAGCGAGATGTTGTGGGTAGTCATGATGACGGCAGTGCCCGACTGGGTGACTTGGCGCAGCAAGCGGATGATATGTGCTGCCGTCTCGACGTCCAGGTTTCCGGTGGGCTCGTCGGCAACAATCACCTTGGGCTTGTTCAGAATGGCCCGAGCAATGGCTATGCGCTGCTGTTCGCCTCCTGACAACTCATGGGGATAGCGGTCGGCAAACTCCTCCATTTCCACTTCTTCCAGCACGTCCTTGATGCGCTCGTCAATCTCGGCCTTCTTCTTCCATCCCGTCGCCTTCAGCACAAAGGCCAGGTTGTCATATACCGTGCGGTCGCCCAAGAGTTGGAAGTCTTGGAAGATGATGCCCATCTGTCGGCGCAAGGCAGGAATGTATTTCTGCTTCATGGCGCGAAGGTCATGATTCAGAACCACAGCATTGTCGGCTTCGTCAATGTCCAACTCGAAATAGAGTGTCTTCAAGAGTGTGCTCTTGCCGGCTCCCACGCGTCCGATGATATAGATGAATTCACCTTCATTTACATGGAAATCAACATCCTTCAAGACAAGGATGCCGTCTTTCTGATATATATTCGCTTTTTGATAATCTACTAACATCTTTTGAGATTTTCGGATTTACGATATTTCATTTTTCACTTCATCGTTCCGGCAGCCTTGGCTTCTCTGCGTTGCTTGTCCCAGTTCGGGTCGTGCCGCTTCTGCAGTTCTGCAGCTACGTCTTCAATGCGCAGGCCTTTCTCCGTCAGCAACACCAGCAGGTGGTACAGCAGGTCGGAGGCTTCATACACCAGGTGCTCGTCGGTGCCGTTGGTGGCTTCGATAACGGTTTCCAGGGCCTCTTCTCCCACCTTCTGCGCTATCTTATTGATGCCTTTGTTGAACAGACTGGTGGTGTACGACCCCTCCGGCATTTCCGCTTTCCGCTTATTGATGAAGTCTTGCAGCTCGGTGAGAAAGAGTAGGGGATTCATGTCGTTGTCGTCGCCCCAGCAGGTGTCGGTACCTTTATGGCAGGTCGGCCCTACGGGGTTTACTTTTACCAGCAGCGTGTCGTTATCGCAGTCTATTTGCATGCTGACCAGATTCAGGAAGTTCCCGCTGGTCTCTCCCTTCGTCCATAGCGTCTGTCGCGTGCGGCTCCAGAAAGTGACATGCTTCGTGGCTTGTGTCTTCTGGTAGGCCTCCTCGTTCATGAAGCCCAGCATGAGCACATTCTTGGTGACGGCATCCTGAACAATGGCAGGTACCAGTCCGCCCATTTTTTCAAAGTCTATTTTCATAATCTTACGTTTATTCCTTCGTTGTGTAGGTATTGCTTTAGTTCGGGCACGGGAATCTCACCGAAATGGAACACGGATGCTGCTAATGCGGCATCGGCATGCCCCTCGGTAAACACGTCGCGGAAATGCTCCTTGCACCCGGCACCGCCACTGGCGATGACGGGTATGCTGAGACTGTCGCTGAGTTCTCGCAATGCCTCGTTGGCATAGCCGTTCTTCGTGCCATCGTGATTCATCGACGTGAAGAGAATCTCGCCAGCCCCTCGCTCCTGAGCCTCGCGAGCCCACTCAAAGAGTCCGCGTTCCGTGCGTTCCCTTCCGCCTTTCAGATAGCAGTGCCAGCCGTCGGCATCCTGCCGGGCATCGATGGCTACCACACACACCTGCGAGCCGAAGCGTGTGGCAATGTCGTTGATGAGCTGCGGATGGCGAATGGCTGCCGAGTTGACGCTTACCTTGTCGGCTCCGGCATAGAGCAGCCGCTCCACGTCTTTCAGCTCATTGATGCCACCGCCTACGGTGAAGGGGATGTTTAGCGTCTCTGCCACCTTGGTTACCATCTCCGTGAAGGTCTTGCGGCCCTCGAACGATGCTGTGATGTCGAGGAATACCAGTTCGTCGGCTCCTTGTTCGGAGTATGCCTTGCCCAGTTCTACCGGGTCGCCGGCAGAGCGGAGGTTGACGAAGTTGGTGCCTTTTACGGTTTCGCCGTCTTTGACGTCTAAGCAGGGTATGATGCGTTTTGCCAAGCCCATAGTTATTTTCGATTTACTGATTTTCGATTTTTTTCGATTTATCGGTATTGCGGTATTTCGAGATTCCGATATTCCGTTATTGCGGTATTTAGAGATTTCGATATTCCGTTATTGCGATGCCACATTTTTGAGTTCTCCCAGGTTGATGCGCCCTTCGTAGATGGCTTTGCCAAAGACGACGGCAGGAATGCCGGCAGCATCAAGGGCTTTGATGTCGTCTGTCGATGACACGCCGCCGCTGGCTATGAGGTGCAGCGAGGGGTAGGCCGCCATAACGCGCTGATAAAGACCAATAGCGGGACCGCTGAGGGTGCCGTCTTTCGATATTTCCGTGCAGAGCACGCTTTTTACCCCTGCTTCCACATATTTTTTGAGGAAAGGCAGCAGGTCTTCGTCGGAATCCTCTTTCCATCCGTTGATGCTTATCTTGCCGTTTCGCACGTCGGCTCCCAGTATCATGCGGTCGGCTCCGTATTTGCTGACCCAGCTGAGGAACAGGTCGGGTTGTGTGACGGCGATGCTGCCTACGGTTACCATTGATGCGCCAGCCTCGAAGGCTTTCTCGATATCGGCATCGGTCTTGATGCCTCCGCCAAAATCTACGGTAAGCCGTGTGGCGGAGGTGATGCTGCGCAGCACGCTGTCGTTGACGATATGCTTCGACTTGGCACCGTCGAGATCTACCACGTGTAGCCGCTTGAAGCCATACGCCTCAAATTGGCGTGCCACATCAGCCGGAGTGTTGCTATAGACGGTCTTCTGTCCATAGTCGCCTTTGGTGAGCCGGACGCATTGTCCGTCGATGATGTCAATGGCTGGAATCAGTTCTATCATTTATGTTTGACGTTTGAAATTTATGATTTGAAGTTTGGCGTTTGACGTTTATGATTATTTTAGCTCCAGAAAGTTTTTAATAATCCGCTCTCCCACACGTCCGCTCTTTTCGGGATGGAACTGGCAGGCATAGAAATTGTCCTTGTGCAGGGCCGCAGAGTAGGGTAGGATGTAGTTGGCTACCGCTGCCGTGTCATTGCAGACGGGTACGTAGTACGAGTGTACGAAATAGACGTAAGGCTCATCGCCCAATCCTTGGAACAGCGGACATGGCGCGATTATCTTTTCTGTGCCATCCTGCGCATGCAGCATGACCTCTTCCCCGTCGCCATCCTGCTTGTTCTGCACTTTTCCTTTTCCATTACTTGCCGCTATTTGCAACTTGTTCCACCCCATGCAGGGTACCTTGTCCTCATGCTTCTCAGGCTGGAATCGCTTCACGTCGGAATCAAACACACCGATGCAGTCGGTATTGCCCTCTTCCGAATGGCGGCACAGCAGCTGCTGTCCAATGCAGATGCCCAGTACGGGTTGCGTCAGCTGGCGTATGATGCTGTCCAGTCGCCTGGCACGCAGATACTCCATCGCCCCATGCGCCTCGCCCTGTCCGGGAAAGACCACACGGTCAGCCTGCTGCAGCTGTTTGGCATCGTCGGTCAGCAGCGGTTCCACACCTAATCGTCTCAGCGCGTTCACCACGCTGTATATGTTGCCGGCATTATATTTTACGATGGCTACGTTCATGAGAAGATGATGGTCTTGTTCTTATAGGTCAGTATTTTGCGCTGTATATGCTTCGATACGGCATGTGAGAGTACTATCTTCTCCAGGTCCTTGCCCTTCAGCACCAAACTGTCGGGGGTGTCCTTGTGGGTGATGCGTGTCACGTCTTGTTCGATGATGGGACCCGCATCCAGCTCTGCTGTCACATAGTGGCTCGTGGCACCGATAATCTTTACGCCACGCTCCCAGGCCTGATGGTAGGGCTTGGCTCCGATGAATGCCGGCAGGAACGAGTGGTGTATGTTGATGATGTGGTGCGGATAGGCAGCTATCATCTCGTCGCTGATAATCTGCATGTATCGCGCCAGCACGATGAACGAGATGTCCTCTTTCTTCAGCAGTTCCATTTCTGCCTGCTCTACCTCCTGCTTGTTCGAGTGGTCTTTCTTGATAGACCATACATAATAGGGAATGCCGAACTGGTCGGCAACGTAGCGCAAGTCTTCGTGGTTGGAAACGATACAAGGGATATCGACGTTGAACTCTCCGGCTTTCCAGCGTGCCAGCAGGTCGTAGAGACAATGGCTCATTTTCGACACGAAGATAGCCATTCGGGGACGCTTGTCGCTGTAATAGAGTGAGAACTTCATCTGGTACCGCTGGGCATACAATGTGGTGATGTAGTCGTACAGCTTGTCACGCGGAATGAGGAACCCGTCCAACTCCCACTCTATGCGCATGAAGAACATGCCGTCCTGCTTGTCCACATATTGGTCCAGATAGACGATGTTACCTTGATTGTCCGTAATAAACTTGGTCACTTCCGAAATAATGCCCTGTTGGTCGGGGCAGTGCAGAAGCAATATGGCTGTCGGTTTCATTCTTTTAAACAGTTTCTTTTATACTTTTTACCTTAGCTTTGTAATTGACTGCAAAGGTACGAAAAGCTAAGCAGAATGCAAAATAAAACCTCTTGTTTTTTGTGCCAAGACAAGAAAAAACACTTTTCCTTTGGCTTTTCGCCCGAATTACACTACCTTTGCACCCTGATATGAAAGAAGTAACGATAAACGACGCAACATTAAGGCAGGCGGCAGCCGGCGGAATGGACGATTTCGTGGAAGCCATTGTCGGTGCCATCCGGCAGACCATTGGTGGCGAGCTGAGTGCCGACACGTTAAGCGAACTGAACAACGACCAGTTGACGCTCCTGGTGTGGGACACGCTGCACCAGGAGGTGATGGACGGCGGGTTCATACAGCTGATACACAACGGCTACGGGCCGTTCGTGTTCAAGAATCCCTTTGCCAAAGCCGTCAAGCAGCTGTGGGGCATGCGCGACTTGTCGAAGCTGATATACGATGCCCATACCCTATATGCCAAGTATCATGAGCAGATAGAGCGCGACTGCACCGACGAGGCCTTCATGGCCCTTTTCGAGCAGTTCCCCGAGTTCGACGACATGGACGATGCTTTTGTGGAACATGAAGAAGAATGGACGGAGCAGATAGCCCGCTACATCGACGAGCACTTAGACCGGTTTGCCACCGTCACAGATAAACAAACAGTAAAAAAATAGCACAAAGGTGAACAAGGAAGAAGAACTGATCAGGAAGAAGAGTCCTGTAAACATACGCAACAAGAAGGCCTCGTTTGAATATTTCTTTATCGAGACTTTCACGGCAGGCATCGTGCTGACCGGCACTGAAATCAAGAGCATCCGGCTGGGCAAGGCCTCGCTCACCGACACCTATTGTCTGATAGTCAACGGCGAGTTGTGGGTGAAGGGCATGAATGTGTCGCCCTATTTCTACGGTTCGTACAACAACCACGAGATGAAGCGCGACCGCAAACTGCTGCTCACGAAGCGGGAGATACGAAAGCTGGCTGCCGCCACGAAGCAGACGGGCTATACCATTGTGCCGCTGCTGGTGTTTATCGACCCCAAGGGGCGTGCCAAGATGGACATCGCCCTGTGTAAGGGTAAGAAGGAGTTTGACAAGCGACAGACCCTGAAGGAGAAGGAAGACCGGCGCGAGATGGACCGTGCGATGAAAGTATATCGCTGAAAAAGAATGGAATATAACGACGCGAAAATTAAACAGCTCAGGCAGCTCGTCACAGAGCGCATCCTCGTCCTCGACGGGGCGATGGGCACTATGATAGGCCAGCTTATAGGCAAGACGGGCAATTCCGACGCGCTGAACCTCAGCCGTCCGGATGTCATTACCGATATTCACCGCCGCTATCTGCTGGCCGGTGCCGACATCATTACCACCAACACGTTCAATGCCCAGCGCATATCGCAAGCCGACTATCATTTAGAGCACGAAGCCCGTGCAATGGCACTGGCCGGGGCCCAGCTGGCGCGCCGCTGTGCCGACGAGTTCTGCTCGCTAGACAAGCCCCGCTTCGTTGCCGGCAGCATCGGACCCACCAACCGCACGTGCTCCATGTCGCCCGATGTCACCAATCCTGCCTTGCGCGAGCTCACTTACGACCAGCTCTACGACGCCTACTACGAAGAGGCCGATGCACTGATAGAGGGTGGGGTGGACATCCTGCTCATTGAAACCATTTTCGACACGCTCAATGCCAAGGTGGCCATAGATGCCGCCTGTCAGGCTATGGAGCGTCGCGGCCTGCTGCTGCCCCTGATGCTCAGCGTCACCGTCAGCGACCTGGCCGGGCGCACCCTCAGCGGACAGACGCTCGATGCCTTCCTGGCCAGCATCAGTCCCTATCCCGTGTTCAGCGTCGGACTGAACTGTTCGTTCGGAGCCCGCCAGATGCTGCCCTTCCTGCGGCAGCTGTCGCGCAAGGCTCCTTATTTCGTCAGCGCCTATCCCAATGCCGGTCTTCCTAACGCAATGGGACTCTACGACGAGACCGCCGACAGCATGGCTCCGCAGATGGGGCAGATGGTTGACGAGGGGCTGGTGAACATCATAGGTGGCTGCTGTGGCACCGACGACACCTTCATAGCCCGCTATCAGCCGCTGGTGGCCGGCAAGACGCCCCGCGTTCCCCCGCAGCCTTCGCCATACCTGCTGCTCAGCGGACTGGAACCGCTGGCGGTGACTCCCGAGGTGCGTTTTGTCAATGTCGGTGAGCGGTGCAATGTGGCCGGCTCGCGAAAATTCCTCCGGCTCATCAACGAGCACCGTTATGCCGAGGCCGTTGCCATAGCCCGCAAGCAGGTGGCCGACGGGGCATTGGTGATCGATGTCAATATGGATGACGGGCTGCTGGATGCCCGTCATGAAATGGTGCATTTCCTTAACACGATAGCTGCCGAACCCGACATTGCTTCCGTACCCGTCATGATCGACTCGTCCGACTGGCAGGTCATCACCGACGCGCTGAAGTGCCTGCAGGGTAAAGGCATCGTCAACAGCATTTCGCTGAAAGAGGGTGAAGACGTGTTCATACGTCATGCCATGGATGTGAAACGCTATGGTGCCGCCGTGGTGGTGATGTGTTTCGACGAACAAGGCCAGGCTACCAGCTACGAGCGTCGTATAGAGATTGCAAGCAGGGCATATCGCATTCTGACCCAACGGGTTGGCATGAACCCGCTCGACATTATCTTCGATCCCAATGTGCTGGCGGTAGCTACCGGAATGCCCGAGCACGACGGCTATGCTGCCGACTTCATCAAAGCCACCTCCTGGATTCGCAGCCATCTGCCTGGAGCGCACGTCAGCGGCGGTGTCAGCAACCTCTCGTTCTCCTTCCGTGGCAACAACTATATCCGCGAGGCCATGCATGCCGTGTTCCTCTATCATGCCATCCAGGCTGGCATGGATTTCGGCATCGTCAACCCCGCCGCGAAGGTGCAATACAGCGACATTCCCCAGCGCCATCTGGACATCATAGAAGATGTCATCCTGAACCGTCGCCCCAATGCCTCCGAGCGTTTGACAGCACTGGCCGAAGAGGTGGCACAGGCGACAGCACAGACGGGTGCCGACAGCCAGCAGCCTGCGGCAGCCACCGTGCGTCCTGCCTCCGTCGAGGAACGGCTGCAGGAGGCATTAATCAGAGGCATTGACGACTATTTGGAAGACGACCTGCACGAAGCCCTCTCGCGCTATCCGAAAGCCGTCGGCATCATCGAAGGCCCGCTCATGGCAGGCATGAACATCGTCGGCGAGCGTTTCGGGCAGGGCAAGATGTTTCTGCCGCAGGTGGTCAAGACGGCTCGCACCATGAAGCGGGCGGTAGAGATACTACAGCCCTACATAGAAGCTCAGCGCAGCGGCAGTGCCCATAAAGCGGGCAAGGTGCTGCTGGCTACGGTGAAGGGCGACGTACACGACATCGGCAAGAACATCGTGGGGGTCATCATGGCCTGCAACAACTACGAGGTGATAGACATGGGCGTGATGGTGCCCCCCGAGCAGATTGTGCGCAAAGCCATCGACGAGCAGGTTGACATGATAGGACTGTCGGGGCTCATCACACCCAGCCTGGAAGAGATGGTCAACGTGGCTCACGAGATGCAGCGCGCCGGACTGAACATCCCCATCATGATTGGCGGGGCCACCACCAGCGAGCTGCATGTGGCACTGAAGATAGCCCCCGTCTATAGCGGTCCGGTAGTGTGGATGAAGGATGCGTCGCAGAACGCCCTGGTGGCGGCGCGGCTGATGAACCGCGAGGAGGAAAAACGCATGGAGCAGGAGCTGGACGCTAAATATGAACAGCTGCGTCGCGACTACAACCGGCATCAACAGCCGCTGGTGAGCATCGACGAGGCACGTAAACGAAAACACGATTTATGGAAAGAATAAAGACTATTATGTTCGACTTGGGGGGTGTCATCATCACCCTCGACCAGTCACAAGCCATCAGGCGATTTGAAGAGTTAGGAATCAAAGATGCGGCGCAGCGGCTCGACCCCTACGTGCAGAGCGGCATCTTCGGCGATTTGGAGCATGGGCTGATCACGGCAGAGACATTCCGCCGCGAGCTTAGCGTGCTCGCCGGACGCGAGGTGACGATAGCCGAGTGTGAATATGCGTGGCAGGGATATGCCAAGGAGGTGCCGCAGCGCAATCTGGACATGCTGCTGAGGCTGCGCAGCGAGGGTTTCAGGCTGCTGCTGCTGTCGAACACCAATCCCTTCATGATGGCATGGGTGGAGAGCGACCGCTTTACAGGCGGCCACCCCATATCCTATTATATGGATGCCTGCTACCTGAGCTACCAGATGCGGCTCATGAAGCCCTCGCAGGATATTTTCCGCGAGGTGCTGCACCGCGAGGCGACCTTTGCCTCAGAGGTGCTCTTCGTCGATGACGGACCGCGCAACGTGGCCGTGGCCAGCCAGATGGGCATGCAGACGCTCTGCCCCAAGAACGGCGAAGACTGGACGGCAGCACTCCTTGAACGCATCGGTTTAGCCAATAATGACAAAGACAATGCTTAAACGCATCGGTTTAACTAACAGAGATAAAGACAATGAATACAACCACTTATAAATCGTTACACCGTCATGCCGCGCTGTTGCTGTGCGTGCTCCTGTTGTCGGCATCTGCCGCCACGGCACAGCTCAAGCGCGAGTTCCGTGCCGCATGGATACAATGTGTCAACGGACAGTTCTTAGGCATGGGAACGCAGAAGATGCAGCAGACGCTCAGCTACCAGCTCGACGAGCTGAAGAAAGACGGCTGCAACGCCATCATCTTCCAGGTGCGCCCGGAATGCGACGCCCTCTACGAGAGCCAGATAGAACCCTGGAGCTACTATCTCACCGGCGAGCAGGGCAAGCCGCCCTATCCCTATTGGGACCCCCTGAAGTGGATGATAGACCAGTGCCATCGTCGCGGCATGGAGCTGCACGCCTGGATCAACCCCTATCGCGCCAAGACCAAGGTGGCCCACCGCAATGCCCCCAATCACGTTATGGTGCAGCACCCGGAGCGCTGTTTCCCATACGACGGACTGACGCTGCTCAACCCGGCACTCGACGAGAACCGTGACTTTATCTGCCAGGTGGCCCGCGACATCGTCACCCGTTACGATGTGGACGGGCTGCACATCGACGACTATTTCTATCCCTATCCAACGCCCGGCATTGCCATTCCCGACGAAGCCGACTTCCGTACACGGCCCAATGGATTTCACGACATTGGCGACTGGCGGCGCCATAACGTCAACCTGTTCATCCAGCAGATGTACAAGACTGTACACGACGCCAAACCGTGGGTCAAGTTCGGCGTGTCGCCCTTCGGCATCTACCGCAACAAGAAGAGCGACCCCAATGGCAGCAATACCAACGGACTGCAGAACTACGACCAGCTCTATGCCGACGTGCTGCTGTGGGATGCCAACGGATGGATGGACTACTGCGTGCCGCAGCTCTATTGGGAGATAGGCCACAAGGCTGCCGACTACTACGAGCTGATACACTGGTGGAGCCGCCACTTGCAGCACACCAACCTCTACATCGGCGAAGACGTGGAGCGCACCGTCAAGAACCACGACATGTCGCGGAAGATGGCCTTGCACGCCCAGCTGCCCCGGGTGAAAGGCACCGTGCTCTGGTATGCCAAGGCTGCCGTTGACAACGTGGGCGGCTACGGCACTTCGCTGCGCACGGACTACTGGCGGATGCCCGCCCTGCAGCCCCTCTCGCCGACCATGAAGAGCAAGGCTCCCCGCAAGGTGCGAAAGGTGAAGCTCATGGACATCGACGGGCAGAAGGTGCTCTTCTGGACAGCCCCGAAGGCCTCACGCTGGGACACCGAGGCCGTCAGCTATGCCGTTTATCGGTTCAGCAGCAGCGAGCCGGTAGATATAGACAACCCGGCGAAGCTGGTGGCCGTTACCACCGACACGCACTACGAGCTGCCTGCTGCCGAGCGGGGTACACGCTACGTCTATGTGGTGACAGCACTCAACCGCATCCATGCCGAAAGCAAAGCCGTCAAGAAGAAGGTGAAATACTGAGCCGGGGGAACCGCCCCCGCCTCTGTTTTTTATTAGGAATAGAAGACAAAACCGTTATTTGACAAAGGAAATTTTTTATTAGGAATAGAAGATAAACCGATATTAATAAAGGAAAAGAAACGATGTTAAACATTAAACGCCTGATGTGCAACCCGCTGCAAGAGAACTGCTACGTGGTGAGCGACGACAGCCGCGAAGCTGTCATCATCGACTGCGGGGCCTATTATGACGAAGAGCACGATGCTCTCGACAGCTATATCAGAGAGCAGCAGCTCACACCCGTGCGACTGCTGGCCACCCACGGACATCTTGACCATAACTTCGGCAATGCTGCCATCTACAGAAAATACGGGCTGAAAGCGGACATCTGCGGAGAAGACCAAGACCTGCTGGAGCATCTGCCCGAGCAGGCCGCCTCGCTCTTCGGCATCAAGATAGCCGAAGAGCAGCCGCCCACGGGACGCTTGCTGAAGCACGGCGACATCGTCAACTTCGGCCACCACCGTCTGGAGGTGCTGCAGACGCCCGGCCACAGTCACGGCTCGTGCCTATTCTATTGTGCCGACGAGCATACCGTGTTCACCGGCGACACCTTGTTCCGCATGAGCATTGGCCGCACCGACTTCCCCGAGGGTAATTGGAAGGAAATGCAGACGAGTCTTTCCGTCATCATTGCCGCGCTGCCTGCCGACACAGTGGTGCTGCCAGGGCATGGGCCCCAGTCAACCATTGCCGACGAAAAGAGGTGCAATCCGTATATGCAAGCAAAATGAAAATCACCCCCCTATTTACGACATCCTTTCTTCCCCTTCCTTTAAACGTGAATTTACGTTAGAGCCGTAAACAGAATCAAAGAACTGAACTTCGACTTGCCGTTTTTCACCAAGATTTAGCCACCCTATCCTCTTTTTTTCTTATTTCATGCTCCATTCATCGTTATTCGAACGTTCCGTCGAGTCTAATTTCATGTTCCGTTGAGTCTAATTTCATGGCTCTTTCTGCGTAATTTCATGCTCCATTGACCAGCGATGGTGATGAACTATAAAAAGTTGCGCATTCTGCACGTTTTCCGTGAAAAGATACTCAAAAAAAGGTTTATGTCTTTGCAAATTACCTTAATTCCGCAACCATTTTTCTTTGATAAAAGGAAATAACAGCACACTAAATCATATTATTCATTCATAAAATCTTGGGATAAATAAAAAAAAAGCGTTACCTTTGCCGCCGATTACAAAAAACATAGGAGTAGATGACAGCAGAATATAGACAATCATTCGTGCAAGGAGGCCTTTGCCTGTTGCTTGCCTTCGCGATGTTTATCAGCTGTCAGCAGAAACGCCAGGAGGCGGTTGTAACACCGTGGGGCGAGATAACCGACACGATACCCACCGACGACAGCTTCGACCTGGACGACATTCAGCGCAACGGCGAGCTGATAGCGCTGACGCTGACGGGGCCGGCAACCTATTATGACTATCGGGGCAGGCACCTAGGGGCGCAATACCTGCTGGCACAACGCTTTGCCGACAAGCTGGGCGTGAGCCTGCGCATGGAGGTATGCCGCGACACGGCGGAGATGCGCAGACGCCTGGAAGCCGGAGAGGCCGACCTCATCTGTTATCCGATGACGAAACACGGACCTGGATGGCTGACCGGCAGCGACAAGGCAGACCTGGAACAGGAGCTGGCGGCATGGTACAAGCCGTCGCTCATGTACGAGGTGAAGAAAGAAGAAGACTTCCTGCTGTCGGCACGCTCCGTGCGGCGAAGAGTATTTGCGCCGATGCTGAACAGGGCTGGGGGCGTCATCTCCCACTACGACGGATTCTTCCAGCGGTATGCCGCCACCATCCGCTGGGACTGGCGGCTGCTCGCTGCGCAATGTTACCAGGAGTCAACGTTCGACCCGCAGGCCCGCTCATGGGCAGGGGCGTGCGGACTGATGCAGATCATGCCATCTACTGCCGACCACCTGGGGCTGTCGCGTAGCCAGATTTTCGAGCCGGAGCAGAACATCGCTGCCGCCGTGCGGTATATCGGCGAGCTGGAGCAGTCGTTCGGTGATATCAGAGAGCGTGCGGAGCGCACCAAGTTCGTGCTGGCAGCATACAACGGCGGACACTTCCACATACGCGACGCTATGGCCCTGGCCGAGAAGAACGGGCGCAACCCCCGGCTGTGGCGCGACGTCGAGCCGTTCGTCTTAGGGCTCAGTCAGCCTCAGTATTATAACGACCCTGTGGTGAAGAACGGCTATATGCGAGGCTCGGAGACGGCCGACTATGTACGCAAGATTCATGAGCGGTGGAACGGCTATCGCGGCGTGAAGACCGTGCGCAGCACCACAGGCCCCACCGGCGTACCGCAGAAGGCCAAGCGCGAACGGAAAAAGAAATTCCAGGTGTGAAGGTACGGAGCAGCAGCGACTCTTGCTGTCCGGTCGGGCAGCGTTTCACCTGTCAGAGCAGAATGAATATTTTTCCGTACAAAACTTTGCAAATTCGGAAATTATTTGTACTTTTGCACTTGTTATGGAACAACGACACACACGAGAAGAGAAGATGAAGGCCTTTGGGCGTATGCTCGACGTGCTGGACACGCTGCGCGAAAAATGCCCCTGGGACAGAAAGCAGACCAACGAAAGCCTGCGCCCCAACACGATAGAAGAAACCTATGAGCTGTGCGACGCGCTGATCAAGGGCGACACGCACGACATCTGCAAGGAGCTGGGCGACGTGTTGCTGCACATTGCGTTCTACGCACGCATCGGCGAAGAGAATGCACAATTCGACATAGCCGACGTGTGCAACGCGCTGGTTGACAAGCTGGTATTCCGCCATCCGCACGTCTATCATCCCTCGCAGGTGGGTGCCGAGTGTCCACGCCCGTTGCCCTACGGCGAGACTCAGTATGAACGCGAGTTCAGCAAGGTGGACAACGTGGCGCAGGTGCTGGACAACTGGGAACAGATCAAGCAGCGCGAGAAAGACGGCAACAAATCGGTGCTGGCTGGTGTGCCCGCCGCCTTGCCGTCGGTCATCAAGGCCTACCGCATACAGGACAAGGCACGCCACGTAGGCTTCGACTGGGAAGATCGCGGCGACGTGTGGGAAAAGGTGCGCGAGGAGCTGGGCGAACTGGAAACCGAACTGAAGCGCAGCGAAGCACTCGATGCCGGGCTGGAAACCGAACCAAAGCGTGGCGAAGCACTCGATGCCGGGCTGCAACAGGGTAGAACGCCGGATACCGACAGGCGGAAGACCGCTCAACGGCGCCGCACGGAGGGCGAGCTGGGCGATTTTCTCTTCAGCGTCATCAATGCCGCCCGGCTCTACAAGCTGAACCCCGACAATGCGCTGGAGATGACCAACCAGAAGTTCATACGCCGGTTCAACTATATTGAGCAGCACTCCATCAAAGTCGGCAGACCGCTCACCGAGATGACGCTGCAGGAAATGGATGCCCTGTGGAACGAGGCTAAGCAGCACGAGAGCGATGGTGCCTGAAACGGGGGCATCTGGGATTTCGGAATTAACAAAACGTAGAAAGATATGAAGAAGATTTTTGCTTTTACAGGTGTGCTGGCTGCTGTCATCATGATGGGCAGCTGCGGAAACAAGACTGCGAAGTTTCCCTTCGACAACGGCGACTCGTTGGATGTGGCCAACGTGGATCCCACCATCTATGGCGTGTGCAGCGACGGCTCTTCGATGAACGTGCTGCGAATGGTCACCGACACCGGCGACACCCTAACCGTCAACATCGAGCGGGCACAAGAGGAAGGACTCGTGCTGGGAGGCATACAGGTGGGCGACCGCTTGGCGGTGGTGCCCTACAAGAAAGATACCGCCCAGATGGTCATCAACCAGGCAGCACTCTTAGGCAACTGGGTGATGCCCAACCCCATTGACGGCAGCGACGAGGTAGGCATCACCATTAAGGAGGGCGGCATTGTGGAAGGCATTGAGCAGGGCAGCATCGTCTATAAGACGTGGCGACTGGTCAACGGACAGCTGGAGCTGGTGATGATGCGTGAAGGCGGCAGCGAGATGGACGAGACCTACCTTTACGATATCAAGAAGCTCACCCCCGACTCGCTGGTGTTCCAAAATGCCGATGACATCTATGAGTACGGACGCCAGAAACCCAAGGAGCAATACGGCACGGACATCAAGTTGGAAGAAGTGGAAGACTTCAAAATGTAAGGATATTGGAACCGTTTCGCGTACATATTTTAGGTTGTGGCAGCGCGCTACCCACCATGCGCCACTATGCCTCGGCACAGTTAGTAGAGGTGCGCGGCAAGGTGTTCATGGTAGATTGTGGCGAGGGCACACAGATACAGCTGCGCCGCTCGCGAATCAGATTTACCAAGCTCAGTGCCGTATTCATTTCCCATCTGCATGGCGACCATTGTTTCGGGCTCATTGGCCTTATCAGTACTTTCGGACTGCTGGGGCGCACGGCCGGGCTGGCCGTCTATGCACCGGCAGAACTAGAGCCGATGCTGCAGCAACAACTCGACATGTTCTGCCGGCACCTCGACTTCGAAGTACACTTCCATGCCGTCGATACCACCGTGCAGCAGGTGATTTACGAAGACCGCTCGCTGACGGTGGAGACGCTGCCCTTGGACCATCGCATGGAGTGCTGCGGATTCCTGTTCCGCGAAAAGCCTATGCGCCCGCATATCCGGCGCGACATGCTCGACTTCTATGGCATCCCCGTCAGTCAGATAGACAATATCAAGGCTGGGGCCGACTGGGTAACTGCCGACGGCGAGCGGATAGCCAACAGCCAGTTGGTGAAGCCTGCCGAACCGCCGCGAAGCTATGCCTACTGCAGCGACACCCGCTACACCCCCACGCTGAGCGACAGGCTGAAGGGCGTCAGCACGCTATACCATGAGAGCACCTACGGCGAAGACAACCTGCCCCTGGCCGAGAAATACTATCACTCTACGGCACGGCAGGCCGCCACGGTGGCACGCGATGCCGGGGTGGGGAAGCTGATACTGGGCCACTACTCGTCGCGATACGAGGACGAAAGGGTGCTGCTCGACGAGGCACGCCGCGTCTTCCCCAATGCCATCCTGAGTGACGAAGAGGCCGTCATTGACGTATGACAACATCGTGCAAAGAGTCTGCGTCATTGGCGTGTGGCGACGCTCCCGAAAGCCTCTTTTGCGGCATGAAATGAAAAAAAACGGCGAAAAAGTTTGGAATATTCGCAAAAAAGCCTTACCTTTGCAGAAATAATGAAAATTAGGTATGCTTATGATAAGACGACTACTCGTATTCTCCACAGCATTTACACTGATGCTCACATTGCCGGCAACCGTCCGTGCTGCCGATAGCGATAAGACGGCTATCGAGCAAACGGTGGGCGACGAGGCCGTAATCACCGTCAGCGGGCAGACCGTCACCGTGAACGGCGGTCAGGGCGAGACTCTCGAAGTGGTGTCGCTCACCGGGCGTCGCATGCTGACCGTGAAGATAGAGAGTCCGGCACAACGCATAGAACTTAATATTCCGAAAGGTTGCTACATATTGAAGGTCGGGAAGATAGTAAGAAAGGTAACCATCCGCTGACCCTTGTATTGATAGTCGTATTGCTGGCCCTGACAGCAGGATGCAGCAATTGGGATTCCCGCACAAAGAAAACTATTACGACAGAGGCGTTTTCAGACATGAAGACGCCTATATTCATTTTTGACCGGCAGGTGGTGCTCGGACAACTGGAGCAGCTGTCGAAGCACACGCGGGCTGCCACCGATGCCGACCGCTACACCGCAGCCTACTATGCTGAGGGCAACCCCCTGCTGTGGATAGATGCCGCCGGTGCTGACCATCGGGCCGACACGCTGCTGGCACGCCTGCATACCGTAGCCGGCGAGGGACTGGCAGAGACTGCGTTCTTCGTACCGGCTATTGAGCGCGACCTGCAACGTCTGCGCACACTCGACGTGGATGATGGCGACAACAGCATCAGCCGGGTGGCGGCACGCCTGGACTATCGGCTCACGCAGGCCTGTCTGCGCTATGCCCTAGGCCAGCGGTTCGGCTTCGTCAATCCGCAAAGACTCTTCAACCATCTTGACAAAGACCGCGAGGACACCGTGCGCCATACCGTGATATACCGCGAACTGTTCGACGTGGTGATGGACCATGCCAGCCGCGAGGCAGCAATGGACATCCTGGAAAAGGTGCGCCACGACAGCATCGACGGCTATCTGCGCGACATACAGCCCCGCGACAGCTACTACCGGCAGATGAAGGCGATGCTGGCCGGTGGCCATGCCGGCGGTGAGCTGACCGATAGCGACATCACCGGTAACGAAGCGGCACGTCGCCGTATCGTGTGCAACATGGAGCGAGGACGGTGGCGGCGGCATCAGCCACTCCCTGCAACGGGTAAGCACGTGGTGGTCAACATACCGGCACAGCAGCTATACGCCCTTGGCGGCGACAGCATGCTGACCATGCGGATAGCCTGTGGGGCGAAAGCCACGAAGACGCCCCTGCTGTCGAGTGAGATAGAATGGATGGAGGTCAACCCGCAATGGGTCATCCCCACCAGCATCGTCAAGACCGATGTGGCGCGGCATGCCGGCGACACCGCCTACTTTGCACGCAACAGATACCGCATCATAGAACGGGCCACCAATCAGCAGCAAGACATAGCATCGGTGAGCCGCAGCATGCTGCTCAGCGGCAAGTATCGTGTGGCACAGGAAAGCGGGGCACACAACTCGCTGGGGCAGCTGGTGCTGCGCTTCAAGAACCGCTTCTCGGTATTCCTACACTACACGTCAAACCCCTCCGTGTTCCGCCGCGAGTCGCGAACGGTGTCGCACGGCTGTGTGCGAGTGGAAAAGCCCTTCGAGCTGGCACAGTTTGTGCTGACCGACCCTGACGAGTGGCTGTTGGAACGCATGCGTATAGCCATGGACCTGGAGCCGCAGACCGAACGCGGCATCAAGTATGTGGCGGCACATACTGACGAGCAGGAGCGCAAAAGGCTGGTGGGCTATGTGCCCGTGAAGCCTCACGTACCTATTTATATTATATACAACACCCTGTGGCCCGATGAGAACGGCGTGATGCAGACATGGCCGGACATCTACGGATACGACGAGGCACTCTGGCGGCAGCTACAGACATACATGCAATGAATATGGCGGCAGCTACAGACATACATGCAATGAATTTGGCGACACAATGAAAATAGACGAACAACAACTCATGCGCCAGCTGGCAGAACCCTCGACGCGCCGAAAGGCCTTCGAGCAGATGGTGACGGCATACAGCGAGCAGATATACTGGCAGGTGCGCCGCATCGTGCTCTCGCACGACGATGCCGACGACGTGGTGCAGAACGTGCTGCTGAAGGCATGGACACACCTCGACACGTTTCATGGCGAATCGCGGCTCACCACCTGGCTTTACCGCATCGCCCTCAACGAGAGCCTCGACTTTATGCGCAAGCAGAAGACACGAGCCACGGTGAGCGCCGACGGCGACGGGGCAGCGACAGGCAGTATAGCAGCTACGCTGATGGCCGACCACTATTTCGACGGCGACGAGACGATGGCACAGCTGCAGGAGGCTATTGCCGGACTGCCCGAGACGCAGCGCACCGTGTTCAATCTGCGATACTTCGACGAGATGAAATACAGCGACATCAGCCAGCTGTTGGGCACCAGCGAGGGGGCCCTGAAGGCTTCGTACCACATCGCCGTGAAGAAAATATCAGCATTTTTTAAACGCCACGATTAAACTTTTGGCGCGCTATAGCGTCACAATAGACAAAAGCATGGGACGCTCAGCAAGCGTCAATATTGACAAAAAAGGAGATGAATATGACAAACGAAGAAGCATACATGCAGCAGCAAGATGCCGACATCCGTCAGCAGGAGGCATTCATCCGTCAGCAGATAGGGCAGGGGAAACAGCCTTTCCTCGTGCCTGACGGCTATTTCGAGCAGCTGGCACAGCGCGTGATGCAGCGCATAGACGACAGCATGCCGCAGGCCGACATGCAGCCCCTTCAGGTTGCTGCAGACCGTCAGCCTTCGCGGCGCACAGCATGGCACACCTGGCTCTATGCCGCCGCATGTGCTGTGGTGTTGTTGGTGATGAGTGCCACTCTACTATTCCGTCAGCAGCCTGAGGCAGCACCATTGGAAGCCCAGAGCGAGAGCACTTATATGGATGAGGCCGTAGATTACGCCATGATAGACAATAACGAAATATACGCTTGCTTGTCGGAATGATTGATAACAATGATATATACGCCTGCTTGTCAGAATATTATAGGAACTTGCTGTAGAAGATATTTAGCATCTGAAATACGAATATGAGTGATATGTTATACACCTTGCAACGATACCTGCTGGCTGCTGCCCTGACGTTGGTGATGGCAACGACCCTTCAGGCACAAGACGGCGACAGGAAATTCTCGCCGAAGAAATTCGAAGCCGACCTGGAAGCCTACATCACCAAGGAGGCAGCCCTGACATCACAGGAAGCCACGAAGTTCTTTACGCTGTTCCGCGAGATGCGCCAGAAGCAGCGCACCATTTATGGGCGCATCAAGCATTATGCGAAGCAGCCCATGACTGACGATGCCGCTGCCGAGCGAGCCATTGATGAGTGCGACAAGCTGCAGATAGAGCTGAAGGAGATAGAGCAGAAGTACCACCAGCGCATGGTTCGCGAAGTGTCTGCCGTCAAAGTGGCACAAGCCATCAAGGCTGAATCGCGTTTCCACCGCCGCATGATGAAAGGCATGCAGAAAAGGGGCAAAAAGCGTTGAACGCACACCGCTCACAATGCAGAGGGGCAAAAGGCGTTGAACGCGCACCGCTCACAATGCGGGCTGCGCGACGTACAAACATACCGCCCGTGCAACAGCAGCCAGTGATGGGCCTTAGGAACATCCGCCACAGGAATGTTCGCCACCAGTTCACGTTCCACTTTCTCGGGTGTCGTTGCCCGCTGGCTCACCAGCTTGAGGCGGTGGCTGACCCGATAGACATGTGTATCGACAGCCATCGCGGGTTGGCTGAAAGCCACCGACAGCATCACGTTAGCCGTCTTGCGACCCACACCGGGCAGCGACAGCAGGGCTTCCATCGTGTCGGGCACATGGCCGCCGTAGTTCTCTGTCAGCCGCTGTGCCATCGCCTTCAGGTGGGCGGCCTTGGCGTTGGGGTAGGACACACTGCTGATGAACGACAGCAGCTCTTCGTCGTCGGCATCAGCCATCGCCGTCGCGTCGGGATAGCGGCGGAAGAGTGCCGGCGTCACCTGGTTGATGCGCTTGTCGGTACACTGCGCGCTTAGCATCACCGCCACCAGCAGCTGGAACGTGCTGCCATACTCCAGTTCCGTCTCCACCTGCGGCTGCTGTTCGCGGAAGTAGCGCAGCACCGCCTCATATCTCTCCTTGCGTGTCATGTTTTCGCTATGTTTTTTGTTGAGCCTGTCGGTACAAACCTTTCCCGGCTTTTTGCCGGTGTTTGTCTTTTCTCCGGCAAAGGTACGAAAAAATGTCGCGCAAAACAATATTCTGAAAAGATTTCAGCATTTTTTTTTGCGTTTCCGAAATTTATCACTATCTTTGCAGCAAACTTTTCGCAATAAGCGATGTAAGTTTGATTGACAGAAGACAATATTCAAAACCTATTTTTAAAAAGTAATACTAAAACAAATGGCAAAAATTGTAACTTTAGGCGAGATTATGCTCCGCCTGTCGCCCATGGGCAACGACCGTTTCATCCAGAGTGAGTCATTCCGCATCATCCCCGGCGGTGGAGAAGCTAACGTGGCAGTCAGCGTGGCAAACTACGGTCACGAGGCTTACTTCGTATCAAAGCTGCCGAAGCATGAGATTGGCCAGATAGCCGTCAATGCCCTGCGCCGCTATGGTGTGAACACCCAGTTCATTGCCCGTGGTGGCGACCGTGTAGGTCTGTACTATGCCGAGACGGGAGCTTCGATGCGTCCCTCGAAGGTGATTTACGACCGTGCCCACAGCTCGATAGCCGAGGCTGACCCTCAGGACTTCGACTTCGACGCAATCATGGAGGGTGCTGCCTGGTTCCACTGGTCTGGCATTACTCCCGCTATCAGCGACAAGGCTGCCGAGCTGACGAAGCTGGCTTGCGAGGCTGCGAAGCGTCACGGTGTCACCGTGTCTGTTGACCTGAACTTCCGCAAGAAGCTGTGGACTTCAGAGAAGGCTATCAGCATCATGCGCCCCTTGATGAAGTATGTTGATGTGTGCATTGGCAACGAGGAAGATGCCGAGCTCTGCCTTGGCTTCAAGCCCGATGCTGACGTAGAGGGCGGCAAGACCGACGCTGCCGGCTACGAGGGCATCTTCAAGCAGATGAAGCAGGAGTTTGGCTTCAAGTATGTCGTTTCTACGCTCCGTGAGTCGTTCTCGGCTACGTTCAACGGATGGAAGGCCCTTATCTACGACGGTAAGGAGTTCTACCAGTCAAAGCGCTACGAGATTAATCCTATCATCGACCGCGTAGGTGGTGGCGACTCGTTCTCGGGTGGTCTGATTCACGGTCTGCTTACTAAGCCGACTCAGGGCGAGGCTCTTGAGTTTGCCGTTGCCGCTTCTGCTCTGAAGCACACTATTAACGGCGACTTCAACCTGGTGGGTGCCGACGAGGTGGAAAGCCTGGCCGGTGGTAACGCCAGTGGTCGTGTACAGCGTTAACTTTTGACCTTTTCAAAGTTCAAATTTCAAAGTTCAAAGAAAAAATGGCAAAGTTTGATAAAATAGCAGTATTGAAGAAGATTGGGGATACCGGTATGGTTCCCGTCTTTTATAACAAAGATTTAGAGATTTGTAAGAACGTGGTGAAGGCTTGCTACGAGGGTGGTGTACGCGCCTTCGAGTTCACCAATCGCGGCGACTTCGCCCAGGAGGTGTTTGGCGAGCTGGTGAAGTGGGCCGACAAGGAGTGCCCCGAGCTGGCTCTTGGCATTGGCTCGGTGGTTGACGCTCCCACGGCAGCTCTCTACATCCAGCTGGGTGCCTGCTTCGTGGTAGGCCCGCTGTTCAATCCCGACATTGCCCCCGTGTGCAACCGCCGTCTGGTGCCTTACTGCCCCGGCTGCATGACGGTCAGCGAAATCGGCAAGGCCCAGGAGTTGGGTTGCGACCTGACGAAGGTGTTCCCCGGCGACGTGGTAGGTCCGAACATGGTGAAGGGCTTGAAGGCTCCCATGCCTTGGTCGAAGATCATGGTGACCGGCGGCGTGGCCCCTGAAGAGGAGAATCTGCAGAAGTGGTTCAAGGCCGGTGTCTATTGCGTGGGCATGGGTTCGAAGCTCTTCCCCTCAGACAAGGTGAAGGCCGGCGACTGGCAGTACGTAACTGACAAGTGCAAAGAGGCACTCGGTTATGTGGCAAAGGCTCGCGCTTAAATCCTTTATCCATCAAGGCTCAGCATGGCTCTCGTCTGTGCTGGGCCTTTTCCTTTTATCAGCTTGTACGCCGTCGCAGAAGGACCGGGTGGACAAGCTGAATGCTATTTCATACAACTACCATTACCGCAATATCGACTCTACGGAGCACTATGCCCGGCAGGCTTACCGGCTGGCGTCCGACTACGACGACGGGCGTGCCGAGGCGCTGAACAATATGGCTTTCGTCAGCATCACACGCATGGACTACCGTCGTGCCGAACGGCAGCTGGACGAAGCCCTTGCCGTGACAGACAACCAGGTGGAGCTGCTCATAGCCGAAGTGCAGCACATGCGCCTCTGCCAGCGACGCAGCAACAACCGCGCCTTCTACGAGCACCGTGAGCGTGCCACGACCCACTTGAAGCGCATTGACGAAGAGCGCCACCGGCTGCCCGTCCGTCTGCAGCAGCGTATGGTTTATGCCGCCTCGGAGATGGCTATCGTCAATTCCACCTATTATTATTACGTCGGACTGGAGCAGCAGTCTGCCGATGCACTGAAAGAGCTGAACACCGACGACATACGGCGCGACACCGCCCAGTATCTGAACTATCTCTACAACATCGGGGCGGGCGGCGTGCTGACCGAAGGCACCCCGGAGCGCATCTATCAAGACGAGATGGAGTGTCTGTCGCACTGTCTGAACATTGCCGAGCGCAGCGGCTATCCCTATTTCGAGGCCAACGCCAAGGAGGCACTTGCCGACCATGAGCAACGCCTCGACCTGGCCGAACAGGCCCTGCAGGGCTTTCAGCGCTTCGGCGATGTCTATCAGATAGCCGGGGCCTACCGTACGCTGGCGTCGTGCTATCATGCGATGGGCGACGACTGGCGGGCCTTGGACAACCTGCACCAGGCATTGGCCGACCAGCGTATCAACCAGGCCCCCGACCTGGTGGCAAGCATCCGCGAACAGCTCTCCGTGGCGTACGCCGCCGTCAACGACAAGCCGCAGAGCGACCAGAACCGCAACATCTACATCGACCTGCAGGAACAGACGCGGCAAGACCGCGAGCTGGAGGCGCGTGCCGGCATCCTTGACCACGCCGTGAACCAGCTCAACTGGATGATTCTTGCCGTCGTGGCAGCCATCGTCGTGCTGCTGCTGCTGTTGTGGCTCTTCAATCGCATGAACCGCCAGCGGCGCGAAGACCACCGCTTGGACGATGTGCTGGAACAGAAGAACGAAGAGATAGCCGAGGCCCGCCTGCGGGTGGGGCGCAATGAGCTGCGCAATCTGGAGCAGCGTGCCAAGGTGTCGATGGCTATGAGCATACTGCCCCTCATCGACCGCATTCTCTATGCCGTCCACCACCTGTCTGCCGACGGGGCACAGCCTAAGACATCGGCTGCCGACGGGTCACAGCCACAGCTGTCGCCTGCCGACGGGGCACAATTAGAGTATATCCGCGAACTGACCGACACCATCAACGAGCAGAACGCGCTGCTCACCCAGATGATACAACTGCGGCAGGGCGAGCTGAACATGCACATCGAGAGCTTTGCCCTACAGCCCCTCTTCGACCTCGTCGGTCGTGGCAAGGCCAGCTTCGACATGAAGGGCATCCGCCTATGCGTCGAGCCTACGCCGGCTGTCGTCAAGGCCGACCGCGTGCTGACCCTCTTCATGCTGAACACACTGGCCGACAACGCCCGCAAGTTTACAGACCGGGGCGGCGAGGTCACCATCTCTGCCCGCGAGAATGCCGACTACGTAGAGCTGTCGGTTGCCGACAACGGACGGGGCATGAGCAGCCAGCAGCTCAGCCACGTCTTCGACCATAAGGTGGCCGGCGGTCACGGCTTCGGACTGATGAACTGCAAGGGCATCATCGAGAAATACCGCAAGATGAGCCGGCTGTTCAGCGTCTGCACCCTTGATGCCGACAGCACCGAGGGCACCGGCAGCCGCTTCTTCTTCCGTCTGCCCAAAGGCATCGTCAGGTGCCTGCTGGTGGGGTGGGGCAGTCTGGCCGTAGCCCTCGGGGTGCAAGCTGCCGACAGGCATCCTGCGCCTGCCACGCCGGCATCTGCGTCCTCGGCTGTTGCCGATGCCACGCGCCTGACCGCCATCGACCGCGCCCATATCTATGCCGACTCGGCCTATTTCTGCAATGTCAACGGACACTACAGCCGCACGCTGCTCTTTGCCGACTCCTGCCGCCAGTGTCTGAACGAGCACTATCTGCAACAACACCCCGAGGGCCGTCTGCTCATGACGCGCAACGGCGACACCAACGGCACCCCCGCCGAGATACAATGGCTGCACGACGGCATCGACACCAACTATCAGATTATTCTCGACATACGCAACGAGAGTGCCGTAGCCGCCCTGTCGCTGCACGAATGGCACCTCTATGCCTATAATAACAAGGTATATACCCAGCTCTTCAAGGAACTGTCTGCCGACAGCACGCTGGCCGACTACGTGCGCCAGATGCAGCAGTCGCGCACCAACAAGCGCATTGCCGTCATCCTGCTGCTCATCCTGCTGGTGCTCATTGTGCCTGCCTACTACATGCTCTACTACCGCCACCGGCTCTACAACCGATTCCGCCGCGAGCACCTGCAGCTCACCAACCTCGAAATGGCTGACGACGAGCTGCGCCGCGCCGAGCTGGAAGATGCCAAGCTGCATGTGGCCAACGCCGTGCTCGACAACTGCCTTTCCACCCTGAAGCACGAAACGATGTACTATCCCAACCGCATACGCCAGCTCGTAGATAGCCGCCAGCTGGAGCCGCTGGCCGAAGTGGCAGGCTACTACCGCGAGCTTTACGACATACTCATACGCCAGGCCATCAGCCAGGTGGAGCACATCCAGCTGCACCTGCGCCCCGTCAGCCTCTACGGCACCACCGTCCTGGGCGACGAGAACCTGCTGCACCACCTCTTCGAGCTGCTCAAGCCCGCCGCCGTCGAGGCCGTTGCCGGCGCCGACACTACCGACAGCCGCTACGCCATATTCCGCGTCACCACGCCGTCGGCACCCTCTGCATTCGATGCCCTGCTCTGTCGGCAGATAGTTCGTGACCACGGCGAGGCCACCCACCGGCGCGCCTGCGGCATCAATACCGACCACGACATCATCACAATCACATTACCCAAATACAATGGAACAGTTTAAACTTATCATCGTCGAGGACGTACCCCTCGAACTGAAAGGCACCGAGGGCATCGTGCGCAACGACATCCCCGAGGCCGACGTCATAGGCACCGCCGACAACGAAGCCTCCTATTGGAGGCTCATCAAGCAGCAGCAGCCCGACCTTGTACTGCTCGACCTGGGGCTGGGCGGCTCCACCACCGTTGGCGTGGAGATATGCCGTCAGACCAAGGCCGACTACCCGCAAGTCAAGATACTCATCTTCACCGGCGAAATACTGAACGAGAAGCTGTGGGTTGACGTGCTCGACGCGGGAGCCGACGGCATCATCCTGAAGAGTGGCGAACTGCTGACGCGCCGCGACGTGATGGCCGTCATGGAGGGCAAGCAGCTGGTGTTCAACCAGCCCATCCTGCAGCGCATCGTCGAGCGATTCAAGTATGCCGTGTCGGGCGAGCTGGCCCGCCAGGAAGCCCTCATCAACTACGAGATAGACGAGTACGACGAGCGTTTCCTGCGCCATCTGGCTCTCGGCTACACGAAAGAGCAGATCACGTCGCTCCACGGCATGCCCTTCGGCGTGAAGAGCCTGGAGAAGCGGCAGAACGAGCTAGTGAAGAAACTCTTCCCCGGCGGCGAGAGCGTCAACGCCACACGCTTGGTGGTACGCGCCATCGAGCTGCACATCCTCGACATCGACAACCTCGAACCCGACGCGAAGTAAACCAACGCCCCGTACTACTCTTAGCAGCTACGAAATGAAAGTTCCCTCCATGCGCCGACTACTGCCCAATGCTGCCCTCTGGCTCTTCATGGCCCAGCTGCTGCTGATGCTCGTATCGTGGATATACAGCGCAGCCTATCCCGCATCCGGCGTGCGCTCGCTGCTCGCTGCCGAGGGCATACGCTGGTTCTGCGCCCACTTTGCCGACATCGTGGCCACGCCCGTGCTCTCCTGGCTCCTGCTGGGCAGCATGGCCTTTGGAGCCCTGCGCCAAAGCCACATGCTCTCGCCGCAAGCCACCCGCGGCGCATCCTATCGCCGTGGGCGGGCCCTCATGCTCACGCTCTTCGTGCTCCTGGCCTACGCCGCCGTCATCGTTCTGCTGGCCTTCGTGCCCCATGCCATCCTGCTCTCGGCCACCGGCAACCTGTGGCCGTCGCCCTTCTCGGCCAGCCTCGTGCCGCTGCTGTGCTTCGGTGTTGTGCTGCTCTCGTCGGTCTATGGCATCATGGCAGGCCACTTCGAGCATGTCGGCGACGTCTATCATGCCCTGCTTTACGGCATCAGCAGCGGGGCGCCCCTGCTGCTGTTCTACGTGCTGGTCATCCAAATTTATGACTCGCTGTGCTATGTGCTCGCTCAAAACCCCTATTTTTAGGTATTGCGGCGTTTGCTTTTTCTTCTTACCTTTGCACCGTGAATCAACATTATAATCACATAAAGTATTTGTTTAGTTTAGTAAAATAGGGCTCGCCGTGATGGCAAGCCCTTTTTTCTGGGGCATCATGTTTTTTTTCAACGCCCTACAGTCCATCATGTTTGGATACCTGGAAGTTTTTTCGCGAAAAAAATTTTTTTCACAAAATTTGCTGCCACTCTGCCACCAACCTCCCGAAACCACTGTGTTTCAGACACATGCCGGTGGTGGCAGCAAGGTGGCAGGTGGCAGCAAAGCCCCACCCCCAACCCCTCCCCGAAAGGGAGAGGAGCGGCTGCGCGCAGGGGGTGACAGCAGGGTAGTGACATCAAACGATTCACCAAACCTGTTCACCACAGTGAAAGCAGCGTTTTCTTGCGTAGAAAACATCGTTTTCCAGCGTAGAAAACGGCATTTTCCTGCATGGTAGCACACTCACTGCGTGTACTTAAAAAGTCAGACCATAAGAAGGAGTTCTATAAAATCATGCGCAGCCGCTCTCCTCCCTTTTGGGGAGGGGTTGTGGGTGGGGCCTTGCTGCCACTCTCCCACCATCTGCCACCACCGCTGCTTCCCCTTTGTACAAAGGGTTTCTGCGGTGTTGGTGGCAGAGTGGCAGCAAAAACAGAAAAAAAATAAATCTTACAATATTGCTATGCTTCCTTACCGAGGTTATAAAGTTATAACTTCACCCTGCGTTTTTTTCGTCATCTATTTGCCGAATCAAAAATATGCCGAGAGGCAACAAAAGTCAGCGAAGCTAACTGTGCCGGAAAGACGCACAGAAGGAGCTGGGCACTCACCTCCTCTTCAGTTCCAGCACCTTGGGCAGTTTCTGCCATTTGCCGTTGCGTGGCACTTTGATGGTGCTGCCGCTTTCCTGCTTCAGCACATAGATGGAGTCGTTCTTAAGTGAGAGTGTCGCCGTCAGGTCCTCGCTGCCGAAGTCGTTGATGAGCTGCATGGTGGCCTTCGTGTCGTTTTCTATGTGGCAGCCGGTAACGACCCAGCAGAACGAGTTGCGCTGCTTGCCCAGATAGCCTGGCAGTTCGCCGTACAGCTCCTGTCCTGGAATGATGATGTTCTGCTCGTAGAAGTTGATGCGCATATAGACCTCGTATTCGTTATTATAAAGGTACGCGTGAAAAGGCTTGCCTGACGTTTGTCCTTGTGCGGCAGTGATGCACAGCAGTGAAAAGATGATGAAAAGTGTTCGCATATTACGTTTCAATGACAAAGTTTGCTGCAAAAGTACACAATCTATGTCAAAAAATAATCGTTTACGCAGAAATATCTTTAAAAAATTGATAAGATTTAGAAAATATTAAGTAACTTTGCACCCGCAATACTGGTATTAAATGGTAAAAGATTTATTGAGACCCGACTACATCTTCGAATCGAGTTGGGAAGTATGTAATAAAGTAGGCGGCATTTACACCGTGCTATCTACGCGTGCCAAGACGCTACAGGACGAGATGAAAGACCGTATACTGTTCATCGGTCCTGACTTCTGGAAGGAAAATGAGAGTCCTTATTTCAGAGAAGAGAAGTCGCTCTTTGCTGCCTGGCAATGGGTAGCCAAGGAATCTGGGCTGTCCGTGAGGGTAGGGCGGTGGACGGTGCCCGGCGAGCCTATCGCCATACTTGTGGATTTCTCCCCTTTCTTTGAACAGAAGAACGAGATATATGCCTGGTTGTGGGAACATTACGGTGTCGATTCGCTTCACGCCTATGGAGACTACGACGAGGCATCAATGTTTTCGTATGCAGCAGCCCGCGTGGTGGAGAGTTTCTACCACTGGAAGACGGAGTTGGGCGAATGGAAGGACGGCGTAGAGAAGATAGTGTATCACGCCAACGAGTGGATGTGCGGTCTGGGTGCCCTCTACGTCAACAACCACCTGCCGCAGATAGGCACCGTGTTCACCACCCATGCCACCAGTATCGGGCGTTCGATAGCTGGCAATCAGAAGCCGCTGTACGACTATCTCTTTGCCTATAATGGCGACCAGATGGCCGGCGAACTGAATATGCAGTCGAAGCACTCCATAGAGAAGCAGACGGCGATGTTCGTTGACTGTTTTACCACCGTCAGCGATATCACCGCCAACGAGTGTAAGGAGCTGCTCGACAAGCCCGTCGATGTGGTGCTGCCCAACGGTTTCGACAACAGCTTTGTGCCCAAGACCGCCGTGTTCACCCGCAAGCGCCGTGCTGCGCGCCGCCGTCTGCTCGACGTGGCCAATGCCCTGCTGGGCGAGACGCTGGGCGACGACACGCTGATTGTGTCAACCAGCGGTCGCTACGAGTTCCGCAACAAAGGCATTGATGTCTTTGTAGAAGCCATGAACCGGCTGCTGCGCGACCGCGACCTGAAGAAGAAGGTGCTGGCATTCATCGAGGTGCCGGGGTGGGTTGGCGAGCCGCGCAAGGACCTGCAGGAGCGCTTGGCGGGCAAAGCGTCGTACGACACGCCGCTCGACGTGCCGCAGGTGACCCATTGGCTACACAACATGAGCCACGACAACGTGCTGGGCATGATGAAATACTACGACATGCACAACCGTCGCGAAGACAACGTGAAGGTGATCTTCCTGCCCTGCTATTTAGACGGACAGGACGGCATCGTCAATCTGAGCTATTACGACGTGGTGTTGGGCAACGACCTCTGCATCTATCCCTCCTACTACGAGCCGTGGGGATATACCCCGCTCGAAGCCATCGCCTTCAAGGTGCCTTGCATCACTACCGACCTGGCAGGATTCGGCCTGTGGGCCAACAAGGAGATAGGCCGCTATGGCGAGATAGAGGACGGCGTGAAGGTGATCCACCGTACGGACTATAACTACTCGGAGGTGGCCGATGCCATCAAGGACACCGTGGCCCGCTTTTCGGCGATGGACGACAAGGAGGTGGAGGCCTGCCGCAAGAAGGCCGATGCCTTGTCGAAGAAAGCCCTGTGGAGCGAGTTCATACAGTATTACCACGAGGCCTACGACATCGCTCTGCGCAAGGCTGCGGCCCGCATGGACAACCACCGGTGACACGCCGCTGGCGGCAGTGCCAACAGACAGAAAAAGAACAAATAAACAAAGTAATAACAACACGGGGCTACGAACGCCTGTTCAGAACCCCACCCCCTGACTCAGAGGGAAAAGCAAACAAGTAATTATGAAAATTAAAGCTGATTATGCAAATGCTCCACAGTGGAAAGACCTGATAGTCAAGTCGAGTCTGCCTGAGGAGCTGAAGTGTCTGGACGAGATTGCCCACAATATGTGGTGGGTATGGAACTACGAGGCCCGCGACCTGTTCCGCGACCTCGACCCTGAGCTTTATCACGATGTGAAGCACAATCCCGTGATGCTGTTGGAGCGTCTTGGCTTGGACCGCAAGGAAGAGATTGTGAAAGACAAGTCGCTCATGAAGCGCATCAAGGACTGCTATGCCCATTTCCGCGCATATATGGATGTCAAGCCCAACAAGAACCGCCCCTCGGTGGCCTATTTCTGCATGGAGTACGGCATCCACTCGGCTCTGAAGATTTACTCGGGCGGCCTGGGCATGCTCGCCGGCGACTATGTCAAGGAGGCCAGCGACTCGAATGTTGACATGTGTGCCGTGGGCTTCCTCTATCGCTTCGGCTACTTCACACAGAGCCTCTCGATGGACGGACAGCAGATAGCCAACTACGAGTCGCAGAACTTCGGTTCGCTGCCCATCGTACGCCAGCTCGACAAAGACGGCAACCCGCTGGTCATCGACGTGCCCTACACCAACTATCAGGTGCATGCCTACGTGTGGTGTGTCAATGTGGGCCGCGTGAAGCTCTACCTGCTGGACACCGACAACGAGATGAACTCTGACTTCGACAAGCCCATCACCCACTCACTCTATGGCGGCGACTGGGAGAACCGTCTGAAGCAGGAGATACTGCTCGGCATCGGCGGCATGCTGCTGCTGAAGAAGCTGGGCATCAAGAAAGACATCTACCACTGCAACGAGGGCCACGCCGCGCTCTGCAACCTGCAGCGACTCTGCGACTATATCGACGAGGGTCTCACCTTCAACCAGGCACTGGAACTGGTGCGTGCCAGCGGTCTATATACCGTACACACACCGGTGCCTGCCGGACACGACTACTTCGACGAGGGACTCTTCGGCAAGTACATGGGCGGCTATCCCCAGAAGCTCGGCATCACGTGGGACGAATTCATCGGCATGGGACGTACCAACCCCGAAGACCACGGCGAGAAGTTCTGCATGTCCACCTTCGCCTGCAACACCTGCCAGGAGGTCAACGGCGTGTCGATGCTGCACGGATGGGTCAGCCAGAAGATGTTCGCTCCCATCTGGAACGGATACTATCCTGAAGAGAATCATGTGGGCTACGTCACCAATGGCGTACACTTCCCCACCTGGTGTGCTACCGAGTGGCGCCGCGTCTATGCCAAGTATTTCGACGAGAAGCACTTCAGCGACCAGTCGAACGAAGAGATATGGCACGGCATCTACAACTGCCCCGACGAAGAGATATGGGCCACCCGCATGGCGCTGAAGCAGAAGCTCTTCGACTATATCAAGGAGCAGTTCCGTGAGACGTGGCTCCGCAACCAGGGCGACCCCTCGCGTGTGGTACGCCTGCTGGACCAGATGAACCCCAATGCGCTGGTCATCGGATTCTGCCGCCGCTTTGCCACCTACAAGCGTGCCCACCTGCTGTTCACCGACGAGGCTCGTCTGTCGAAGATTGTCAACGACCCCGAGCATCCCGTCATTTTCCTCTTTGCCGGCAAGGCACACCCTGCCGACGGTGCCGGACAGGGCCTTATCAAGAAAATCTACGAGATTTCGCAGCGTCCTGAGTTCCTCGGCAAGATTATTTTCCTCGAGGACTATGACTTCCTGCTGGCACGCCGTCTCGTCAGCGGTGTCGATATCTGGATGAACACTCCCACACGACCCCTGGAGGCTTCAGGTACGTCTGGCGAGAAAGCCGAGATGAACGGTGTCGTCAACCTCTCCGTCAAGGACGGCTGGTGGCTCGAAGGCTATCGCGAGGGTGCCGGATGGGCCCTCACCGAGAAGCGCACCTACCAGAACCAGGGCTATCAGGACCAGCTCGACGCTGCCACCATCTACGGTCTGCTGGAGAACGAGATTATTCCCCTCTACTACAACAAGAACAAGAAGGGGATCTCCGAGGGCTGGATCAAGGTTATCAAGAACTCTATCGCACAGATTGCACCCCACTATACGATGAAGCGTCAGCTCGACGACTACTACACCAAGTTCTACGAGAAGCTGGCCAAGCGCTTCAAGGAAATCTCGAAAGACGGCTACCGTGTGGCCAAGGAGCTTGCACAGTGGAAGGAAGCCGTCGCCGAGCGTTGGGATGCCATCAACGTGGTCAGCAGCGAGTGGACATTCCCCACTGCTGGTCTGCAAGCTGGCGAGAAGTACACCATCCGTTATGTCATCAACGAGCAGGGTCTCGACGATGCCGTAGGTTTGGAGAAGGTAAACATCTATGTCAACAAGGAAGGCGAGGAGCGTGTCTATAATGTGGAGCCGCTGAAGATGGTGAAGCACGAAGGCAACAACTACGTCTTCGAGGCCACGTTCAGCCCGCAGCGCTTCGGACAGTACAAGTCGGCTATCCGCATGTACCCGAAGAACAAGAACCTGCCTCACCGTCAGGACTTCTGCTACGTCAAGTGGCTGGAGCTGCCCGCCAGCAACAACTAAAAGCGAAGCATGGCTCACCCCGTCGGGGGTGGGCTGGCTATACACCTCCATGTGGGAGTGTGGCGACATACAGCATTGAAAAGAAACGAGGCGCGTCCACCATTGCGGATGCGCCTCGTTTCTTTTCAATGTTTTGTCGGTAGAGCTGCTGTAGCTTGCAGCCACACCACGACCACCCATTTATTGTAAATAACTTGATGAAAAAAAAGACAGACCTTTCAGTCTGTCTCTCTCTGCTCTGTGACTCCCGCGGGATTCAAACCCACAACCTTCTGATCCGTAGTCAGATGCTCTATTCAGTTGAGCTAGGGAGCCTCATTCCTTTTAAGCGAGTGCAAAGGTACGGACTTTTATTTGAACTACCAAATTTTTTTCGCATTTTTTTCAAAAAAAGTGCATTTTTCTCTTTTTTACGTGAAATAAGCAGGTAGTTTGACGAATATTTTATATCTTTGCAAGACCAAAAGCAATGATCAAATAGAATGAAGATACTTCCAAGAAAAGTCGGATATACCGTTGGCATACTGAAGCTGCTCATGGCTCTGTCGGTGTCGGCCCAGTCTCGCGTGGACACCACCGTAGTCAGCATCGGCTACGGAAAGAGCGGGCTGAACACGCTGGCCGGTGCCATCAATCAGGTGACGCAGGACAAGATGAACAAGGGTTTGGTAATACATACACATCTTAGCAGAAAACTATGGATAATTATATCGAGATAAAAGGAGCCAGAGTCAACAACCTGAAGAATGTCAGCGTGAAAATACCACGCGACAAGCTGGTAGTGATAGCGGGAGTGAGCGGCAGCGGCAAGTCGAGCCTGGCCTTCGACACGCTCTATGCCGAGGGGCAGCGGCGTTATGTCGAGAGCCTGTCGAGCTATGCCCGCCAGTTCTTGGGACGTATGAACAAGCCCGAGTGCGACTATATACGCGGCATTCCGCCAGCCATCGCCATTGAGCAGAAGGTGATATCGCGGAATCCGCGGAGCACCGTAGGCACCACGACAGAGATTTACGAATATCTGCGGCTGCTCTTTGCCCGCATCGGGCGTACCTACTCGCCCGTGTCGGGGCAGGAGGTGAAGAAGCACACCACTGAGGATGTCATAGCCTGTATGCGCCAATACCAGCCTGGTACGCGCTTCGTCATCATGTCGCCCATCAAGCCCATAGCCGGACGTAGCCTCGAAAAGCAGCTGCAGATGTACGTCCAGAACGGATATGCCCGCATGGCTGATGGCAGCAATATCGTGCGTATTGACGAATGGCTCGCAGCACACAGCGATGCCGGCGACACGGCGGCAACTGCAGGTAGCGACGGTCTCTACCTCGTGATAGACCGACTGGCTTCCGAAGAGAGCAAGGACGCTCTGTCGCGACTGACCGACTCTGCTGAGACGGCCTTCTATGAGGGCGACGGCGAGATGCGCATCATGGTGCTACCCGCCGGCATCACCTATGATTTCTCCACCCGTTTCGAAGCCGACGGCATCACCTTCGAAGAGCCTACCGACCAGCTCTTCTCGTTCAACTCGCCCGTAGGGGCATGCCCCGAGTGTCAGGGTTTCGGCAAGATTATCGGTATCGACGAACACCTGGTCGTTCCCAACACCACGCTGTCGGTCTATGATGGCTGTGTGGTGTGCTGGCACGGCGAGAAGATGAAGATGTGGAAAGATGAGTTCTGCCGGCGGGCTGCTGCCGACGACTTCCCCATCTTCGAGCCGTACTACAATCTGACGCAGCAGCAGAAAGACCAGCTCTGGCACGGTCTGCCCTCGGAGCGCCATAAAGATATTCACGAGCAGGTGTCTATCGATGCCTTTTTCAACATGGTCAGCGAAAACCAGTACAAGATACAATACCGCGTCATGATGTCGCGATATCGTGGCAAGACGGTATGTCCGACGTGTCACGGCACACGCCTGAAGCCTGAAGCTGACTACGTGAAGATTGGCGGACGCTCCATCAGCGACCTGGTGCAGATGCCGATAGTACGGCTGAAACAGTGGTTCGACCAGATGGAGTGGACCGACGAGGAGCAGCAGATAGGTCGCCGCCTGTTAGCCGAGATTCACTCGCGCCTGCAGTTCCTGCTCGATGTAGGCCTGGGCTACCTCACGCTGAACCGCATGTCCAACTCGCTGTCGGGCGGCGAGAGCCAGCGCATCAATCTTACCACGTCGTTAGGCTCGTCGCTGGTCGGCTCGCTCTATATCCTCGACGAACCCAGCATCGGGCTGCACTCCCGCGACACCGACCGGCTCATCAAGGTGTTGAAGCAGTTGCGTGACATCGGCAACACGGTGGTCATTGTGGAACACGACGAGGAAATTATGCGAGCCGCTGACTACCTCATAGACGTAGGCCCCGATGCCGGACGACTGGGGGGCGAAATCATGTATGCCGGTCCCTTGCAGCCAGAGGTGGTCGGTCCCTTGCTGTCCGAGGTTGCCAGTTCCGGCGATGTCGGCCGTAAGCTTCCGGTACAAGCAGACCGGCAGAGCTACACACTGCGCTATCTGCAGCATCTCGACCAGATTCCTGTGCCCAAGAGCCGGAGGCCTTGGAACCGCAGCATCGTGGTGCGCGGCGCACGTATGAATAATCTAAAAGGCATCGATGCTGTCTTCCCGCTGAACGTCATGACGGTGGTGACGGGGGTGAGCGGCAGCGGCAAGTCGTCGCTGGTCAAAGGCATACTTTACCCCTCGCTGAAGCGGCATCTGGGCGAGGTGTTCGATGCGCCTGGCGACTACCGAGGACTGGAGGGAGACTATGCTGCCATACGCCACGTGGAGTTTGTAGATCAGAACCCTATCGGCAAATCGACACGCTCGAACCCTGCCACGTACGTCAAGGCCTACGATGCCATCCGCGACCTCTTTGCCGAACAGCCGCTGTCGAAACAGATGGGCTTCACGTCGCAGTATTTCTCGTTCAATGCCGACGGAGGGCGGTGCGACGAGTGTAAGGGGGCAGGGGTCATCACCGTTGAGATGCAGTTTATGGCCGACCTTGTGCTGCCGTGTGAGGCCTGTCACGGAAAGCGCTTCAAGCACGACATCCTCGACGTTCGCTTCAACGGCAAGAACATCGACGACGTGCTCAATATGACCATCACCGAGGCTATCGACTTCTTCGGAGAGCACAGTCAGAAGAATGCGCTGTGCAGGACTATCGTCAGCCGACTGCGGTCGCTCGACGATGTCGGACTGGGATACATCAAACTGGGACAGAGCTCATCGACACTCTCCGGCGGTGAGAACCAGCGCGTCAAACTGGCCTACTTCATCGGTATGGAACGCCAGGAGCCAACACTCTTCATCTTCGACGAGCCTACTACCGGACTGCACTTCCACGACATCGAACGGTTGCTGGCTGCCTTCAATGCCTTGATAGAGCGGGGGCACACCATTCTCATTGTCGAGCACAACATGGAAATCATCAAGTGTGCCGACTACGTCATCGATTTAGGGCCTGACGGCGGCGACAGGGGCGGTCAACTGGTAGCCTGCGGAACACCGGAGAACATAGCAGACCATGCAAACAGCCTGACGGGGCGTTTCCTTCGCGAGAAACTGCAGCAATAGGGTGGGACGGTTCCTTCGCGAGAAAATGTAGCAACGGGGTGGGGGGGAGGCTATCCAAAACCCTCCATCTCGCAACCAAAATTGCAATAAAAATGTACCGGCAATAAAATTTAGGCTCAAAATATTTTGCGGTTTCAAAGAAAAGTATTACCTTTGCACTCGCTTTCGGAACAAAATGGCTGAACGAAGCCTCTGACACCGAAGGAAGCGTTCTTTGAAAAGCTGCCGATATGGCTCAGTTGGTAGAGCAACGCATTCGTAATGCGTGG
>CAMVAI010000019.1 GCA_947165435.1 uncultured Prevotella sp.
GGCCTCTCCACGAAAATTACTCATTGCTCCACGAAAATTAGTGGCCTCTCCACGATCACCAGTGGCCTCTCCACGAAAATTACTCATTGCTCCACGAAAATTACTCATTGCTCCATGAAAATTAGTAGCCTCTCCATGAAAATTCCAAGCATTGTATATGTAAAAGAAGATGGAACATGTAATTACCATGTAATTATCCATTAATTTTTCAAAAATCCCCGATTTCATCGGGATTTTTCTGCCGTAAATATATACATATTGTGAAAAAATGAAACATCCCGCACATCCCGCACATCTCGCACGTGAAAAAGTTTCAACACAGCATAAAGCCATCCTATTGCTGCAACAGTCAGGTGCGGGATAGGTGTGGGGCGGCAGTTGCAAAGTGTCAGCTACGTGCGGGATAAAACGAGCAAACCGTCAGCTACGTGCGAGATAAATTGAGCAGACTGTCAGCTTACGTGCGAGATGTGCGGGATGTGAGGGTTGTTTTTTTGTTAGCCCATATATATAACTACTGGTCGGGATTGGCCACGAAGCCCTGGTATTCCGGCACGAGGGCCGACATGACACTGTCGTAAGACTGCCGCATGGTGGCTTGCACGTTCTGCAAGCCCTGTCCGACGGGATATACCGGGGCATGGATGGTGAGCGACAACGGGTGCCAGTGGGCAAAGTGCCAGTCGCGCATGCGCGGCATGACATTGAACGAGCCGTTGATGGTCAGCGGCACCACGGGCAACTGCAGCTCGTCGGCCAGCGCGAAGGCACCCTTGCGGAACTCACCCATGTGTCCAGTGAAGGTGCGAGCCCCCTCGGGGAACACCACCACCGAGCAGTTGCCGGTCTGCAGTATGTGCTGCGCCGTTTTGTAGGTGCGGCGCACAGCCCCCACGCCGCGCTTATCGACCATGATCTGGTGCGACTTGCGGCAGGCATAGCCCACGAAGGGAATCTTCTGTATCTGATACTTCATCATCCACTTGAAGTTACGGTCCAAATAGCCATAGACGAGGAAGATGTCGAAGGCTCCCTGATGGTTGGCCACGAAGACATACGACTGGTTGGGCTCCAGATGCTCACGACCCTCGACATGCACCGGCAACAGGAAGGCACGCATGATGACGCAGGCCCACCACCGGCCGGGGTAGTAGCCCCAGTAGTGGCCATTGCCGAACGTACAGCCCAGTCCGACAAGGATGGCCGTCCATATCGTCATGAGGATAGTAATGGGGATGGCGATGAACACCTGGTAAACATAGTAAAGTATTTTCATTAACGGTGACATAGTGCTTAAATATTAGGTTTCTTGAGGGTGATTACGGCCACCTCGCCGGGCTGCCCCAGCCGGAAGGGGATGAGTCCGCCCAGACCGGTGGAGACGTAGATGGCCCGCGAGCCTTCGTAGGTCATGCCGCCCCACTCGGTGTAGTTGAGGGCCACCGGCGACCATCCGAAGAGAGCTACCTGTCCGCCGTGGGTATGCCCGCTGAGCGTCAGCTGTGCGTAGCTCTCGGGCAGGATATGTTCGCGCCAGCAGGTGGGGTCGTGCTGCAACATGACGATGAAGGGCCGTTGCGCTGCCTCGGAGCCGCCGGGCAGTCCGGCTAGGGTCTTGGCGACACTGCCCTCATGGGGCATGCGCTCGGCCGTGCCCCAGTCCTCCATACCGGCAACGACGATGCTGTCGGAGTCGCGCTGTACGGTGCGGTGCTCGTTGAGCAGCAGCGTCCACCCCAACGAGCGGAACAGCTGCTTGGTAAGCCGGAGGCTGTCGGCCTGCTCGGCCTCGGTGAGCGGCAGGTACATGGGGTAGTCGTGGTTGCCCAAGACGGCATACACCCCGTCGCGGGCTTTCAGCTGCCGGAGCAGCGAGCGGTGGACGGCAATCTCGGAGGGGCGCAGGTTCTGCAGGTCGCCAGTGAAGACAATCATGTCGGCCTGCTGCCGGTTGATGGTCTCGACGGCACGGCGCAGCATCCATTGCCGCGAACCGGTGAAGGTGCCTACGTGGGCGTCGGAGAACTGCAGGATGCGGTAGCCGTCGAAGGCGGCGGGCAGCTCCTTGGAGGCATACTCCACGTGTTGTACTTCCAACTGTTCGAAGCCGGTGTGGAAACCGTACCACAGCAAGCCATAGACGGCAAGCGTGGCGACCACAGTGGAGCGTATGGCGGCTTTTCGCGGCAACAGCCACCGGCACAGCAGCCACAGCAACAGGGGCGTAACGACGACACCCATGAAGAGGAAGAAGGGAATGGCGTAACGGGCTATCATAATGGGTTATCAATTTTTGAGGTTGGCAGACAGGAATGGGCGCAAGGTGGCAACGGGCATGCCCCGGCGGCGGGCATAGTCGGCAAGCTGGTCTTCGCCGATGGTGCCGACGCTGAAATAGTGGGCGGCAGGATGGGCAAACATGAATCCGCTCACACTGGCATGGGGGCGCATGGCACCGTTCTCGGTGAGGCGGATGCCTATCTGCTTCATGCCAATGAGGCGGTCGATGAGGAAATTGACCGACGTGTCGGGCAGCGACGGATAGCCGACGGCAGGGCGGATGCCACAGAACCGCTCGGCATGCAGCTGCTGCATGGTGAGCTGTTCGTCGGGGGCATAGCCCCAGTAGTGGCGGCGCACGGCTTCGTGCATGCGCTCGGCGGCAGCCTCGGCTAGGCGGTCGGCCAGCAGCTGTGCCATCATCTTACGATAGGGGTCGTTGCTGAAGTCGGTCTCAAGGGCGGCGTCGGCGGCAGTGGCAAAGACGCCAAGCACGTCGCCGTCGGGGCGGATGAAGTCGGAGAGGCAGAGAAAGTCGCTGCCTTGCTGTTGTTGGCGGAGAAAGGGGATGCGGAACTCGCCGACAGTTAGGCCGGTGGGGGCGGGAGCCTCGCCGGCAAAACCGGCGAGCACCACGTCGTCGCCGTCGCTATGGGCGGCAAAGAGGGCAAACAGCGCATGGGCGCGGCGATGGCCGGCCAGCGATGCCAGCATGCTGTCGGCATCGCGCCGCAGGGCTTTCCGGTCGCCTTCGGGCTTGCCGGTCATGCCCCAAGCGTGGAAGAAATAGTCCCAGTTGATATAGGGCACCAGGTCGGGGATGTCGTAGTCAATCGTCATGTCGGAAAACGATAGCCTCGCCGGTAGAGTCGGCATGCACGGCACCGTCGGCATATACCGTGTGACCGTTGCAGAGCGTGCGTTCGACGCGCCAGCGGAAGGTATGTCCTTCGAGCGGGCTCCACCCGCACTTGCTGAGCAAGATGTCGGGGGTGACCGTCCACGGCGACTCGGGGCGTACCACCACGATGTCGGCACGATAGCCGGGGCGCAGGAATCCGCGCTGCTGCACACCGAAGAGACGGGCTGGGTTGTGGCACATCAGTTCGGCCACCCGGGCAATGGGCAGCACACCCTCATCGACCAGCTGCAGCATGGCCACGAGCGAAAACTGCAGCATGGGCATGCCGGAGGCAGCCCGGCAGCAGCCGCCCGCTTTCTGCGACAGCAGGTGGGGGGCATGGTCGGTGGCCACGGTGGCGATGCGCCCGTCGGTGAGTGCCTGGCGCAGCATATACTGATCTACGGGACTCTTGATGGCGGGGTTGACCTTGATGCGCGCTCCCAGGCGGTCGTGGTCTAACTGGGTGAAGAGCAGATGGCCCACACAGGCCTCGGCGGTGATGCGCGGACGCCTGTTGCCAGACAGGGGTTCGAACAGCTCCAGCTCTTCGGCCGTGGAGAGGTGCGCCACGTGCAGGCGCGTACCATATTTCTTAGCCAAGGCGACGGCTTTACGGGTGGATGCGAGGCAGGCTTCCTCGCTGCGTATCATGGCGTGCAGCCCGACGGGCGGGTCGTCGCCCCATGCCGACTTGGCTTCTGCCATGTTGCGGTTGATGACGGCGGTGTCTTCGCAGTGTGCCATGAGCGGCAGCTTGCAGGTGCGGAAGATGCCGTCGAGGGCCTGCTCGCGGTCAACGAGCATGTTGCCGGTAGAGGAGCCCATGAAGAGCTTGATGCCGGGAATGCGGGTGGCATCCAGGCGGGCGAAGGTGTCGGCATTGTCGTTGGTGGCTCCGTAGAAGAACGAATAGTTCACCAGACTCGACCGGGCGGCACGCCGGAACTTGTCGTCCAGGGCCTCGGGGGTTGTCGTGGTGGGCACGCAGTTGGGCATGTCGAAATAGCTGGTCACGCCACCGGCTGCGGCGGCATGGCTCTCGCTGCGGATGTCGGCCTTGTCGGTCAGGCCGGGTTCGCGGAAATGTACGTGGCTGTCTATCACGCCGGGCAGCACATAGCAGCCACGGGCATCGACGACGGTTTCTGGCTGATGGCTGTCGGGAGGAAGGTCTCCCGTGCGGCGACGGTCGGACGTCTTGCTGACACTGACAATGCTTCCGTCTTCAATGACGATGTCGCCCTCGAAGACGCGCCCCTCGTTGACAATATGCCCATCACGGATAACGGTTCTCATGGCTTGGGCAGGTTCGTCAGGGGTGCTGGGGCCGCAGGCTGGGCCAGCGTGTCGGCAGGGACCGGAGCGGGGACTTCCGGGGCGGCCTCGTCCAGTCCGTTCATGCGGGCCTCGTTCTTCTGGGCCGTCTGGTAATAGTCCTTGACATAGGGGTCGTTCTTGAACTTCTTGGTGGCCTTCGACATGATGTCCTCTATCTGCGGGGTGAGGATGGGATAGCGATACTGGCTGGTAATCATCATGAAGACACCGGGGCCGAGCACATTGTCGAAATTGGCCACGATGAAGCCCGTCACCAGCTCGTCTTCCTCCTGGGCTATCTGGGCGGCCTCGACGGAAAGCTGCTGGTTGATGACTTCCTCGTCGATGCCGTCGAGCAGCATCTGGCTCTGGCGGTGCGACAGCTCGTTCATGCGGTTCGACAGCTGGTTGTGCTTGTCGATGAACTTGTACAGGCTGTCGTTGAGCGCGGTGCCGGTGACACTCTGCGAGGCGGCTTCTATCTTGATGCTGATGTCGCCTTCCTCCAGGACAACGGGCATGATGCTCTCGTCGTCCATGAACAGATTGGCCATGCGGACGGTGTCTAACAGGCCGGCAAAATGGAACTCGCCATGAACGACGTCGCACGAGTCGAGATTCTTCACCTCGCCGTCCTTGACGGTCTTGAGGTAAAGCTTGCTGCCATCGAGGGCTGTAATGGTCGATGAGCCTTGCACATTATACGAACTGGCACAGGAAGCCAGCAGGGCGGAAAGCACCGAGAGGTATATGATTTTCTTCATCATGAATGGTTACGTACATTTTTCACACCGCAAATGTACAACGAAGTATTGAAATACGGAAAATATTTGCGCAATTTTAAGTATTTGCGCAAATATTTAGCGTTTTTTTGCCTCTTTTTCTAATTCGTTAGCAATTCTGTGGCCTGCATAGAGCTGCAGAATGGCAGCAACGAGGAGCACGACAATCCAGTTGTTATGCACATAGCGCAGGTAGCTGAGATAGTCGATGGGCAGGAAATGGCTGCTGTTGGCCAGCAGCAACAGGGCGGCGACGAGGAACAGCACGTCGCTCAGCAGCACGATGCGGCGCAGGCGGCGGACGACGAAGTTGGGACCGTCGTAGCGCTGGCGCATCTGCATGGCGGCAAACAGCAGTGCTCCCGGGGCAAACACATAGGCGGCCCACGGCTGCAGCAGTACGGTGGCCCCGGAGCCGACGACCATCAGCAGGCCGCCAAGCAGGAGCAGGGCGCTTTCAAGGGTGGTCAGCTGTCTCATGGCTCGGGCATGGCGGTTGAGGGTTGGTCGTCGCTGAGCACGAAGATGTCTTCGTCGTCGGCCTTCATGAAGTATCGCTCGCGGGCTATCTTCTCGATGGCTTTCGGACTGGCGTCGAGCTGCCGAATCTGCGACAGGGCATCGCGGTGGCGCTCGTTGTACAGGGTGATCTCGTCTTGCAACTCGCTGATATACCTCACGTTCTTGTAGTGGTGCCACACGCTGTTCTCATCGAGAAAACCGATGAAGACAACGGCAAAGACCGTCACCAGGATATACTTCAGGGCCGGTATGGCGCAGATGGTAATCCAGATATTCTTCAGTTTCTTCATATTCCTTTTTTTTCTGTTAACAGCGGCAAAGTTACGATATTTATGCGACATGGCAAAACTATTTTGCAGAATTTACACTTTGTATATCATTTAGGGCCATCATTTTGATTTCAGAATTGATAGAACCCACCTTAATCGATGTGGCAAATATCTTGAGAAAAAAATCGCCCTGTCAGGTTGAAAAACTAAGGGATTTCGTGCGGAATCTCAATAATTCTTCGTAACTTTGCCGTCACAACCTAAAAAAGACATGGAAGAATATATTGTTTCGGCACGGAAATACAGGCCGATGTCCTTTGACACCGTGGTGGGCCAGCAGGCACTGACCACCACGCTGAAGAACGCCGTGAAGAGCGGCAAGCTGGCTCATGCCTACCTGTTCTGCGGACCGCGAGGGGTGGGCAAGACCACCTGCGCCCGCATCTTCGCCAAAGCCATCAACTGTTTGTCGCCCACTGCCGACGGCGAGGCCTGCGGGCACTGCGAGAGCTGTCAGGCCTTCAACGAACAGCGGTCGTTTAACATCTTCGAGCTGGATGCCGCATCGAACAACTCGGTGGAGCATATCAAGACGCTGATGGAACAGACACGCATTCCGCCGCAGGTGGGCAAGTATAAGGTGTTCATCATCGACGAGGTACACATGTTGTCAACGGCGGCATTCAACGCGTTCCTCAAGACCCTGGAAGAGCCGCCGGCTCACGTCATCTTCATCCTGGCCACCACGGAGAAGCACAAGATTCTGCCCACGATACTGAGCCGGTGCCAGATTTACGACTTCGAGCGCATGACGGTGCAGAACACCATCGCCCACCTGAAGAGTGTGGCCGACCGCGAGGGCATCACCTATGAAGAGGAGGCGCTGGCCGTCATTGCCGAGAAGGCCGACGGCGGCATGCGCGACGCGCTGAGCATCTTCGACCAGGCGGCATCGTTCTGCCAGGGGAACATCACGTACCAGAAGGTGATAGAAGACCTGAACGTGCTCGACGCGGAATACTACTTCCGCATCGTGGATATGGCGCTGGAGAACAAGGTGAGCGACATCATGGTGCTGCTGAACCAGATAGTGAACAAGGGCTTCGACGGCGGACTGCTGATACAGGGGCTGGCCAAGCACGTGCGCAACGTGCTGATGGCTCGCGACCCGCAGACGCTGCCGCTGCTCGAAGTGAGCGACCAGCAGCGCGAGCGGTACAGCCAGCAGGCGCAGCGGTGCCCGATACCTTTCTTGTATAAGGCGCTGCAGCTCATGAACCGTTGCGACATCAACTACCGGCAGTCGAGCAACAAACGGCTGCTCGTGGAACTGACGCTCATCGAGATGGCGCAGATTACACAGCCCGACGATGCCGACGGCAGTGGGCGTAAGCCCAAACGACTGAAAACCCTGTTTAAGCATCTGATTGCAAACGCTCAGCCACAGCAAGGGGCCCCGCAGGTAGCCCGCGTTGAGCGCCAGCAGTCGGTGGCAGCTGCCGGCAGTCATGCCGCCACCACGGGTGGCTCTGTCGCCGCCGCCACGGGCAGCACGACAGCTGCCCCCACGGCGAAGCCCGCTGCGGCCCCACGGCTGATGGACAGTCTGGGCATGTCGTGGAACAAGCTCCGCGAGATGGCCAAGCCGAAAAAAATGGTCATCATCCCCGACACGCTCGACGCCAGCGACCCGAATGCTGCACCGAAAGACGAGCAGCGTTCGTTTGCACAGCAGGACCTGGAGCTGCAGTGGATGATGATGTGCAACCGCATGCCGCAGAAGCTGAGCGGTATCGCCACACGCATGAAGAACATGACGCCACACATCACGGAACTGCCCCATGTGGAAGTGGAGGTGGACAACCAGCTGGCCATGGACCAGATGGAGCAAATCAAGGGCAGCATCGTCAACACACTGAAGCTCTATCTGCACAACAATGCCATCACGCTGACCATCCGCGTGGTGGAGCATACGGGCGCTGTGCGCGTGCTGTCGCGCCGCGAGCAGTACGAGCAGATGGAACAAGAAAACCCGGCGCTGAAGAAGCTCCGGGCTATGCTTGACCTCGAATTGGCTTGACAGCCATCGGGGGAGGGCTATGGCGCTGCTGGCTATATCAGCGGCATGCCTAAACGGCGGCACTCCTGGCGCATGTCGTCAGGCCAGATAGAGGCCTGAATCTCGCCAATGTGCCCCTTGTGCAGCAGTACCATACACAGACGGCTCTGACCGATACCGCCACCGATGCTCAGCGGCAGTTCGTCGTTGAGCAGCTTCTGGTGGAAATACAGCTGCTCGCGCTCTTCCTGATGCTCAAACTGCAGCTGGCGCAGCAGCGACTCCTTGTCCACACGGATGCCCATCGATGACAGCTCGAACGAGCGACCCAGGACGGGATACCAGATCAGGATGTCGCCGTTCAGCCCGGCAAGGCCGTTCTCGCCCATCGTTGACCAGTCGTCGTAGTCGGGGGCGCGTCCGTCGTGTTTCTCGCCGTTCGACAACTTGCCGCCTATACCTATTATAAATACGGCTCCGTATTGTTGGCAGATGGCATCCTCGCGCTCCTTGGGCGTCTTGTCAGGATACATCTGCAGCAGTTCCTCGGCATGGATGAAGTGAATCTTCTCAGGCAGGAAGGGCTTCAGCTGCGAATAGGTCTCGCAGGTCAGATACTCCGTGCGGCGGATGGCGGCATAGATGCGCTCCACGACATTCTTCAGGTAGCCGACGGTGCGCTGCTCGCGGGTAATCACGGCTTCCCAGTCCCACTGGTCCACATAGAGCGAGTGCAGGTTGTCCAGCTCCTCGTCGGCACGGATGGCATTCATGTCGGTATAGATGCCGTAGCCGGGGTCTATCTTGTATTCGGCCAGCGACAAACGCTTCCATTTTGCCAGCGAGTGGACCACCTCGGCACGGGCGTCGCCCAAGTCCTTGATGGGGAACGTGACGGCACGCTCCACACCGTTCAGGTCGTCGTTGATGCCCAGCCCCTGGAGCACGAACAGCGGGGCCGTCACGCGGCGCAGGCGCAGCTCGGTAGATAGGTTCTGCTGGAAGAATTCCTTAATCAGTTTGATGCCCTGCTCGGTCTGTTTCGTGTCTAACAGCGAGCGGTAGTCTATGGGTTTAATCAGTTGACTCATCTTGATGATTTCCTGTTTCGTTTATTTGTTATTCTCTGTTTGTTCTTCTCGCTTGTTCCTCGTTGTTTACGATTTGCGACTGCAAAGGTACTACTTTTCTGCTATCCGGCAAGGAAAATAACGGAAAATTTTGCAAAATGACACCGATTTTTCCGTTTTGCTTTCATTCTGCATCCTGAAGGCAGCTTGCTACCGCTCTTATTTATCCTGTCGTCGGCCTGCCGTCATTCCTTCTGCATCCGCCGTCATTCCTTCTGCATCCTGCCGTCATTCCTTCTGCATCCCGCCGTCATTCCTTCTGCATCCCGCCGTCATTCCTTCTGCATCCTGCCGTCATTCCTTAAAAGAATATAATTCTGCTCCATTTCTTGCTTGTTTTTCGACAAAATATTGTATCTTTGCATCCGTTTTACGTGATAACACGTGACAACGGTCCCGTAGCTTAGCTGAATAGAGCGTCAGATTCCGGTTCTGAAGGTCTTGGGTTTGAATCCCAACGGGATCACACAGCGAAAATATCGAGAAACTCCCATAAATAAAGGGTTTCTCGATATTTCGTATAAGGAAATCAGAGTTCCATTTTTGGTTCTCATTTCCAAATTTGAGCCCCGAAATCGCCGCAAAAAAGCCGCAAAAAGGGCCCTAAAATAGAGAATCGCCGCAAAATCGCCGCAAAAAACATGGTCGAAATTGACGCAAAAAAAAGACCCGATGAAGGCTTATATATATGACGCAAGAATTGGTTCTGGTATTAACAATTTAAAAAGGTTTATCAAAATGGCAACCATTTCTATTACGAAATTGCAGATGTCTATATCACCAAAGACTTCTCCATTATCAACGACAACAACTTCAAGTTGCTTGACAAGGTGTTCAACCTCACCAAGTCGAAAAGAGGCAGAAAGCCCAAGAAACAGTAAGTTGCCTAGCGTACCCACCTGCTCTATAAAAAACCAATCCCCACACTTTAAAACTTGGTGTGGGGATTGGTCTTACGTGGTTATTTGCCTAAATTTTCTATCAGTTTGTCAAAGTCTGAGAGGAAAGTCTGGTCTTGGATCCTCCAGAATTTCTCATACTCCCCCAACGCTTTGGCTTCAGCTTCCTCATGGGTCACGGAACCTGCATCGGGCAGGATGTCTGCATCCGATACTTTCAAATAATGCTCCAACACCTGTTTCCATTCAGCCATCGTTGTCAAGACATGCCGCCTCGCCCTTCGCTCTGCAATTTCGAGGAAAGCCGTCGTCAGCAAGTTCAGTTCATCCACCTCCTTCTCTGAAAGATAGTTCTTGGCTATCGTCACATCACTTTTAACAACTCTGCCATCAGGTGCATTCTTCCACGTCATCAGTCCCATGTGAGGTTTCTCCGCATCAGCACGGTCATAGACGATTTCTGCAGCCGTCTGGTGAGTCACGGCATAGTGCATCATATTCTGTACAGTCTTATAGAAGGTACGTGTTATCTCACTATTCTTGTCATAGTCGCTGCTGCACTCGGCATAGATGTCCGTTATCTTCTGATAGTAACGACGCTCTGATGTACGTATCTCACGGATGCGATCCAGCAACTCCTCAAAGTAGTCAGCCCCAAAGGGATTCTTGCCTTTCAGACGTTCATCGTCCATCACAAAACCCTTGATGATATACTCCTTCAAAACCTCTCGTGCCCAGATGCGAAATTGGGTCGCCTCGTAACTATTCACCCGATAACCAACCGCAATAATCGCATCCAGATTATAAAGCAGAACGCCCTGTTCATCGCAATTGTCCGACGGATTCAAAATTTTTTTGATTGCTGTGGACAATTGCAATTCTCCCGTATCATTGATTTGTAGCAAATGATAACTGATATCTTGTATTGTCACGTTGAACAACTCTGACATTCGTTTCTGGGACAGCCAAAAGGTTTCCTGACTGAAAAGCACGTTCACATTCACCTTACCTGTGCTCGAACGATATATTAACACATTACCTTCAACGCTTGTAGCCAGCTCCTGAGCGTTCATCTTGTTGGTGAAATATTCCTTGGCAGCCTTCACAATAGGCTTCTTCTGGTCAGCGTTCAAAGCTATTGCCACACAGGCAGTTCTTGACAGTCTGATGGATTTCACTTGTCGATAGCCACCGTTATTCAGTTGCGCCATCTCCTCTATCTCCACCATGTGCTCCTTCAAATCTAAGCCCTTCTCTTGCTGCAGGAAGGTGGCAACCTTGTCCATCAACCGTTCGAAGTTCCAGTACTTCTGGTAACCCATGAGTCGAGCTAACTTGCGCGAGTTCCACCACTCACGACCTTCACCATCCGTCTCTTTGATCGCCTCAAAGGGCGATTGCATCTCTTCCGGATCAAACAGCGTGTTTTCTTCTTTCATATCCGTATTCCATTATTCATGATAATGTTTTAATTACTCACGAATGGATCAGAAGAACCGTCCCGGTGAGTTTTTTCACATAATCATCTTCATCATTGATGCTACGTAAAATGCCTGTACCACTTATGTGCTCCTCGTTCCATACGGCCCGCACCACTCTGTTGTCGATAAAGCGTATTGACTTCTTGCTCATATTATCTCCTTTATGAAATAGCCCCTTTTTGAGTTACCCACTAAGTATATTATAGTTACCCACTGCCTTGTCAGAGTTAACCATTAACTTCTTTTTCCTATCGACTTGCCTAACTTTCATTATTCTGAGTATCTACAAATTTGGCCATTCATGAGGAAAAGCCAATGTCCTTCTCATTCATTTATTTTAGTCAAGTAAACTCTCAAAATCTTTTCTGAACTCATCGCGTCTTTTGTTTCTGTTATAGAAGTGGAAACCTCTTATTCTATAATCTGTGTTATCAGCAAAAGTAATCACAGGAATTCCCAATTTCTCTATATCAAGCAAAAATTCTTCTTTCCATATATCGTTGGCAATATACCCATCACCCTTAGGTTCTATGAAAATCTGAATTTGTTCGTTCCTGTCATCAGATTGCTTTCGTTTTAAGAAAAGAATATAATCTGGCTCAAAAAGCCGACCTCCGTTGAACGAATAGGTAGCTAATTCTTTCTCCCCCTCATTTCTTACCAGATACACTTCGCTATATGCCGTTTGTAAATCATCATAATATCTCTTAAAGGCTGCAACGAAAGCTTTTTCTTCTGGAGTTCCGTAGTTGTCCGTGAAAACATACCAGTCTTCTTTCCTTAGATCGAGCCGGATAGCCGCATCAACACTCATATCGCCTTGAGAAATTCCAACACCATCAGCACTTGGATTCGTATAGTTCAACACTCGATCGCGAATAACATTACAAAGCTTTTTCGTTGTAAATTCCTTCGTTCCCTCGTATTGTATCTCAATTTGTGAAACATAATTGGCGATGTCTTTGACAAATAGCCAAACAGCTTTCGAAATTAAGTCAATCGTAATGTCCTCTTTTTCCAGTTTTGAGCAAATCGTAATAATAGCATTACCCAGGTAGCTATCCGACAATAAGAATTCTCTTATTGATTGCAAAGCTGGGAAAAATGTCTTTAACGTGTTAAATGCTAATGAAGTATTTCTTCTAATAGCCTTATGCAGAATACCATAATTGATTTCTGCAATTTCTTTGACGGTAAAGCTGTTGTATTTAAGGTCTGAAGCAGGGCCACTGTCTTCTATCTTCTCCGCAAAAAGGTCATATACGCCTTGCACTCCTGTCCTCATATAATAAATACGTTCTGCTTTTTGTGCATCTGGAATAGAATGTATATGTTCGCGTCCGATTTCTTTACGTGAGTTCACAAAAACCAAGCCTTCTTTATAAAAAGCTGTCTGTTTAAAAGAATCTTTTACGAATAGTTCACGCTGAACTGCTCTATCAGGAATAGCACCTGATTCTCTAAGTGATTTGTTAAGACGACTAATATATTGACTTTCATTTATACAATGATACAACAAAGTCTCACAGATGCGCATAGAATTATTAATTTCATTATCATATTTCCTTCTATACTTGTCTTTTTTCTCTCTTGTCACAAATGGACAATATCTTGCGCCACGCCCTATTAACTGTGCCTCTGCATTTGTGTCTTTTATGCTACCAACAGTTTCTGACATTCTAACAATGTCAAACAAATTTAGTACGTCCCATCCTTCATTCAACTTGTCAACAGCGAAAACGACTCTATACGGATTTGCCCTTTCTTCAAGAGAATTCAGCAATAATTGGTTTTTGTCAGCATCCTTCTCCTCGTTAGCAGAGATGCAATGTTCTTTGCCAAACTCATGTCGTATTTCTAATGCCAATGAGTCCGCACTTATGCCATTTTGTGCAAAATAATCTTTAGCTTGCTTCATCCATTCGTTTTCGAATGATAAAAATACGCGTGAAATATCTGCACCTGTAAGATTGTTTATTATCTCACAGAACTTCGTAAAATTAGCTTTACTCTCATTTATTGTTTTAGATTTAAGCATTAATACAGGCTTGATATCAAGGCCTTCTCTCTGAAACAACTTTAGTCGGAATTGGCTCATTATTGCAGCTATTAATGCCCTATCCATAGGACTACTATCACTGAAAGACATACTATAAATATCTTTCGAATATTTGTCTTCACGATATTTTATGAGTGAGTAGTCAAAAATGACTTTGTCTTCATACTTATTCTGAAGCAAAGGGTTGTTCTCAAATTTGCAAGTTGCCGTAAATTCAAGCAACAAATTATCTTCATTTGCATTTAAAATTTTCGAGATACTCACTTCCCACTGCCTATTATCTTCTTTGTCATCTTTGCTCAGAGTGGCAGCATTCAAATGATGAGCCTCGTCTGAAATCATAACTATCTTGTGACGTTTGAAGTCATCTATAGAAACAGAATTCTCCCGTACATCAAATAAATCTCCGTGCAGTTTCTGAATGCTGACAAAACAGATATTGATACCATCAGGATTGCTACTGTCAAAGTTATCCACTTCACTTATAGGAATTCTTATTCCATCTATTTGTAAGTCTGGATTGAATTGGTATTTGGGTGATGCCGTGTTTAAGAAATTTTCCTTTGTCTTCTTTATGATGATATTTCGGTTTACAAAGAAAAGGAAATTCCGATACCCTTGTTTATATAAATAGGTTATCAGTCCCGCCATAATCAGAGTCTTACCGCTACCAGTTGCCATGTGAAAAAGCACCTGCCGGGTAATAGATTTTAATGTAGGCGTTTCGTAATAGGTAATATAATTGCAAAAAGCATTCTCTTGATAGGGACGAAGTTCAAACCTTGGATTGACTCCTTCTCTAACAAAGGTTGGTAATTCTTTGTAAAAGCCAAAGTCCTTTGCACCCTCAACACGTTGATACAAATAGTTTGCCATTTCCCTTATTTCTGCTTGTAAAAACTACGATTGAAATTCTTCTCCTCATCAGTTATGTCAAACTCACTGTCTTCCATATCCGAAAGATTGACATAGAGCATGTTTTTATCAACCAATTTACACATCAATGTCTTTTGGTCATTCAAAGAAAGATTTCTGAATTCATCCACACTCTTATGAATCTCACGGAAGTCAGCGTTATCATTTACATAGCCAGTATTGAGGATTCCATCAAGTATGGCAACACTCTCTTCACATGTGTTACACTTCTCTATCTGCGTAATAAACTTTTCATTCAGTTCCGCAAGTTTACAATAAACGAACGAACCTCCCCCTTGCCAGTTATAGGTTTTAGATATACCGTGGCTATCTCCATTAATGGTATTGATTAGTCGTTGTCGGGTGGTCGTTTCAGTATAATCCATCTGGTCAACAAGTATAAATTGTCTTCCCATTTTCATAGCAGCGCCACCAGTAGTACCAGAACCTGCAAAGAAATCAAGAACTAAGTCGCCTTCATTAGTGCATAGTTCCATAATTCTTCCTAAAAGTTTCTCTGGCTTCTTACCTTTTTTGAATTCTACACCTCCTTCATTGTGGAGGTCATTTGGGAGTACGTCATCCCAAATGTCGGTAAGTGGTTGAGAGAAGGATTTGTGGCCATCAATATTGATAAGACGGTCTTTGGCAAAGATGATAGCATGCCCATTCACTACATAGTAATCATTGGCTTTCTCTCTTGCCATATGATACACCTTTGTCGGATTTTCTAATGATTGCTTTTTGATTTCTTTTATTTCTTCGCCTACAGAATTATCATCAAGTGTTACCAGCTGCATAATACTATCGGCATGTTTTATAGCAAACTGTTCCAAGGCTTCCTCATAATGTTTCCCATAAAACTTTTTAAGCCCGGATTTTTTTACTTGCGATTCTCTTGCAAATTCTTCCAGTACTGTAGAGAATTTCCATTGTTCATACGGTTCATCTATATTAATAATATAACTTCCATATCTTTTGTCGAATCCTTTAGCAGCAAACACTCTATTAGGCTTCCATACAGACGTATCCCTTGAATATATAAGTACATACTCCGCAACATTTACGACACCAGGATTTATCACTTTCGCTCCTGTCGCAGATGCTCGACGAACAGTAATGATGTTCTTGCGGTTTTCTTTTCCAAAGATTTCGTCAAGAAGAACAAGAAGATAACCTACTTCATAGTTATCAACAGACAAAGCTATTGTACCTTCTTTACGTAATAACTGGTATGCTATTTGGAGCCTATTTCGCATAAAACAAAGCCAGGTACTATGGTTGAATCTGTCATTATAGCCAAAACTATCATTGCCAGTATTATATGGTACATCAATATAAATGAGTTTAACTTTTCCAGCATAACGTTTCAATAGAGAGGATATAACAAGAAGATTATTACCACGTATTATCAAGTTGTCCTTATCTCTAAAGTCTGTTATTAATTCGCCATCAATATGGTCTTTGTCGTAACGTTTTGCTCCAACAAGTACTTTAGGTGCAAGTAATTTGTCAACTTGGTCAGGGGCAAGAGTCTCGTTATAGAAAACCTCGTCCTTCTTTTGGTCTTCTTTTGTCTGTCCTCCCTCCAGAATGCAATCTTTGTGAGGGAATATCAATGCGACATCACCTGATGCCGTCAGATAATGCTCATTGTCATCTGACAATCCGATTTTCTTCTCATAGCGAGTATATGAATCTGGCAAGAATTCTTTGTTAGAAATTGCCCATCCAAACTTCATCTTATCAAAGACAAGGCATCCCGATTTCGTTTCTGTAAAGAATTGACTTCTAATATCCCTATCGTTCAACAACATCTCAATGAGTTCGCTATCCATTTTCATAGCATCCTCAAATACTACATTTTTAAGAACTGTATCTTCTGTAGATACATATTTAGATTGTTGTCGTAAAACTGATTCTATCTTTGCGTATACATTCATACCTTGATGCTATTCTATTTATAAACTTACAGGCACAAGTCCTAATTTGTTAATACTCTCGTTAGCTTTTATTATCTCATTTCTTTGGCAGTTTCGATGTATCCTTTTGCATGCTCTTTTCATCTTTGGCTACACGCCGTTCCACTTTCTTGATATCTTCTGCAGGTGGAAGTTCCTCTGGCTTGATTCCGCGTTGGCCCAACATGCCACGAACGCTACGGTTGTTCTGTACATGCTCGGCTGTGATGTTTGCTTCACCGTAGAGGTCTTTTTGCTCTACGTTATAATTGGTCATTTCCGTTGCAAGATTCTTGGCGGCAATCGTTAATGTGGGTAGATAATCAGCCAAAGCACCACTTTTGATTCCCAACCGTTTTTTCATTTGGTCTGTTGAAAGCCCACCAAACAGGGCATAGTCGCCTTTTGAACGGATACGTCCAAAACCACGGTCATCTACTCCACGTTGATAGATATTGCGACTTAATTGCTTTTCGGAAGCTCGTAAGCGTTCACGGGTATTCAGACGAGCCACTTCGTTTAGTCGTTCTTCTATAATTTCTGCCTTACGGGTCTGGACGGCGAAATAACTCTGTGCAAAGGCCACTTCTTCTTTCTTTGGGTCTCCATTCTGTGCTATCAAATAGCAGGCATACCGCGTGAGCATGAAGTCTTGTACTTCGCGCTGAGAACCGCTGCCAAGCTGGACCATTTTCGTGACCTCACGAAAATGGTCATCAACGTTGATTCCCAAGGTCTTACACGATTCCAAAGCACGGCCAATGGCCACCACGAAATTCTCCCATCGCGCATAGCCTAACACTTGTTGCAGCTCACGTGCATACCATACTTCGATAGAGTTCCCTTCATCATCCTTGATGTCCTTGGCTATCAAGTCGAAGGCCGATTTGTATTGTTGTATTTTCTGTATATCCATAGTCCTTATCCTTAATTCTTTATCTTTGACAATAGGAACTGCTCGTATTCTCTAACCAATAACTCCTTTATATCAACCTCCAGCAAGTCGGCAATTTTAAGCAGACTTGCAACATCTGGTTGTGAAGAGTTAGTACACCACTTGCTTACTGTAGATGGATTAACCCCCATCTGCATTGAGAGCCATCGCGCAGTACGCTTTTTCTCTACCAATACGACTTTCAGTCGGTTTATTTCTTCCATACTTATAGTTTTATTCCACAAAGGTAGTGATTTATTTTCAATTGTTTTCTATTTTGCCCAAACAATCTGCTATTTTAGACCGTATTTTGCTATTTTTAACGACTTTACCTCTATTTTTATAGCCTTTTAGTTAGTCCCCGAAATGTTAAATTTTCAACTTTTTCTAATATTTTCTTGAAAAGTTATTTTTTGTTGTTCTTTTGCAGCCGTTTTTTAAGGATAACAAACAATATGTAATTTTCGTGGAGAGGCTTCCGTTGATTGTGGAGAGGCCACTGGCGGAAACCAGTGGCCTCTCCACAGTAACCATTCCATTTTCGACGTATCCCATAAGCCATTGCGGCGCCGTCTGACCAAGACGGTGCCGCGATGGCTATTAGTTGACGGTTTGATATTTCTCTTTCGGTTACTTATACTGTATGGCCAGCATGGTGAGGTCGTCGCTCTGCTCGGCATCGCCCACGAAGTCGCGTATGGCATCCGTCATGCAGCCGATGAGCTTGGCGGGCTGACGGTCGCCACGGTTGAGCAGCGTCTCGGCCAGGCTGACCATGCGGGCGTCGCCAAACTGGTGGTGAACGTTGTTTTCCGCCTCGTTCAGACCGTCGGTATAGAGGAAGATGGTGGTGCCACGGCTGATGGTGGTCTGCTGCAGGGTGAACGCCCAGTCGGCCATGATGCCTACGGGCAGGTTGGGGTCGCAGGGCAGCTGGCTCACCTCGTCGGCGAGCATGATCGGTGCGTCGTGGCCGGCATTGCAGTAGTCGAGCTGTCCCGTCTGCAGGTCGAGCACGCCCACGAAGAGGGTGACGAACATGTTGAGGTCGTTGCCGGCGCAAACCCCTTCGTTGATGGCGTTGACGATGACCTGCGGCTCCATGGCGTGGCCCGATACGTTGCGGAAGAGCGTGCGTGTGACCGCCATGACCAGCGATGCCGGTACGCCCTTGCCCGACACGTCGCCGATGCAGAAGAAGAGGTGGTTGTCGCGGATGTAGAAGTCGAAGAGGTCGCCGCCCACGGCCTTGGCGGGCTTCTGCTGTCCGAAGATGTCGATGTCGGAGCGCTCGGGGTATGGCGGGAATATCTTGGGCAGCATGGACATCTGGATGTTGTGCGCAATGTTCAGCTCGCTCTCGATGGATGCCTTCTGTGCCGTGGTGTCCTTCAGGTCCTCGACGTAGCGTGTGAGCGACCGTTGCATGTTCTCGAACGAGTCGCGCAGCTGGTGTATCTCGTCGTGCGACGTCATGACGGGCAGCTCGGTGTCGAAATGGCCTTTGGCCACCTCGTCGGCCGACGAGGCGAGCTGCTGCAGGGGGCGTGTGGCCTTCTTGATGGTGCGCCGCCCGAGGAACCATACCACGAGCAGTCCCACGAGGATGATGAAGATGAAGAAGCCGCCGAGCATATAGCCGAAGATTTCGCTGAAGATGAAGGGCAGTACCATGCCGAACGACCAGTTGGTGTATTTCACGGGCGTGAAGAATAGGAACACCTTTTCGCCGTCGATGGTGATGTCGTTGGTCTCGTCGTCGTCGAGTGCCAGCAGGCTGGCGATGGCGCTGTCGGGGTCGGCGGTGACGCAGCTCTGGATGTTGCGGCGGGCTACGCGCTGCATGTCGGGGTGGATGAGGAAGGTGCCCGTGCTATCGACCATGAAGTAGTAGGCTTCGTACTCGGCATCCCAAGGCTCGTCCTGCTTCTTGTCCTTGTTGGCCTTTACTTCCACCTTGTTGCCCTTTTCGTCCGTCAGGGTGGTGTTGACCTTCGACGAGTCGGCCGGCTCGTTGCTGTCCTTGCCGAACTGTATCTTGTTGCCCAGCCATCCCAGCGATAAATCGACGGTCAGCACGGCCACGGCACTGTCGCGGCTGTCGCGGATGGGCAGCATGTACGACACGACGGGGGTGTTGTTGTCGGTGGAGTCAAGGAACACCTCGCCCCAGTAGCCCTTGCGGCTCTTGATGGCCTTGCGGAACCAGTCGGCCTGCAGATAGTCGTAACCCTGGTCGCCGAGGGTGTGGGTCTCTGCCGTGCTGTCGCGGCGCAGCACGTAGGGGCAGAACCAGCGTCCCTTCTGGGGGTAGTAGTTTTCGCGGAAGCTGATGCCGCAGCTGCGTATGTAGGGGTTGAGCTTGAGCAGGCGTTGCATGTAGCCGTGCATCTTGTCCGGCTTGTCGAGGTTCTCCTCGATGATGGGTGCGGTATTGGTGGCTGCGACGTAGAGGTCGGAGGTGACGCGGCGTATCGTCTGGTACTCGCCTTGTACCAGCCGGTCGCCGAGCAGCACGATGCCCGAGAACACCACCCCGTAGCCCATCAAGAAGAGCAGGAACACGGGGAGTATCATAATGAGAATCATGCGTAACATAATGCGCCACGTGAGGCGTTTGGCAAACGAGCGGGGGTAGGGGCCTTTGGGCTTCTTCTTCCAGAATTTCATGGCAGTGTTGCTTTTTTCGTTATATGGTAGTGATGTAGAGTTGTGTAGAGTTATGCTATGACGTTAGTTGTGTCGTTATTCCAAATAGGTATAGCCGTAGAGGCCGGAGCGGTAGTTGGAGAGGAACTCCTTGCCCTCCTCCAGGGTTATCCTGCCGTCCTTGACGCTCTTGGTCACCCACACCTCCAGCTGGCGCACCAGCTTCTTGGGGTCGTACTGCACGTAGTCGAGCACTTCGGCCACCGTCTCGCCGTCGATGACCTGGTCGATGTGGTAGTGGCCGTCCTTCACGGATACGTGGACGGCGGTGGTGTCGCCAAAGAGGTTGTGCATGTCGCCGAGTATCTCCTGATAGGCCCCAACGAGGAACACGCCGAGGTAGTATTTGTCGTTGCGGCGCAGGGCATGGACGGGCAGCGAGTGGGAGTTGTGGCGGTTGGTGACGAACTGCGCTATCTTGCCGTCCGAGTCGCAGGTGATGTCCTGCAGCGTGGCATTGCGCGTAGGCCGCTCGTCGAGCCGCTGGATGGGCATGATGGGGAACAGCTGGTCGATGGCCCACGAGTCGGGCAGTGACTGGAACAGCGAGAAGTTGCAGAAATACTTGTCGGCCAGCAGTTTGTCGATGTTCATCAGCTCTTCGGGTATGTGCTTCAGACTCTTTGCCAGGGCGTGTATCTCGTGGCATACGCTCCAGTACATGGCCTCCACCTCGGCGCGCGTCTTCAGGTCCACGATGCCGTGGGTGAAGAGGTCGAGCACCTCTTCGCGTATCTGCTCGGCGTCGTGCCAGTCTTCCAGCACATTGCGCGGCGACAGGTTGTCCCAGATCTCATAGAGGTCTTTCACCAGCTGGTGGCTGTCGGGGTCTGGCTCGAACTCCTCGGGCATCTCGGGCAGCGAGGCCGTCTCCAGCACGTCGATGACGAGCACCGAGTGGTGGGCCGCCAGCGAGCGTCCGCTCTCGGTGATGATGTTGGGGTGGGGAATGCCGTTCTTGTTGGCCACCTCGACGAAGGTGTATATGCAGTCGTTGACATACTCCTGGATGCTGTAGTTCACCGAGCTCTCGCTGCTGGGCGACCGCGTGCCGTCGTAATCGACACCCAGGCCGCCGCCACAGTCCACAAAATCGACATTGTAGCCCATCTTATGCAGCTGCACATAGAACTGCGACGCTTCGCGCAGGGCGGTCTGTATGCGGCGTATCTTGGTAATCTGCGAGCCGATATGGAAATGGATGAGGCGCAGGCAGTCGCGCATGTCTTTCTTGTCGAGCAGTTCGAGGGCTTCCAGCAGCTCGGCACTGGTGAGCCCGAACTTCGAGGCGTCGCCGCCACTCTCCTCCCACTTGCCGCTGCCCGATGAGGCCAGCTTGATGCGGATGCCGATGTTGGGCCTGACGCCCAGCTTCTTGGCCTCGCGGGCGATGAGTTCCAGCTCGTTGGGCTTCTCGACGACGATGAATATCTGCTTGCCCATCTTCTGTGCCAGCAGGGCCAGCTCGATGTAGCTCTGGTCTTTGTAGCCGTTGCAGATGATAATGGAGTCGCTCTGGCACTGCACGGCGATGACGGCATGCAGTTCGGGTTTCGAGCCGGCCTCTACGCCGAGGTTGAACTTGCGGCCGTGCGAGATGATCTCTTCGACCACGGGTTGCATCTGGTTCACCTTGATGGGATATACCACGTAGTTCTCGCCCTTGTAGTCGTACTCCTCGGCAGCCTTCTTGAAGCAGCTCCACGTCTTCTCGATGCGGTTGTCCAGAATGTCGGGGAATCTCAGCAGCACGGGCGACTGCACGTCGCGCAGCGACAGCTCGTCCATCACTTCGCGCAGGTCTATCTCAGTGCCGTCCTTGCAGGGTGTCACGAAGACGTTGCCTTTGTTGTTGATACCGAAATAGCTGGTGCCCCAGCCATTGATGTTGTAGAGCTCACGGGAGTCGTCGATGGTCCATTTCTTCATGGAGGCGGAAAAATAAAAAATGAAAAATAAAAAATAAAAATAAAAAAAGCGGTCAGAGGTGCAGCATGTCTTTCAGCTGCTGGACGGTGATTTTTATCTTGTCGTACTCGTCGAGCACGGTGACGTCGATGGTGTGGCGCGCCCGGCTGTAGAACGGCTCGCGCTCCTTCAGGTGCTGGGTGATGTAGGCTATCAGCTCGTCGGGACTCTTGCCCTTCAGCAGGGGGCGCTCCACCTTGGCCATGAGCAGGTGCTTGTAGAGCGTCTCGGGCGTGGCCTTGAGATAGACGACATCGCCCTGGCGGTTCAGGTAGTCGATGTTGTCGAAGAAGCACGGTGTGCCGCCGCCGCAGCTGATGATGACGTCTTCGAACTCGGCCACCTCGTGCAGCATGTTATACTCTATCTTACGGAAGCCCTCTTCGCCCCGCTCGGCAAAGAGCTGCGACACCGTCTTGTGCATGCGGCTCTCGATATACCAGTCCAGGTCGTAGAACATCATGCCGGTGTCCTTCGACAGAGCCTTGCCGACGGTGGTCTTGCCGGAGCCCATATAGCCTATTAATATAATTCTTTGCATTCTATTAAAATTAGTAATGAGAAATGAGCAATGAGTAATGGGCTGCGCACCGTCATTTCTCATTTCTCATTTCTTTCATTTCTCATTTTTCTTTACGACTTCCATGCACTCTTCGAAGGTCAGCTCGGCGGCACGCTCGTGCATGGGCTTGGGCATGCGGTAGTTCTTGCCGTCGTAGGCAATGTAGGGACCGTATCGTCCGTTGAGCACCTCCAGCTTGGGGTCTTCGGCGAACGACTTGATGTGCCGCTGGTGCTCCTGCTGGCGCTTCTCGTTGATCAGCGCCACGGCCTCGTCGAGGGTGATAGCCATCGGGTCGGTGCCCTTGGGCATGGAGGTGTATTTCTTCTGGTGCAGCACGTAGGGGCCGAAGCGACCGGTGCCGATGACCACTGGCGAGCCTTCGAAGTCGCCCAGCGTGCGCGGCAGCTTGAACAGCTCCAGGGCCTCGTCGAGGGTGATGGCTTCCATGCTCTTGTCGGAGGGCAGCTGGGCAAACAGCGGCTTCTCGGCATCGTCGGCAGAGCCTATCTGCACCACGGGGCCGTAGCGGCCTATCTTGACGAACACCGGCTTGCCGCTCTTCGGGTCGGTGCCCAGCTCGCGCTCGCCGGCCTTATGCTCCTGGCGGGCCTTCAGGGTTTTTTCCACGGTGGGCTCGAACGACTTGTAGAACTGTCGCAGCATGTGTGTCCACTGCTCGTCGCCCTCGGCAATCTTGTCGAAGTCCTGCTCCACCTTGGCCGTGAAGTTGTAGTCCATGATGGCGGGGAAGTATTTCATCAGGAAGTCGTTCACCACGATGCCGATGTCGGTGGGCAGCAGCTTGCCCTTGTCAGAGCCCGCCATGTCCTTGCGCGTGGTCTGCTTCACCACCTTGCCCTTCAGCGTGTCGATAGTGTAGGAACGCTCCTCGCCTTTCTTGTCGCCTTTGTGTACGTATTCGCGCTGCTGGATGGTAGAGATGGTGGGGGCGTAGGTAGAAGGACGGCCAATGCCCAGCTCTTCCAGCTTGTGTACCAGCGATGCCTCGGTGTATCGCTGCGGGCCCTGGCTGAAACGCTCTACGGCCTGTATCTCGCGGCGCGTCAGCTCCATGCCCTGCTGCATGGGTGGCAGCACATGGCTCTCTTCCGGCTGCTGGTCGTCGTCGTCGGTCGATTCGTGATAGACCTTGGTGAATCCGTCGAACTTGACCACCTCGCCCTGGGCGATGAAGGAAAAATTAGAAATGTCATTATTGATTTTAATCTCCACCGTGGTCTTCTCTATCTCGGCATCGGCCATCTGCGAGGCGATGGTACGCTTCCAGATGAGGTCGTAGAGCCGCTTCTCCTGCACGGTGCCCTCGATGGTCTGACGGTCCATGTAGGTGGGGCGGATGGCCTCGTGGGCCTCCTGGGCTCCCTTCGAACTGGTGTGGTACTGGCGCACCTTCGAGTAGGTCTCGCCGTACAGTTTGCCAATCTCTTCCTTCGAGGCGTTGATGCACAGGCCGGAGAGGTTGACGGAGTCGGTACGCATGTAGGTTATCTGTCCGTGCTCGTAGAGGTGCTGCGCTACCATCATCGTCTGCGTGACGGTGTAGCCCAACTTACGGGCGGCTTCCTGCTGCAGGGTCGATGTGGTGAAGGGCGGTGCCGGCGTGCGCTTCAGCGGCTTCTTCGTGACCTGCTCGACACTGAACGTGGCATCCTTGCAAAGCTCCAGGAAGCGCTCCACCTCGTCGTGGGTCTTGAAACGCTGGCTGAGCGTGGCCTTCACCTCGCTCTGCGAACCGTCGGCATGGGTCAGCCCGAACACGGCACTCACGCTGTAGAACGGCTCGCTCTTGAACTCCTGTATCTCGCGCTCGCGCTCTACGATGAGCCGCACGGCCACGCTCTGCACACGGCCTGCCGACAGGGCGGGCTTCACCTTGCGCCACAGGATGGGCGAGAGCTTGAAACCCACCAGGCGGTCGAGCACGCGACGGGCCTGCTGGGCGTTCACCAGGTTCATGTCGAGGTGGCGCGGCGTCTCGATGGCCTGCATGATGGCAGTCTTGGTGATTTCGTGGAACACGATGCGGCTGGTCTTGGCCTCGTCGAGCCCCAGCACCTCGCACAGATGCCACGAGATGGCTTCTCCCTCGCGGTCCTCATCACTGGCGAGCCAAACCTTCTCGGCTTTCTCGGCATTCGACTTCAGCTCCTTTACCAGCTTCACCTTCTCTTCGGGTATCTCGTATTCGGGCTGCAGCGTCTGAATGTCGATGCTCATCTCCTTTTTCTTCAAGTCGCGGATGTGGCCGTAGCTTGACATCACTTTATAGTCCTTGCCGAGGAATTTCTCAATGGTCTTGGCCTTGGCAGGCGACTCCACAATCACCAGATTCTTTTGCATATTCTTCGTATTTTCTTGTTGTCGTTTTTCGTTTGGGCTGCAAAAGTAGGCAAAACTTTTCGTTACACCTTATTTATATAGCATGTTTTTATATTCTTTAACACACGTGACGGCGGCAGCCCCGTGCAGGCGGTAGGGCGAGGGCTGCTTCAGAAGGCGCTGGCCTTCAGCTGCAGTCCGGCGTGCTCGTCGATGCCGAACATCAGGTTCATGTTCTGCACAGCCTGTCCCACGGCACCTTTCAGCAGGTTGTCGATGGCCGAGGTGACAAGCACCTTGCCGTCGAAGCAATCGACATGCACCAGGGCCTTGTTGGTGTTCACCACCTGCTTCAGGTCGATGGACCGGTCGGTATAGTGGGTGAAGGCCGCGTCGGCATAGAAATCCCTGTAGGCCTCGACGATGTCGCTGCCGGGGGCCTTGGTCTTGACGACGGCGGTGCAGAAGATGCCACGGGCGAAGTCGCCGCGATAGGGAATGAAGTCGATAGCGGCATCGAGATAGCCCTGCACCTGCGAGAGGCTCTGGCGTATCTCGGCCAGGTGCTGGTGGGTGAATGCCTTGTAGATGCTCAGGTTGCCCGTGCGCCACGAGAAGTGGGTGGTGGCCGAGGGCTTCTGTCCGGCACCGGTCGAGCCAGTGATGGCATTCACGGCGATGTCTTCCTTTAATATGTTAAGGTGGGCGGCGGGCAGCAGGGCCAGCTGTATAGCCGTGGCAAAGCAGCCGGGGTTGGCTATATACTGTGCCTTTTGTATCTCCGCCTTGTTGATTTCCGGCAGGCCATAGACCAGTGTTCTTCCCCCCAAGGGGGGATTGAGGGGGGCTACCCTGAAGTCCTGTGCCAGATCGATAATCTTCACGCCCTCGGGGATGGTGTGCTCCTTCAGGAAGGCCTCGCTCTTGCCGTGGCCGAAGCAGAAGAAGACGACATCCACCTGGTCGAAGGGCATCTCGCTGGTAAAGCACAAGTCGGTATCGCCCACGAGTCCTTCATGGACATCGCTGACGGGATTGCCGGCGTTCGACTCTGAGTTGGCAAACACGATCTCTGCTTCCGGGTGGTTCAGCAGCAGGCGGATGAGTTCGCCACCGGTGTAGCCTGCTGCGCCTAATATTCCTACTGATAGCCCCCCTCGTTCCCCCCGATGGGGGGATGAAGGGCGCAGACTGTTATTTTCTTTCATTGATGATATTTTTTATTCTTTGAATGGTTCCTTCTATGTCTGCTAAGACTTCTTCGTTTAAGAATCTGACGACACTGAATCCTTTGTCTTCTAACCATTTAGTCCTTTCGCTATCGCTGATTTGTTGAGTGGGCAATTGATGATAACCTCCATCCAGTTCTATGATAAGCCGTAAAGGAAGACAGGCAAAGTCTGCAATAAATGGTCCGATGATATGTTGCCGACGAAAATGAGCACCTAACTGGTTGCCACGGATAAAGTTCCAAAGTACCATTTCTGCTTGGGTCTCATTATTTCTATTTTCTTTAACGAACTGTTTTAAGAGACTGTACAGAGTAGGGTCAGCCAACTGAAGTCTTAATCCTTCGTTTCGCCCTTCTTCCCCCCCTCGGGGGGATTGAGGGGGCTGACTGTTATTTTCTTTCATTGACGACTTAATCCTTCGTTGCGCCCTTCTTCCCCCCCTCGGGGGGATTGAGGGGGCTGACTGTTATTTTCTTTCATTGACGACTTAATCCTTCGTTGCGCCCTTCTTCCCCCCCTCGGGGGGATTGAGGGGGGCTACCTTTCATTCGGATGGATGCCGTAATAGACGCGCAGCGGTGTCGAGCTGACCTTGATGAAGCCCTTGGCCTCGTCGGCGGTCCATCCGGTCTGCGTCTCGCCATATTCGCCCAGCTTTGACTTCGTCAGGTCGTTGTCGCTGTCGATGCCTACCGTCTCGAAGCCGTAGGGGCGCAGCTTCAGGATGGCGGTACCCGTCACGTGGCGCTGGCTGCTGGTGAGCATGGCCTCGATGTCGGGCATGACAGGCTCCAGATACTGGCTCTCGTGCAGGAACATGCCATACCAGTTGGCCACCTGGTCTTTCCAGTATTGCTGCCACTTCGACAGCGTCGATTTCTCCAGCAGGCGGTGCGCCTCGATGATGAGCTTCGGAGCGGCGGCCTCGAAGCCCACGCGGCCCTTGATGCCGATGATGGTGTCGCCCACGTTGGCGTCGCGGCCGATGGCATACGAGGCGCCAATCTCTTCTATCTTCTGGATGGCCTTCACGCGGTCGCTGAACTTCTCGCCGTTCACACCCACTATCTCGCCCTTCTCGAACTCAATCTTCAGCAGCTGTTCCTGCTCCTTGGCGGTGACGTGCTTCAGGTAGGCCTCTTCGGGCAGTCCCTGTGTGGGGTCCAGCAGCTCGCCGCCGCAGATGCTCGTGCCCCAGATGCCTACGTTGTACGAGTATTTCAGCTTGGCGAAGTCGGCCGTGAATCCGTGTGCGTTCAGATAGTCCACCTCTTCCTTGCGTGTCAGGTTGCGGTCGCGGGTCAGCGTGATAATCTCCACGCCGGGAGCCATCACGAGGAAGGTCATGTCGAAGCGTATCTGGTCGTTGCCGGCACCCGTCGAGCCGTGGGCGATGGCGTCGGCACCAATCTCCTTGGCATAGCGGGCAATGGCGATGGCCTGGAAGATGCGCTCGGACGATACCGAGATGGGGTAGCAGTTGTTGCGCAGCACGTTGCCGAAGATCATGAACTTCAGCGACTTCTCGTAATACTCCTGTGTCACGTCGAGTGTCACATACTTCACGGCGCCCAGCTTGTAGGCGTTCTCTTCGTTGCGCTTCAGCTGCTCGGCCGAGAATCCGCCGGTGTTGGCGCAGGCGGCATAAACCTCATAGCCTAACTCCTTGGTCAGGTACATCACGTTGTAGCTGGTGTCCAGTCCACCGCTGAATGCTACGACTACTTTCTTCTTGTTGCTCATATTCTTGTCTTTTTGTTTTTATTTGTCTCTTTGGTCTTCTTGTTCCTCTAATTGCTTGATTCTTTCCAAGGTCTCCTCGCTCAGCTTCGCTGGCAAGTGCTCTTCCGGGTCGTAGAGCATGGCCGTGCAGATGCAGTATTTCCGCTCGGTGCGGTGCAGCACATCTACGTTCACACAGCCCTCGCAGCCCCGCCAGAAGGCCTCGTCGTCCGTCAGGTCGGCAAAGGTGACGGGCTGGTAGCCCAGCTCGGTGTTCATCTTCATCACCGCAGCCCCGCTGGTCAGCGAGAAGATTTTGGCATGCGGCCACCGCGTGCGTGCCAGCGAGAAGGTCATGTCCTTGATCTTCTTGGCCACGCCCAGCCCCCGGAAGTCGGGGTGAACGATGAGTCCGCTGGTGGTGACATACTGCTTGTTGCCCCACGTCTCGATGTAGCTGAAACCGGCAAAGCGGTCGCCCGCGAGGGCTATCACCGCCTTGGCCTCCTTCATCTTCGTGGCCAGATACTCGTGGGTGCGCTTGGCAATACCCGTCCCTCGAACTTTAGCCGCGTCGGCAATGGTCTGCAGGATGGTATCTACATATACCTCGTGCTCCGGACCGGCTACAACTATTGATATTTCCTCTTTCTGTTCCATTCTATATATAATATGAACTGTATTTCAAACTTCAAATTTCAAATGTCAAACGTCAAACTACCTCATGTTAGGCACCACCCTGCTCAGGGCGGTGATCACCTCGTCCTTCGAGACGCCCTGCTTGATGACGATGAAGATGGTGTCGTCGCCGGCTATCGTGCCCAGTATCTCGTCGATATGGTTGTTGTCAATATTGTATGCGATGGAGCTGGCATAGCCCGGCCGCGTCTTGATGACCCCCATGTTGCCCGAGAAGTTGATGCTCTGGAATCCCGGCACCTGCTGCATTTCGCGAAGCGTGTGCGGCGTGGTCACCCGCTTGTATAGTGTGTCGTTGGGCAGCACATAGACGTAGGTGCCCCGCATGGAGGCTGCCTTGGCCACCTTCAGCTGTTTCAGGTCGCGGCTCAGCGTGGCCTGTGTCAGTTTGAAACCTTCGCGCTTCAGAGCCTCCAGCAATTCGTCCTGACTGCCTAACTCCTGGCTGGATATGATCATACGAAGGGCTTCAAGTCGGTCGTTCTTAACTTTCATTGTTGGTATATTTATTCAATACGGGCTGCAAAATTATACAAAACCGTGCATATAGCCAAATAAAATGGCAGAAAATATTCACTATTAGCAAATTTTTTCACTTTTTATTTCTCGCTCTCTCGCAGAGTTCGTAACTTTGCATCACGTATGGGAACAATGGAACATGTGAAAGTCATCGCCTTCGATGCCGACGACACGCTGTGGGACTGCCAGTCGTGGTTCGACCGGGTAGAGCAGGAGTGCTGTCGGCTGCTGGCGCCGTGGGCTACGGCCCGTGAGGTCAGCGAGGGCCTGTTTGCCACCGAGCGGCGCAACCTGCCGCTGACGGGCTACGGCACCAAGGCTTTCACGCTCTCGCTGATAGAGAATGCGGTTCGCGTCAGTGGCGAACAGCTGCCGGGCAGCATCGTCATGCAGCTCATCGACCTGGGCAAGCAGCTGCTCAACTTCCCCACCACGCCCTTGCCCGAGGTGGCAGAGACGCTGTCTGCCCTGGCCGCATGCCGGCAGTACCGCCTGGTGGTGTTCACCAAGGGCGAGCTGATGGATCAGGAGAACAAGCTGCAGCGGTCGGGGCTGGAGGCCTATTTCTCGCACATGGAGACGGTGTCGAACAAGACCAGCCGTGAGTATCGCCAGCTGTGCGAGAACCTCGGCGTGGCTCCGGAAGAGACGCTGATGGTGGGCAACTCGTTCCGTTCGGACATCGCCCCGGCCCTGGAAACAGGGGCATGGGCGGCCCACATCCCCTACCATGTGGTATGGGAACTGGAGAAGTCGGAGGAATATCCCCACGAGCGTCTCGTCAAGCTCACCCGCTTCAGTCAGCTTTTAGACATTCTCTCGCGCGTACATATATAATAGCTGGGTATTTATTTGAAATTCCTATCTATAATCAAAGAGGTGAAGTCCAATGGTTTCACCTCTTTTTATAAATTGCACTAAGTCTGGTGCAATATTTTATATTTTTTGCACTCAAACCAGTGCAGTTTCAATAATTTGTTATATCTTTGCAGCAAACTTTTCGGCTGACCGAAAGCAGAGGCGTTTTATAACCCCTCGTTGAGGTTAGTTATATAGATGCTATGAATGAAAGGACAGACGAAGATTATTATGCTGAAAGCAAACGGCTGAGGGCTGAGGTTTTGCAACAAGCAGAGTCTTTGATAGGGCCCTTATAAGCCTTATGCAATTATGGACCGTCATACGTTTACCGCCCGAATAGAAGAATTGAAAAAAGGAACTCCGCTTTAATGGCCTTGCTTGCCGGACCAACCGGGGCTATCCATCTGAAGCGGAGTTTAAAAGTGCTTCTGTTTGAGTAGGTCGCTTGCCAGGACCAACTGGGACTCCTACCCTAAACAGGTTCCTTTCGTTTTGCAAAGATAGCAACTTTATTTGATATTTCCAAATTCTCCGTCATTTTTCTTATAGTTTAAGTGTTTTCTTTTTATTTTATCTTTTTATTTTATCGTCAATACGTATCTTTCTCATAAATCATCAGCACATCCAACTATTTTGCTGCGCTTTTGTTTTCCCTGTCTGTCTATCCCCCTATTTCCTTCCATTCTGCCGTATTAGAAAGTCTGCAATTCAGTGTAACCGTTACCGCCTCGTGATGTGTGAAAAATATAACTGTACCCCAAAGTATTGGCAAGAACGTCTGCACGAAACGACGGAGGGCATGAAAATATGTACAGTACGAAAAAAATAGTGTGGTGATCAATTCCCAGTCTTCTGTAGGACGTTTTGCTTGTCATGATACAGACAGCCTGCTTGGTCCGTCGGCGAGCAAATGCTGACAAAGTGTCAGTTCTGCCACTGCGCTGGCGCGTTGGCACGGTTTTGGCTGTGATATGGGCAGAAATAGAAAAATTCAAAAAAGTTTAATTCAAAAAATAATTAGGTATTATGAACATCAAACCATTAGGAGACCGCGTGCTGGTATTGCCCGCACCGGCAGAAGAGAAGATCGGTGGCATCATCATTCCTGACACCGCAAAAGAGAAACCCCTCCACGGCACCATCAAGGCTGTTGGCCAGGGCACGAAGGACGAAGAGATGATCTTGAAGGCCGGCGACGAGGTGCTGTACGGCAAGTACAGCGGCACGGAACTGGAGTTCGAGGGCGAGAAGTATCTCATGATGCGCCAGAGCGACGTGCTGGCAGTCATCGGATAGAAGCCACCCCCAGGCCCTCCACAAGGGAGGGAGGCTGAATAGACCTGGAGGTGGATTTGTAAACAGAGATTTTATTATTAGTAAATAAACAAGGTGCTTGGAACCCCCTGAACAAACCAAGCGCTCCTCCCTCGGGGGAGGGGGTGGGGGAGGTTTTTATTATGGCAAAAGACATTAAATTCAATATCGAGGCCCGCGACCTGCTGAAGAACGGCGTGGACCAGTTGGCAAACGCAGTAAAGGTGACGCTGGGCCCGAAGGGTCGCAACGTAGTGATTGAGAAGAAGTTCGGTGCTCCGCAGATTACCAAGGACGGTGTGACCGTGGCCAAGGAGATTGAGCTGGAGGACAAGTTTGAGAACACCGGTGCCCAGCTGGTGAAGAGCGTGGCCTCGAAGACTGGCGACGACGCCGGCGACGGCACGACGACGGCTACCATTCTGACCCAGGCTATTGTGGCCGAGGGCTTGAAGAACGTCACCGCCGGTGCCAACCCCATGGACCTGAAGCGCGGTATCGACAAGGCTGTGAAGGCCGTTGTGGAGCACATCAAGAGCACCGCCGAGAAGGTTGATGACAACTACGACAAGATTGAGCAGGTGGCTACCGTCAGCGCCAACAACGACGAGGAGATTGGTAAGCTGCTGGCCGATGCCATGCGCAAGGTGTCGAAAGACGGTGTCATCACCATCGAGGAGTCGAAGAGCCGCGACACTCACATCGGTGTCGTTGAGGGTATGCAGTTCGACCGCGGCTATCTGTCGGGCTACTTCGTGACCGACTCGGAGAAGATGGAGTGCGTGATGGAGAATCCGTACATTCTGATTTACGACAAGAAGATATCGAACATCAAGGACTTCCTGCCCATCCTGCAGCCCGCTGCCGAGAGTGGCCGTCCGTTGCTGGTCATTGCCGAGGATGTTGACTCTGAGGCTCTTACCACGCTGGTTGTCAACCGTCTGCGTGGCGGCTTGAAGATCTGCGCTGTCAAGGCTCCCGGCTTCGGCGACCGTCGTAAGGCCATGCTCGAAGACATTGCCACGCTGACCGGCGGCGTCGTCATCAGCGAGGAGAAAGGCTTGAAGCTGGAGCAGGCTACGCTGGAGATGCTCGGCACGTGCGACAAGGTGACCGTTTCGAAGGACAACACCACCATCGTCAACGGTGCCGGCGACAAGCAGGCCATCCAGGACCGCATCGCCCAGATCAAGAAGGAAATCGAGCTCACCACCAGCAGCTACGACAAGGAGAAGCTGCAGGAGCGTCTGGCCAAGCTGGCCGGTGGCGTCGCCGTGCTCTACGTCGGTGCCAACAGCGAGGTGGAGATGAAGGAGAAGAAAGACCGCGTCGATGATGCCCTGTGCGCTACCCGTGCAGCCATCGAGGAAGGTGTGGTAGCCGGTGGCGGCACAACCTACATCCGTGCCCAGGAGGCCCTGGCCACGCTGAAAGGCGACAATGCCGACGAGCAGACCGGTATCAACATCATCTGCCGCGCCATTGAGGAGCCGCTGCGCCAGATTGTCAGCAATGCCGGCGAAGAGGGTGCCGTGGTGGTACAGAAGGTTCGCGAGGGCAAGGGCGACTACGGTTACAATGCCCGTCTCGATAAATACGAAGACCTGCGCGAGGCCGGTGTCATCGACCCTGCCAAGGTAGCCCGCGTGGCCCTGGAGAATGCCGCCTCGATTGCCGGCATGTTCCTCACCACCGAGTGCCTCATCTGCGACAAGCCCGAGAAGGAGCCCCAGATGCCGATGGGCGGTGCTCCGGGCATGGGCGGCATGATGTAAGAAGACGAGAAAAAACCGGTTGTTGCAAAACAGCGTAAACGGCTGATTTTGTAAACCATACTTAACAAAAAGCGGGCGGCTGTGTACGAAGACAGCCGCCCGCATTGATTTAAATCAAAATCGTATCATTTTTGCATGAAAATACTTGGATTGTTACGAAATATTTGCTAATTTTGCACCGTGAAAAGTTAACAAGCGTGTTATAATAGTACCAACCGAAGCAAGAAGAGTAGTAAAGATATATATTTTTTTGATTTGTTTTAGTAGATTAGTTTTTAAGTAGTTTGTTTTAGGAATCGATTGTCGCGAGGACAGTCGGTTCTTTATGTTTTTACGCGACAGGGCTTCTTGGCGATAAAGGATAATAATAAGGATAATCCGAATGTGATTGTTTTTAAGCGACAACCATGACAACCCATGGACAACATGTTTTCTGTTGCCCGAAATCATTGGAATCATGACAAAAATAGCGGTGAAAATGGATTTTCTTCTGCAAAATGTCGTTGCAGGTGAAAATTTTTCGTACCTTTGTCGCATGATGAACAAGATATGGATGATGACACTCCTGCTGGCTACTGCCACGATGGCAGCGGCCGGCCCGGCATACCAGCCCTCCGGCAGGGCTTTTGTCTGTGTGAACGGCAGCAACCGCTACACACGGGCCCTGTATGGCGGCCCCACCGACTACCGCATAGAAACCAGCGACCGCCCCGTGTTTGCCATTTACAAAAAGAACAACTGCCGCAACATACAGCTGCGCATCGACGGTGTGCCGCTCGACGCCACCGACCGTTGTGTGGCCAGCTATGAAGACGGCATGCGCAGCTACGACCTGCGCCACGCCGCCTGGGGCCGGAAGGCAGTGGTAAGAATCAAGGTGGTGGCCGCACAGAGCGGCGAGCGGGCCTATTGGCGCTTCCGCACCGAGGGTTTCGCAAAGGCTCCACGGCTGGAGGTCGTCGTCAGCAACATCAAGCGACCGAAGCTGTCGCGCAACGGCGACCTGGGCGTTGACCCCCGCGACGCCTTCGATGCCGACGGCAAGAAACCCGTGCAGACCCTGCGGCAGACGATAGGCGACGAGCTGTATCTGGGCTTCGACGGGGTGACGGCCGCCATAGAGAAAGGTGAAGAGCACTTCGATGCTGCCGAACAGGCTATGAAGCAGTTGGCCGCCCGCATCGTGCTGAACACCCCCGACCCCTATATCAATACCCTCGGCGGAGCCTTGGTGGTGGCTGCCGACGGCGACTGGGACGGCGAGACGTGGTTGCACGGCTGCATCGGCTGGCGCATGCCGCTGGCCGGGTGGCGTGCCGGCTATTTAGGCGACGTGTTGGGATGGCCCGACCGTGCCCGCCGCCATTTCGATGCCTATGCCAACAGCCAGGTGCGCAATGTGTCGCCCGATGTGCCGCATCCCACCCAGGACTCGGCACTCTTCATGGCTCGCGCCGCGAAGCGGTGGCACACGCAGATGTACAGCAACGGCTACATCTGCCGCAACCCCAACCGCAACGACCAGATGCACCACTACGACATGAACCTGAACTACATCGACGAGCTGCTGTGGCACTTCCAATACGATGCCGACCGTGCATACCTGAGGAAGATGTGGCCCGTGCTGAAGAGTCATCTGGCCTGGGAGAAGCGAAACTTCGACCCCGACGGCGACCACCTCTACGACGCCTACTGCTGCATCTGGGCCAGCGACGCCCTCTACTATAGTGGCGGAGCCGTCACCCACTCGTCGGCCTACAACTATCGCGGCAACCGACTGGCAGCACGCATTGCCAAGCTGTTGGGCGAAGACGGCAGCGGCTATCAGGCCGAGGCCGACGCCATACTGGAGGCCATGAACCGCCGCCTGTGGCTGTCGGAGAAAGGCCACTGGGCCGAGTGTCAGGACCTGATGGGGCTGAAGCGCGTCCACGAGCAGGCTGCCGTATGGAGCATCTACACCCCCATCGACTGCGGAGCCTGTACGCCGCAGCAGGCCTATCAGGCCACCCGCTATATAGACCGCGAGATACCCCACATCCCCGTGGCCGACAGCGGACTGGCCACCATCTCGACCAGCAACTGGATGCCCTATTCGTGGAGCATCAACAATGTGGCTGCCGCCGAGGTGATGCACACGGCGCTGGCCTACTTTGAGGCAGGGCGCAATGAGGAGGGCTTCCGGCTGATGAAGGCCAACGTGATGGACCAGATGTACTACGGACAGTCGCCCGCCAACTTCGGACAAGTGAGCCGCTACGATGCTGCACGCGGCGAGTGCTACCGCGACTTCGGCGACTGCATCGGCATCTCGGCGCGCACGCTGATACAGGGCCTCTACGGCATACAGCCCGACGCGCTGAACGACCGCTGCGTGATACGGCCGGGATTTCCCGACGCATGGGACAGCGCGTCTATCCATACCCCCTATATCGACTTCCGCTTCCGCAGAAATGGCGAACAGCTGGTCTATGAGGTGACGCAACGGTTCAGCAAGCCGCTGAAAATCGTGCTGCGCCAGAATATCGGACTGGGCGAGTACCTAGATGTAGAGGGCACGGCGGATGCCCGCCAGACCATCCGTGTGCAGGCTCCGCGCCGACTGCCCGACGTGCAGCGGTACGACGGCTACTGTCCGCCTGCCGACACCATCGCCCTCGGACTGGCCGAGCCTTCGTTCGAGGCGAAGTTCAGCAAGCAGCACATCGGCAAGCTGTTCAATGCCTCGGTGACCGACATCTTCCGCCAGCAGTACCGTGCGCCCCGGCCGCCTTATACCACGTTGCAGATTCCCCTGCAGGGTGTGGGCGACTGGTGCCACCCGAAATACCTTCCCGAGGTGAACGACTCGGTGTTCCGTTCGCTCATCGTGAAAGACGAGTTCGTGATGATGGGCGTGCCCTTCGAGACACCGGCAACAGGACCGAACATCGTCTTCGCCTCGCTGTGGGAGAACTATCCCGACACGGTCAGCATTCCCGTGAGCGGCAGTGCGTCGAGGGCGTGGCTGCTCATGGCCGGTACGACGAACCACATGCAGAGCCGGATAGCCAACGCCCTGGTGGTGGCGCAGTATAAAGACGGGACAGCCGACACACTCCAGCTGGTGAACCCCGACAACTGGTGCCCCATCGAGCGCGAATACTACGTAGATGGCAAGGCCTTCCGGGCCGTCAGTCCACGACCGTACCGTGTGTCGCTGGCCACGGGCACGGTGAGCCGCGACTTAGGCCGGGCCATGGGGCTGTCGTTCGCCAGTGCGCAGGGAGCCGAGATTGGTGCCAAGGGTGCCGACGGCGGCGAGATTCCCGGCGGGGCGGCCCAGATGCTGTGCATGCCGCTGAACCCCGACAAGAAACTGGTGTGTCTGCAGCTGCGCGTACTGTCCAACGATGTCGTCGTCGGACTGATGGGCGTCACGCTGCAATAGTTTTTTGATATTTTATGCGTGTTTTTGCTGATTTCTCTATAAAAAACCGTACCTTTGTAGGCAGATATGAAAAAGCTGGTAGAATTATATAAGCAATGGAGTGGGGCAGAACCCCGGAACATGGAGAAGATAGCCGGTGGTGGGAGTAACCGCGAGTATTACCGGATGACGGGTGATGACGGCTCGACGGTGGTGGGCTGCGTAGGCACCAGCCGCGACGAGAACCATGCCTTCATCTATCTGGCCAAGCACTTTGCCGCACAGCACCTGCCCGTGCCCCGCGTCCTGGCCGTTAGCGACGACGAGCGCCGCTACCTGCAGAGCGACCTGGGCAGCTATTCTCTCTTCGATGCCATCCGTGGCGGGCGCGAGGCTGGTGGGCGCTATACCCTGAAAGAGCAGGAGCTGCTGCGCCGCACCATCCGTGAGCTGCCGAACATCCAGCTGCGGGGAGCCCGCGACCTTGACTTCAGCAACTGCTATCCGCAGCCGGCCTTCGACAGCGACTCCGTGCGCTTCGACCTTAACTATTTCAAATACTGTTTCCTCAAAGCCACCGAGATTGACTTCCATGAGCTGAAGCTCGAAGCCGACTTCCGGCTGCTGGCCAAGGACCTGACGGCCAGCGGCGACGTGCAGGCTTTCCTCTATCGCGACTTCCAGGCCCGCAACGTGATGCTCGACAGTCAGGGCAAGCCGTATTTCATCGACTTCCAGGGTGGACGTAAAGGCCCTTACTACTACGACCTGGCCTCGTTCCTCTGGCAGGCCTCTGCCAAGTATCCGCACAAGCTGCGCCGCGAACTGGTCTATGAATATTACAATGCCCTGAAGCAGTACACCGAGGTGCCTTCGCCCCATGTCTTCGTCGATCGGCTGTCGCTCTTCGTGCTGTTCCGTCAGTTGCAGGTGTTAGGGGCCTATGGCTTCCGTGGCTATTTTGAGCGTAAGGCACACTTCATCGAGAGCATACCGCCGGCGATGCAGAACATCCGCGAACTGCTGGGCGAGCGCAACTTCCCCTATCCCTATCTCACCAGTCTGCTGTCGCGCCTCGCCGCGTTGCCCCAATACCAGCAGATAGAGGCTACGGCCATGCGTGCCGACGGCTATAAGACCACGCAGCTGAATCCCTACAAGCCCCATCCGCAGGATGGCCCGGCCACCTTCTCGAAATACGATGCCCAGGGACCGCTGGTGGTGCGTGTGTTCAGTTTCAGCTACACGAAGGGCATCCCGGAGGACGAGTCGGGCAATGGTGGCGGCTATGTCTTCGACTGCCGCAGCACCCATAACCCCGGGCGCTATGAGCCGTACAAGCAGCTCACCGGGCTGGACGAACCCGTCATCCGTTTCTTAGAGGACGACGGCGAGATACTCACCTTCCTTGACAGCGTCTATCGTTTGGCCGATGCCCATGTGCGTCGCTACATCCAGCGTGGCTTCACCAGTCTGATGTTCTGCTTCGGATGTACGGGCGGCCAGCACCGCTCGGTCTATTCGGCGCAGCATCTGGCCGAGCACATCCACGAGAAGTTCGGCATCGAGGTACGCATCTGCCACCGCGAGCAGCATATCACCCAGACACTACCCGCCCGATAATCTCTCAATAGGTCCACCTCTCATTTTTAATTTATCATTTATCATTTTTCATTTTTATTTTTCCCCCATGCACCAAGCCCTCATACTCGCCGCCGGACTCGGCACACGGCTGAAACCGCTGACCGACACCATGCCCAAGGCACTGGTACCCGTAGGCGGGAAGCCGCTGCTCGACATCCAGATAGAACGGCTCATGCTGGCAGACTACGACCGCTTTGTGGTGAACATCCACCACTTTGCCCAGCAGATTCGCGACCATGTGGCACAGCAGTACCCGCCCGCCCCCACCAATGGCGGCTCATTGCCCGTTGCCCATCCGTCGCCCACCATCCTCTTCAGCGACGAGACTGAACAGCTGTTGGAGACGGGCGGCGGACTGAAGAAGGCGCAGCATCTGTTTCGTGACGACGAGCCCATACTGATACATAATGTGGACATACTGGACAATGTGGACTACGGCTGGTTCCGCCGTCAGCACCAGACCGACGAGGATGCCGTGCTGCTGGTGAGTCGCCGCAAGACGAAACGCTATCTGCTCTTCGACAGCGGCATGCGACTGATGGGGTGGAAGAACATAGAGACGGGCGAGATTAAAAGCCCATACCCCTGGCTACGCGAGGCCGAGATAACGATTGACGAGAATCTGCAGGCCCTAACGCTAAACCCTCAACACGCTACTCCGAACGCTCGCCTGTTCGCCTTCGCCTTCTCGGGCATCCACTCATTCTCGCCCCGTCTGTTTCCGCTGATGGACCGCTTCCCCGACCGCTTCGGCATCATCGATTTCTACCTCAGCGTGTGCCATCGCGCCCGCATCGTAGGACTTGCCAAAGACGACCTCCGCGTGCTCGACGTCGGCAAGCTCGACTCGCTGGAACAGGCCGCCGCCTTCCAGATGAAATCATAAACGTCAAACACCAAACTTCAAACTTCAAAATATCATGCAACAGAAGATCATCATTTTAGACTTTGGCTCACAGACCACGCAGCTCATAGGCCGCCGTGTGCGCGAGCTGGACACCTTCTGCGAGATTCTGCCGTACAACAAGTTCCCCAAGGACGACCCGTCGGTCATCGGCGTCATCCTCTCCGGTTCGCCCTATTCGGTACACGACCCGGAGGCCTTCAAGGTGGATTTGTCACAGTTCGTAGGCCGGCTGCCCGTACTCGGCATCTGCTACGGCGCACAGTTCATCTCGCATACCCTGGGCGGTAAGGTCGAGAAAGCCGACAGCCGTGAGTACGGACGTGCCCACTTGGAGACCATCGACACCTCGAACCCGCTGTTCAAGGGCTTCGACGAGCACTCGCAGGTATGGATGAGCCACGGCGACACCATCACCGCCATCCCCGACGGCTTCGAGTGCATAGCCTCGACGAAGGACGTGAAGTATGCCGCCTACAGCCTCATCCCCAACCCCTCTCCCAAGGAGAGGGGAGTAGATACTCTTGCTACAGCAAACTCTGACGGCACAGCGAATCACTCCCCTCTCCCTGGGAGAGAGGGCGGGGGTGAGGCTCCCGTGTTTGCCGTCCAGTTTCATCCCGAGGTGTTCCACACCGTACAGGGCACACAGCTGCTCCGCAACTTCGTGGTCGATATCTGCGGCTCACATCAAGACTGGAGTGCTGCATCGTTTGTTGAAACCACTGTGCAGGAGCTGAAAGCGCAGATAGGCCAAGACCGTGTCATACTGGGACTATCGGGTGGCGTGGACAGCAGTGTGGCTGCCGTGCTGCTCAACAAGGCTATCGGCAACCGGCTGACGTGTATCTTCGTCGATCATGGCATGCTGCGCAAGAATGAGTTCCAGCAGGTGATGGACGACTACAAGGTGCTGGGGCTGAACGTCATCGGTGTCGATGCCAGCGAAAAGTTCTTCAGCGACCTGGCCGGTGTCACCGACCCGGAGCAGAAGCGCAAGATTATAGGCCGCGACTTCGTAGAGGTGTTCAATGAGCAGGCAAAGGCCATCATCAGTACCTCCTCCGTCGGGGCAGACCAGGAGGGAGCCGTCCGTTGGCTGGCTCAGGGCACCATCTACCCCGACCGCATCGAGAGCCTGAACATTACGGGCAAGGTCATTAAGAGCCACCACAATGTGGGTGGACTGCCCAAGGAGATGAACCTGCAGCTCTGCGAGCCGCTGAAGTGGCTGTTCAAGGACGAGGTGCGCCGTGTAGGCCGCCAGATGGGCATGCCCGAACACCTGATTACGCGCCACCCCTTCCCCGGCCCGGGACTGGCCGTGCGTATTCTGGGCGACATCACACCGGAGAAGGTGCGCATCCTGCAGGATGCCGACGACATCTACATCCGTGGACTGCGCGACTATAAGGTGCGCCTCAGTGGCGAAGAGGCCCGCCGCGTCTTGGCTGCCGGTGTGCCTGCCGCCATGCAGGACGGCGAGATAGAGGTGTCGCTCTACGACCAGATATGGCAGGCAGGAGCCATCCTGCTCTCCACCGTCCGCAGCGTGGGTGTCATGGGCGACGAGCGTACCTACGAGCATCCCGTGGCCCTGCGTGCCGTCACCTCTACCGACGCCATGACCGCCGACTGGGCCCATCTGCCCTACGACTTCATGGCCCGTGTCTCCAACGAGATTATCAACAAGGTGCGTGGTGTCAACCGCGTCTGTTACGACATCTCGTCGAAGCCACCCGCAACCATTGAGTGGGAGTAATCTTTGCAGCCGTGAGACGCGCCGTTATGCTTCTTCTTCTGGCATTCTGCGCCATGACCGCCAGCGCCCAACAAGGCGACGACTGGACAACGCTGCTGCAGCGGTGGATAACGGCCGAGGATGCCGAAGAGAGCTATGGTGAGGAAACCATGGAACTGCTCGAACAGATTGCCGACCAGCCCCTGAACCTGAACCGTGTCACCCGCGAGGAACTGGAGCAGCTGCCCTTCCTCACCGCAGAGCAGGTAGAGGGCATCATGGCCTATATCTACCGCTACGGACCGGTGCGCTCCATCGGCGAGCTGCAGATGGTCACAGCCCTCGATGGCGATACCCGTCGGCTGCTCGAACACTTCGTTACCGTGGGCGATGCGCCGACCCGCCGCGTGTGGCCACGGCTGCGCGACGTGGCGAAATACGGGCGGCACACCCTGGCGCTGACCGGCAAGATACCCTTCTACCGGCGCAAGGGCGACGATAACGGCTATCTGGGCTATCCCTACCGCCACGACCTGCGCTACCAGTTCACCTACGGCGACCGCATCAAGTTTGGCTTCACCGCCGCACAAGATGCCGGCGAGCCGTTCTTCAGCGGCGGCAACAAATGGGGCTACGACCACTACTCCTACTATTTCCAGCTGCGCCACACGGGGCGACTGGAAGCCCTGAACGTCGGCATGTTCCGTGTGCAGATGGGCATGGGGCTCGTCATGAACACCGGTTTCCACCTCGGCAAACTGTCGTCGCTGCAGTCGATGGGGCGCTCCACCCACACCGTGGCGGCCCACTCGTCGCGGTCGGCCGCCAACTACCTGCGCGGAGCGGCAGCCACCGTGCGGCTGGGCCGCCACTGGCTGGTCACGGCATACGCCTCCTACCGTCCGCTCGATGCCACCCTCAATAAAGACGGCACGGCGCGCACCCTGCTCTACGACGGCTATCACCGCACGCCTGCCGAGATGGACAAGAAACACAACACCCATGCCACGGATGCCGGCGGCACGGTGGGCTATCGCAATGGGGCGCTCTATGTCAGTGGCAATGTCGCTTACACCCACCTCGACCGTCGCCTGATGCCCGACAAGGAAAACACCCCCTACCGCCGCTATGCCGCCGAGGGCAACCGTTTTCTGAATGCCAGCATCGACTATGGCTACACCAGCAGTCGGCTGACCGTGGCTGGCGAGACAGCCGTCAACCAGCAAGGGGCCTTGGCCACGCTGCATACCGTCGGCCTCCGTCTGAGCGACCGGCTGTCGGTCATGTTGCTCCACCGTTATTACGACAAGCGATATACCGCCCTCCATGCCCGCAGCTTCAGCGAGAACAGCAGCGTGCAGAACGAGCATGGCATCTATGCCGGAGCCTCTTGGCGGCCCACGGCGGCATGGCTCGTGCAGGCCTATGCCGACTATGCCCACTTCGCCTGGGCGCGCTATCTGGTCAGCTCGTCGAGCGATGCCTTCGATGCCCTGTTGTCGGCACGCTACAGTCGCAAGCGGTGGACCGTCGAGGGGCGCTACCGCTTCCACCTGCGGCAGCGCGACAACGACGAGAAGACGCTGCTCACGAACCGCTACGACCACCGTGCCCGTCTGCGCATCGGCTTTGATGCCATGCCCGGTCTGTCGCTACAGCTGCAGGCCGACGGTGCCTGTCTGGATACAGCAGTCAAGCGGTCGCGCGGCATCATGGTCTCGCAGCAGACCTCGTGGCAGTGGCGGTGGCTGTATGCTGCCAGTGCTGTAGGATGGTTCCGTACCGACGACTACGACTCGCGGCTCTACCTGTACGAGCGGTCGGTGCAGAACGATTTCTCGTTCCCCATGTACTATGGTCATGGCGTGCGCTGTGCCCTGCTGCTGCGTGCCGCCATCGGACGGCGGCTGACGGCAGCGGCAAAGGTGGGGCTGACGAAGTATTTCGACCGCACAAGCGTGTCAAGTGGGCTCCAGTTGGTCGAGCATTCGGCACTCAGCGACCTGCTCGTCCAGCTGAGATATCGCTTTTAGTGCTTTGCGCAAGAGAGGGCGGGGGTGTGATACCTTTCTTTAGGTCTGTGTGCTTTTGTAAATAAACGGCATGACGCTGTCGATGAGCGACTGCTTGCGGTCTTGTAGCGTAAGAATCTGCTCTTCGAGTGTGCCTGACGACACGAAGCGATAGACGAACACCGAGCGGTACTGGCCGATGCGGTGAGCACGGGCGGTGGCCTTACTCTCCGGCATATACTCCATACTGCCGTATCTGAACCGTAACGTCAGCATACGGCTGCCGTCGATCGCGGTCTCTGCCGTCAGACAGGCACGGGGTTGCACGCTGACATCGGTGATGTCGAAGCCTTCAGCATGAATCCATCCGCCCCTCTCTCTCTGTCCCGTTTCTTACAGGCGGATTTCATCCGCCCCTCCCCTCATCACCATCATGCGCCCCATTTCGTTCAGCGCCACAAACCGATACCGCTGCGACGCTACAGGCACCCCCGCATATCTCCACCCTTTCTGCTCGGCCTTCCGGCGTAGCGCTTCTTCTGTAGCCGTTCGCACCCTGCTATTGCAAAAGGCATGCTCGTCGGGCTCTAACAACAGCAGCGCCCCCTTCGCACAGGCTTCAAAATAAACACCCCCAGGCTTGTAAAACCGCTCATGCGGAGAGCCTTCTTTCGGAAAGCCGTCATTCAGCAACACCACCAGCGGAAAGCCTTGCTCCCTCACGGCCCGGGCAATAGTCTGCTCTCCCTTGCTGATGGCTGCGGTATAGGTAATAGCCCCGTTGTGTGCCGCCGCTATCACTTCTTTCAGCCGTTCCCCTATCTGTTCTTGAGAGGCATCGCGCGACATCTCGACGAGCTGCCGGTCGGGCCATTCCAACAAGAAGTGGTTGCCCAACGACGTAAACAACAGCCCGCAGACTCCCGTCTGCCGGTGCAAGCGAAACAGATCCGGGTGCTGCCTGCGTTGCCACGCCCGTTCTGCGTTAGCCTTCACATATTCTATCATCGCATGCAGCTGCCCCTTATGTGTCAGCACCCGGTAAAACGGCGGACCGTCATATATGTTGTCCATGAAGCCTATCTTCCGCGCTTCTGCCTTACAGCCTTGCATATATCCTCGCAGCACCTCCTTGATGCTTCGCGTCATCGTCTGTTGCACCTGAAGCACGATGTGGTGATGGTCGGGCATCACCTTGTCGGCCAGTATCTTTATCTCAGGGCACGTCTCCCGCATCTTCCGCTGCTGATTGACGACAGCCCATCCTATCTCCGTCTTCTCAACGACAGCCTCTCTTCCGTTATGTGCCAACGAGCCAAACAGCGGCTGCCTGTCCTTTGCCACCATCGTGACATGCACGATGCAAGGCTTCCGCCATGTGCCGGGTTGTAGCCATGTGAATGTCTCACGCTGAGGAGGCGTTGTGCCGTTATTGTCCATTGTCATCGCTGGTGTTTGTCATTGGTGTGCGCCGCTGCTGTTTGGCGCCGTTGTTCATTGTTGCTGTGCGCTGCTGCTGTTTGGCGCCGTTGTGGGGAATGAAATTCCCCATTAACAGACGGGACAGCTTTGTTGCTCAGCGGCTGCAAAGGTAATCATTCTTTTGCAAACAACGCCCAATATTGCGAAAAAAGTTTGCATTTCTCCTCTGTATCCCTTCCGTCCTTATTATCCGTTTCGTTCGTCCTTATCTGTTTCCTTTCCTTCCGTCCTTATTCCATATCCCTTTCGTTCGTTATCGCCCCCTGTTCCGTTCTTTAAAAGCGGATTTCATCCGCCCTCACCGCTCCTCGCCCCTCTCCCCTCGTCGCCGCCCCCTTACCACCGGCGACCGCTGCCTGACGGGGGCGTCCCCACTCGTCTTCCACGGCCGTTCTGCCGTGCAAAGACAACGGCGCGTTATCTGTTGTTGGTTGTCACTCGGAGGCTTGCGCGAAAAAAGTTTGGTTCTGCGTCAATTTAGGTGGTAATTCCAGTCCCATTTCATGCCGGCATAT
>CAMVAI010000020.1 GCA_947165435.1 uncultured Prevotella sp.
ATGTTAACTAATGCATTCACTATCAGATAGATAGTTAAATATTGTAACAAATATTTACCACCTAAATTGACGCAGAACCAAAAGTTTTGCAAAAATTGCTGCCACTCTGCCACCAACCTTCCGAAACCGTTGTGTTTCAGGTACATGCCGGGTGGTGGCAGCAGGGTGGGAGGTGGCAGCAAAGCCCCACCCCTAACCCCTCCCCGAAAGGGAGGGGAGCGGCTGCGCAGGGAGTGGGCAGCAGTTCCTGTCCTGTTACCCACTGTGAAAACGGCGTTTTCCTGCGGAGAAAACAGCGTTTTCTTGCGTAGAAAACGTCGTTTTCCTATATGGTGGCTTTCACCGCGCTCCACCTCCCCACCGCCACCGACATCCACCGCACGACGACAGACGCTACCCACATCGTAGCGACAAAAATGCACGGAAATCGTGCTTTTTCGCCATTTGCTGCCACTCTCCCACCATCTGCCACCACCTCTCCTTCCCCTTTGTACAAAGGGTTTCTGCGGTGGTGGTGGCAGAGTGGCAGCAAAAACAGAGAAAAATTTTTTATGCGCGGGTGGCAAGCTGTTTTGTCAAATAATTCATGATAGATGGGTGTTTATTGGTTTTTTTTTATAACTTTGCAGTCTGAAACAGATAAATGAGCATGGCGCGGTCAGATGTTAGAATGATGAATTATTTGTGGTAAGCGTCTTCTGCGATGATATGAAGAAAAAATGGTAACGTTTGCATTCTATGTTAATGAGTTTCCTTCCGGAGGAACAGGGACGGCGGTGCAATATACTGCCAACGCGATGATTGATGCCGGTCATCGGGTGATTGTTTATACCGCACGGCATTTCGCCGAGCAATATCCGGCAGGCTATGTGCCACGCTTCGAGGTGGTCACGCTACCTTCAGACAACCCTAATGCCGACGAGACGGTAGGATTTCTGTGCCGACATCTGCAGGCACACCGTGTGGCTGTCCTCGTGGTGGTGGCCATGCACGCCCTTCGGCTGCGGGAACTGAAGGACGCGACGCAGACGAAGATGGTGTATGCCCTACATGGCGTGCCGTTCTACGAGGCCTACGATGTGGCCCTGCAAAAACGCAGGGCTGCCGAGCAGCCCGGCCGTTGGGGGCTGTGGCTGTCGTACTGGCTGCTGCACCATTGGCGCAATAAGTTTCTGCACAGCAGCAGGAAAAAGATACAGTACATCTACCGCAACATCATCTCGGCTGCCGACCGCTATGTGGTGTTGTGCGACGACTACACACGCAGCCTACAGCAGGTGTTGCACCTCTCGGCAGAAGACAGCCGTAAGCTGTGTGTCATACCCAATGGCATCATGGCACGTGAGGCACCACGGATGGAGAAAGAAAAGATGATACTCTTCGTGGGACGGCTGACATACGACGATAAGCGGCCCATGCGGATGGTGGACATCTGGGGGCGTATCTATCAGCAGTTGCCCGACTGGCGCTTTGTCGTGGTGGGCGACGGCCCGGAGCGGCAGGCCATGCTGGAGGCAGTGCATCGTCGAGGCATCGAGCGCATGGACTTTCCCGGATTCAGCAACTGCACCATAGACTATTACCAGCGGGCGGCCATCGTGTGCCTCACGTCGCAGTATGAGGGGTGGCCGCTGTGCTTGGCCGAGGGGCAGACCTACGGTGCGGTGCCCATCGCCTTCGAGTGTTCGGCAGGTGTGCGCGACATCATGGCCCCATCGGGCGTGAATGGTGTGCTGGTGAAGCCATTCAGCTGTTGCGCGTATGCTAAAAAGCTGTTGCAGTTGGCTTCCGACGAGCAGCTGCTGGCGCGTCTGCGTACCAACGTGGTGGAGAAGTCGAAAACCTACGCGATGGTCCGCAACAGCGATGGCTATCGCCGCTTGTTGGAAGAGCTGGTATAGGAGTATAGTGATGATAAAGAAATAACTTGCAACGGTTGCTTCATGATGAATATTCCATTTTTATCATTAAAGGATGTTACGGCTCTGCACGGAGCAGAGATCAACGAGGCTGTCAGTAGGGTGGTCAATGGCGGCTGGTATCTTCAGGGCAGGGAGAACGAAGAGTTCGAGAAACACTATTCCGAGTTTATCGGAACCAAATATACCGTTGGGTGTGCCAACGGGCTGGATGCGCTCATCTGGATATTCCGTGCCTATATTGAAATGGGCGTGATGCAGCCAGGAGACGAGGTAATTGTGCCTGCCAACACATATATCGCCACCATCCTGGCTATCACCGAAAACGGACTGACGCCCATCCTCATAGCGCCAAGGCTGAACACGCTGGAGATTGACGACAATCTCATTGAGGCGGCAATAACCCCTAAGACCAAGGCCATAGCTATTGTCCACCTCTATGGCCGCGATGCCTATACAGAGAAGATTGGTGCTATATGCAAGAAGTACAACCTGAAATTAGTAGAGGACAACGCACAGGCCCACGGCTGCAAGCACACCGACGGGCGTGTGACGGGCAGCATTGGCGATGCCGCCGGTCACAGCTTCTACCCCGGCAAGAACCTGGGTGCGCTGGGCGACGGCGGGGCTGTGACAACCAACGACCCGGAATTGGCCGCTACGGTACGTGCGCTGGCTAACTACGGGTCGCAGCGAAAATACGTGTTCAAATATGCCGGCCGTAACAGCCGGTTGGACGAGATTCAGGCCGCCGTGCTGGATGTGAAACTGAAGTATCTTATAGAGGACAACGCCCATCGTAAGGAGGTGGCTCACTACTATTATGAACATATTAACAATCCGTTGATAACCCTGCCCGATAGGCTTCCTGATGCGCAGAATGCCTATCACTTGTTCCCGATACTGGTTGGTGGCGGCAAGCGCGATGCCCTGCACGACTATCTGGAGCAGCACGGGGTGGGCACCATGATTCACTACCCCATTCCGCCGCACCATCAGGAGTGCTATGCCCGTGAGGCTTGGAATACGCCGCGACACTCGCTGCCCATCACGGAGCAACTGGCAGCAGAAGAGCTGAGCCTGCCCATCGGCCCGAGCATCACCGAAGAAGAAGTGGCGTATGTAGTAGAAACGCTGAACACATTTAATCATACCTTTTAAAGAATGAAACTATCTGTAATTATACCTATTTATAATGTAGAACCCTTTCTCCGCGCGACCCTCGACTCCGTGGTGGGACAGAGCTATCAGGATATTGAGGTGATAGGTGTTGATGACGGTTCGACCGATGGCAGCAGGCAGATACTGGAAGAATACCAGAGGCGCGACGAGCGGGTAAGGGTGCTATCACAGACTAATGCCGGTGGCTTTGTGGCACGGCGGACAGGCATCTTGGAGGCAACGGGCGACTATGTGGTGTGTATAGACGGCGACGATTGGCTGAGTACAGACGCCTGCGAACAGATAGCCGCCCTGGCTCTGCAAACCGAGGCAGACATCATACAGTATGGGCTGACGATAGAGGGCGATGACGTGGAAGAAGAGTCGGCACAATGGTTCGACCGTTGGTTTAACGGAACGACAAGCCATATCGAGGGATCCGATGAGATGTTACAGCGTTGCTATATAGACCGCGAAATACCATGGAATCTGGCCACCAAGGCCATCAAGACCGATGTTGCAAAACGTGCCGCCACGAGTCAGCCGGCCATGCCCATCTATCAGTTGGACGATTTCCTGGCATGTTTTTACGTGTTCTGCCACTCCAATAGCTGGGTGCGCCTGGACAGTAGGCTGTATCACTATCGCTTCGGGGTTGGCATGTCCACCAAGCGCAGCATTTCTTTAGACCAGTTCCGGCGCAATCTCCAGTATTTCAAGGGTGTAACGGCTGTTGAACAGTTTGCGGATGTCATGGAGACATCGCCCATGGTCCGTAAGGTGGCCACAGAAGTCGTTCCGCAATATGCCATGGAGGATGCCCTGCACTTTGTGCTCCACCGCTTGGACAGCTTTGCCGACAGCCGTGCGTGGAGTGGTGCCCTGGCCGAGGCGGCAGGGGCGGAGCGCACCGTTGAGGCCCTGGCGGCACAGGTGGTGAGCGACCAGCAGGCTCTGGCAGGACTTCGCGCCTCGGAGCAGCGGATGGTGGCCAAGCGCGCCAAGTATCAGCGGCTGTTCGGCATCATGTGTGTGGTGTCGGCGGTGCTGTTGGCCGCGTGCCTATTGATACTTGTCGTTCTTCTCTGACGGCACGAAGGGCAGGAAGTCGAAGACGGCCACCACACGATATACCAGGCGGTGCCACGCCTTGGCTTTCAGCATGTCGCGCAGGGCGGCACGGGCGTCGGCGGCCACCTGCGCATCGTCGGTCTCGGCCAAGCGCCGGCAGCAGAGGTCGTACTGCTCGCCGCGAATCATCAGGCGGCGGAATGCCGACATCTTGACGTGGCCGATGGCGTAGGCCAGCACACGAATCTGGTCGATGATGCCCTTGCTGGTGTTGTTGCTGCGCACCGACACCTTGTTCTGGTGCTGGCGGAAATAGTTCAGCTTGCGGCGGTACTCGCAGATGGGACCGTGGGTGAGAAAGGCTATCCAGCACTGCCAGTCGCCGGTATAGCGCAGCTGCTGGTACGACTTGTCAATCTGCTGGAAGACATCCTTGCGGAACACCACCATCGAGGCGTTATAGACGTAGTTGAAGTGCAGCATGTTGTGGCAGATGTAGTCGTGGCCTGCGTAGTAGTGTACCGTCTCGTCTTCGCGCCAGCGGTCCCAGTCGCGCACTAGCACGCGGTCGCGCTCGTTCACCTGGTAGCTGCCCGTGCGCACCATGACGCAGTCTTCGTGCATGCAGAACATGGCCATGCAGCTGTCGAGGAAGGTCTCGTCGGCATAGTCGTCGCTCTCGGCTATCCAGATGTAGCGGCCACGGGCCAGGGCCACGCCTTTCTCCCATTGCAGGAAGGTGTTGCCTGTGTTCTGCTCGTTGAACACGATGTGGGCCACACGGGGGTGGTCCTTATAGCGGTTGATGACCTCGCGGCTGTTGTCGGGCGAGCAGTCGTCGAGGATGATGAGTTCGAAGTTCTGGAACGTCTGGTTCAGTATGCACTCGATGCGCTCCGGCAGGTAGGGGGCGTGGCCGTAGTTGGGCACGATGACCGACACCAGCGGCTCCTGCCGGGCAGCCCATTCAGGCTTCGGACAGCCCAACGGCAGGTAGTGGGGGTGCAGCTCGCGGTGCCAGCGGTACTTCCGCATCAGGCTTTTGTACAGCCGCTTGTCGGTACACGCCTTGCCGAACTCCTCGATTTCGGCAAGAATCTGTTCGTTCTCCAGGATGGGCCTCAGGTGCAGGCTCTTCCTGATGCGCCGGTATTCTTTCTGCTCGTCCATAGGTCTCGGTGCTTATAGTTGCTGCATGTCGTACAGCCGCTTGTAGTAGCCGTTCTTGGCAATGAGTTCCTCGTGCTGGCCCTGCTCCACAATCTCGCCCTCGTAGAGCACGTATATCTCGTCGGCATTCTTGATGGTCGATAGGCGGTGGGCGATGGCGATGGTGGTGCGGCTCTTCATCAGCCGTTCCAAGGCTTCCTGCACCAAGCGCTCCGACTCGGTGTCGAGGGCCGACGTAGCCTCGTCGAGAATCAGGATGGGCGGGTTCTTCAGGATGGCGCGGGCGATGGACACACGCTGCCGCTGTCCGCCGGAGAGCCTCCCGCCGCGGTCGCCTATCATGGTGTCGTAGCCGTTCTCGCTCTCCATGATGAAGTCGTGGGCATTGGCAATCTTGGCGGCCTCAACGACCTGCTCCATCGTCGCGTTCTCCACACCGAAGGTGATATTATTATAAAAGGTGTCGTTGAAGAGGATGGCCTCCTGGTTGACGTTGCCGATGAGGGTGCGCAGCTCTGCGATGCGCACGTTCTTGATGTTCTTGCCGTCGATGAGCACCTCGCCGGACGACACGTCGTGGTAGCGGGGAATGAGATCGACCAGCGTAGATTTGCCCGAGCCCGACTGGCCCACCAGGGCGATGGTCTTGCCCTTGGGCACGGTGAGGTTGATATGGCGAAGCACCTCGCGGCCCTCGATGTAGTGGAACGACACGTCGCGGAGCTCTATCTCGCGGTCGAACGACGGCATGGGTTGCGGCACGGCGGGCTCCTTGATGGGGTTCTCGGCTTTCAGGATGAAGTCGATGCGGTCCATCGAGGCCAGACCCACGGGTATCTGGTAGCTGGCCTTCGAGAGGTCTTTCAGCGGGTTGATGACGCTGTAGAGGATGACCATGAAGAAGATGAACGTCGAGGCATCGATGAGGTGGGAGTCGCTGAGGATGAGATAGCCGCCGAACCATAGCACGATGACGATGATGATGGTGCCCAGAAACTCGGACATGGGGTGGGCGGCGTTCTGGCGCATGGCCATGGCGTTGGAGTGCTGGCGGTACTCTTCGTTGATGTTGACGAAACGCTGCAGCATCTTCTTCTCGGCTATGAAGGCCTTGATGATGCGCAGGCCGCCAAGGGTCTCGTCAAGCTGGGCCAGCATGTCGCCCCACTTGCCCATGACGGTGGCCGACTGGCTTTTCAGCTTGCGGCTGACGGTGCCCATGATCCATCCGGCCACAGGGGCCACGACGATGACGAACAGCGTGAGTTGCCAGCTGACGTAGAGCATGGTGGAGAAGCAGACGACGATGGCGATGGGCTGGCGGATGAGCATGTCGATGCTGCTGGTGATGGAGTTCTCGACGGTGCCCACGTCCGACGACATGCGGGCTATGATGTCGCCCTTGCGCTCTTCGGAGAAGAAGCTGAGCGGCAGGCGGAGCACTTTCTCGTACACCTGGATGCGGATGTCGCGCACGACGCCGGTGCGCAGCGGAATCATGACCGACGACGAGGCAAAATAGCCCAGCGTCTTGATGCCGGTCATCACGATGAGGGCGGCTCCCATGAACACCAGCGTCATGAAGGCGCCGTGGTTGGCTATCAGCTCCTGCACATAGGCATAGCCGTTGTTCTGCACGAGGTCTTTGTCCAGCGTGCTCCACGTCCACTCCTTGTAATGATAGACGGTGGCGTCGATTTTGAACAGGATATTGAGTATGGGAATGAGCACTACGAACGAGAAGACGTTCATCCACTGCGAGAAGAAGTTCAGCACGACCGACCATACCAGATACTTGCGGTATGGCTTCAGGTAGCGTGCCATGATGGACAGGAACTGTTTAAACATAGCGAGTATATTATAAATATGTGTAGTTACAGGCTGCAAAGGTACGAATAAAAAATGACGATAGGGCATTTTATCCGTAAAAAGTGACGATGACAGCAAGAAGAGAGCAGAATATCGGTCAGGCGGTCATGAATTAGGCGGCGCAAAATAGTGGTCGAACAGCAGCACGAGCTCGTCGAACGGGCGAAATTCTGTGGGCTGCATGCCGCTGGTGTCGCCCATCATCCAGTAGAGGGGCACGTCGTGGTACATCGAGGCGATGAGGGTGAACGAGCTGAGGGCACCTATCAGGTAGTCGCACTCCGACAGCAGGCAGAGGTCTTCAGCCGGTGTGCCGCTGGGGAAGAACACCCGGCAGGTATCAAGCCGCTGCCGGTAGTAGGTCTGGTCTATCTGCGGGTCGTTGGTGCAGATATAGACATCTATCTTGCGGCCGGGATGGAGAGCGGCAAAGCGGCTGATGGCATCGGCATACTGTGTGTCGTCGAAATAGAAGCGGCCTCCCTGCAGGGTCTTGTAGTCGCCGCGCCGCACGTGGACGCCGAGCTTCAGCGTGTCGGCAGGCGAGGCTTGCAGCACACGGCCTACCTGCTCATGGACGGCGGGCAGGAAGTTGAACAGCCGGACGAGCTCCTGCTTGTACTTGATGACCAGCACCTCGAAACGGATGCCCCAGCCGCTCACCATCACGTGGCGGTGGCGGGCAATGGTGTCTATCTTCGCGTCGGTCTGTCCGTCGCTGAAATCGACGGTGGGTATAAGGTGCAGGCGGGCTGCCGTCTTGCCGATGAGATACATCAGCAGGTTGTGGTAGCGGGTGTGGGCTATGCGGAAGTCGGGGTACTTGTAGGCGAAGCGCATCGACATCGTCGAGCGGCCGTGCTCGCGGCCCCAGGCATAGACCTGTGCATACTGGTAGATGTTGTTGGCCATGCGGCCTTTGTCGGTTACGAATATCATGATGAGGGATGGTCGTTGGGTGGCTGTAAACAGTTATTGACGATAGTTCGTGTCGCGCTTTGCTTAGGAGGCATGAAGGAAGCCGAAGAGCTTGCCGATTTCGTAGAGCACAACATCGAACGGCGTACCGCCGTAGATGTCGGGGAACTGTCGGCGGATGTCGGGCAGCCGCGAACCGTTCTCCTTGCGGAACCGCTTGGTGGCTCGGCCGCGCAGGCAGCGGCGCTCCAGACGGTTCAAGCCTATGAGGTCGGCTATCTTGCGCAGGATGTGACCGTTGTCCACCCATTTCCTGCCGTCCACCTGCGAGCTGGCGGTCACCTTGTCGGGGTGCTGGCGGTAGAGGTTCAGCGGGCGGCGCACCTCGACCACCTGCCCCCGGGTGCATAGGTACGACCAGAAGAGCCAGTCGCCACAGTAGCGGTATTGCTGGTAGTCGGTAGGAATCTGCTGATAGGCCGACTTGCGGAAGAGCACCATGCTGGCGTTGTAGATATGGTTGTGGACCAGCATCCTGTGGCGCAGGAACCACGGCCCGTCATAGACGTGGGTCGTGCCGTCGCTGCCGTGCGGGTGCCACGTCAGTTGCATGGGCCGGTCGTGGCTGTCAATCATCTGCGAGTGGCAGTAGGCCACCACAGCCTGTGGGTTGCTTTGCAGGCTGCCGACCAGCGTCCCCAACAGTTGCGGCAGGGCCACGTCGTCGCTCTCGGCTATCCAGAGGTACTCGCCCCGGGCCAGCTGGATGCCCCGCTCCCACTGCAGGAAGGTATTGCCGGTGTTCTGCTCGTTGGCGATGATGTGGCTGACGTGCGGATGGTTCTTATACTCGTTGATGACCGTCAGGCTGTCGTCGGGCGAGCAGTCGTCAAGGATGATGAGCTCGAAGTCTTGAAACTCCTGCCCTAACACGCTGTCGATGCGTTCGTGCAGGTATTTGCTGTGGTTGTAGTTGGGTATGATGACGCTTACTAAAGGCTTGTCCATGCTTTTGGGGTGATAGAGGGTTATAACAGCTCCTTGAAGCGCTGGAGCGTGGTGGTGAACAGGAAGTTGTCTTTGTGGCGGGCGGCATGGCGCAGCACGTCTTGCTGCAAGGCCGGGTCGGAGAGTAGGCGGTACATGGCATCGGCCAGTGCCGGGGCATCGCCCACGGGAGTCAGCAGGCCGGCCTTCCCGTCGTCTAATATCTCGCGGGGACCGGTGGGGCAGTCGGTCGATACGATGAGCTTGCCCATGACGAGCGACTCTATCAATACGGTGGGCAGTCCCTCCATCTTCGCGCTGTGGGCGATGAGCGCAGCGTGGCGAATCCAGGGGTAGGGGTTGCTCTCGAAGCCTAAGAAGCACACGTCGTTGTCTATGCCGAGGCGGGAGGCCAACTGGCGCAGCATGCCCTCGTCGCGCCCCTTGCCTAAGAGGTAGAGCTTTTCCTTGACGGTATGCTGCTGCTTGAGCAGGTGGTAGGCATGAAGGAGCGTCGTGAGGTCTTTCTGCGATTCCTCCAAACGCTCGATGGCCAGGATGTATGGCTGGCTGATGAGGCTGTTCGCCACGGGGACTGCTGCCTTCTGAGCCAGCAGCTGTTCGTCCTTGGCATTGTAGATAAGGCACCATTTGCCTGCGAGCCATGGGAACAGTGCCTCGCCTTCTTCCTGCATGGCGCGTGAAATGACGACGATGTGGTCGTAGCAGGCCAGTCGCTTGCCGATGCGCCGCGTGTGGCGGGCATGGTGCTCCATCATGTGCTGGAAGCTGAAGTGATACCATGCTATCTTCTTGACAGGAATATCGGCCAGGTAGCTGTAGTGGCAGCAGTCGAAGTCTATCACCACGTCGTACTGGCTGGCCAAGGCGTGCAGCCGGCGGCTGATGATGGCACGACGGACGGGCGACAGCAGCAGTTCGTCGAACAGCTTGACGTGCAGCGGCAGATGGCTGACAATCTTCTGCTTGCGCCAGCGGGTGAGCAGCGGCTGGCTTACCAGATGACAGACCTTGACGTTCGGTGGTATGGCACCGGCGAAGACCTCCAGCTCGTCCATCTTCGTGCTGATGGCCAGTGCTATCTCATAGTCGGCACAGGAGGCCAGCTGGCGCAGGTAGTCAATGAGCACCATGTCTATGCCGCCATCGAGAAACCGGCTGAGTAGGAACAGGATTCGTCTCATCGTCGTGCTATTGGTAGTTTTGCTGTATCCACAGTGCGAAGAATGGGTCATAGACCATATATTCTCCTTTGTCTTGTGTGATGAAGTCTTTCTCTAACAGCCCTCTCACGGCGGCAGTTACCACACTGACGGTCTGGAGGTGGTGCTTCTTGACAAAGCTCTTGCTCGTCAGGCCTTTTACCCTGCCTTCCTTGGCAATGGCAACGAAAACTTCGCGTTGCTTCTCCGGAATTTTGTCTATCAGGTCAGAGTAGGTTTCTGAGAACATGTCGAGGATATAGGTGACGGCATTGTCAATCATGTCAATAGTGCAATGCTGGTTGGGCAGTGTCTTCAGAAAGAGCACATTCAACAGGCGTTGTACGCAGGAGGTGACGGCATCAAATCTATGGTAGATTTCCGCGACCACTGGTGCGTCGATGCTTTTACCATATTTCTCAAAAAGGGTCTGGGCAAAAACGGTGTACTTGTCAACAGGAATGGGTTTGAGATTCATAATCAGTACCGACTGGTAGAACGGGCGCGACGGTGATGTGAATATCTCGCCCATCAAGTGACGCTTGCTGCCGGCAAAGATAAATGTGGCATTGATGCACCTCTGTATGTATGTGCGCAGCGTAGCCTCGATATTGGGCGAGTCGGAATATTTGGCTATCTGCTGGAACTCGTCAATAGCTACCAGACAAGGCTTGTCGGCATGGCTCAGGTACTCAAAGATTTCGTCAAGTGTGGTGGCCGGATATTCTATATCGCCCAAGCCTAAGCTCCATGTGGGGAAATTGTTGACGTCGTAGGTGATTTCACTTCGCAGTGAGCGCAGCATGCCAAGAAACCCCTCCCAGACGGCTCTTCCTTTTGGCTTCAACTCGTCAAGGATGGCCCTGCCGAACACGTTGACAAAGTCGCGTAGGGTGGAGGTGGCATAGATGTCAATATGGAACGTGTAGTAGCGTTCTTTTATCTCTGGTTGTTGGAAGAGATGGTGTATCAAGTCTGTCTTGCCTACACGGCGTGGTGAGATGAGTGCCATATTGTTGCCATTGATAGTGAGCTCTACCAATTGGCTGGTCTCTTTTACACGGTCGCAGAAATATTCCGCTCCAGCGTAGCCTTTTGTAACAAACGGATTGTCCATATCATATTGATTTTCACCGCAAAGGTACGAATATTACAGGAATTATCCAAATCAGGATAATCCTATTTAGGATAATTTATAGATTCCGCTTCTTTTTCACTTCTTCCAGCGGACTTAAGTCCACGCGGCCCGTCTCAGGGTCGTAGCGGATGTTGAACTCCTCGTGCGAGCGCTTCCAGCGGTTATGCGTCCACAGGTAGCAGGCGGGTTCGCGGCGGATGCTCTCTTCCAGCATGCGGAAGTAGATGTCGGTAATCTCGTACTCCTGCATCTGCTTCGGCTCACGGGTGATGAGCTTGAACTCCGCCTCGTAGTAGCCGCGCTTCAGTCGGCGCACATCCATATAGAATACGGCATGTCCCGTCTGGCGGGCCAAGCGTTCCGTACCCGTCAGCACCGGCGTGTCGTGGTTCAGGAACTGCAGCCAATGGTGGATATTGTTCCAGAAAGGCACCTGGTCGCTGATGTAGCCGATGACCACCGGCTTGCCCTCCTGCTTGTATTTCACAATGCGCCGCAACGTCTCGGCCATGGGTATGCAGACGGCTCCCCATCGCTGGCGCAGCCGGAGGAAGAGCCGGTCGTAGTCGCTGTTCTCCAACACATGGTAGATTTGTCCGCACTGTGCATCGGGCGTGACCCACAGGGGCAGCGACGTGATCCACTCCCAGTTGCAGTAGTGGCCTAAATAGACGGCACACGACTGACCCTCGCCAACCACCTGATCTACGGTCTCGGTGCTACGGAACACCATCCTCTTCCGCATCTGCCGCTCGCTCATGGTCAGCATCTTGATGCTTTCCACCAGGTAGTCGCAGAACCAGTGGTAGAAGGCACGCTCGACGGACGCCCGTTCGGCATCGCTCTTCTCCGGGAAGCATTCCGACAGATGCCGCCTGACTAACGGCTTGCGGTAGCCTAAGAGATGGTATATAATAAGGTATATGACATCGGAGAACAGATAGTGTATGCACAATGGCAGCAGGGAGAGCAGGTAGAGCAGTCCTGTGGAGATATAATAAAGCACTTTTTTCATTGTCATGGCTGTGAGGGGTAGCGGTTTTCACCAGATGTCTTTGGCATGGGTCGGCTTGAAGATGGTCAGCAGGCGCTTCACCTTGCTGCGCACGATGTCGCGTCGCAGCTGTCGGCTGTCGTGGCAGTCGGCTCCGAACGGCTCGCCCCGGTGCAGTACGTCGCGCATGAACGACGACGAGGTGATGCCCCATTTGCGGAGAAACTGCAGCGAGCCGTCGTTCTTTACGATGCGGTGGGTGGAGCGTGCCTCGAAGTGATAGACACGGCTGCGGTCTATGCCCTTGAACAGGCGCACACCGGCATGGTAGAGCTTGGCAGAGAAGTCGGGGTCGGAATACATGCCGGGGCTGTACTCTACGGAATAGCCGCCCACCAGGTCCCACAGGTCGCGGTGTACGACGTTCGGTGGCCATGTGGCTCCTTGCCAGTCGCCGTGCGGGAGGGTTTTATACTCTCTGAGCAGCCGTTCCTCGTCGAAGGCGTCGATGGTCTCGCCATAGTTGGCGGGGGCGATGACGCTTTTGCAGAAAAACTTCCGGGGCTGGATGAGCGTGGCCGAGAGGAAGAACATCTTGTGGCCGATGGCTTGTATCTCGTCGTAAAGTGCCGTGTCCCATCCCGGACAGACGTACATGTCGTCGTTCATGAAAAGCACATAGTCGGTGGTGACCAGCGGGCGCAGACCGTTCAAGGCATAGCACACGCCGATGTTTTCTGCCGAGTGGGTATATTTCAGGCCTTGCTCCTTCACCCATTCCAGCGTGCCGTCGTCGCCGCAGTTGACGTGTATCAGTATCTCGTGGCGGTAGTCGGAGTTCTTCCTGATGCTTTCTATGCAGAGCTTCAGGAACGCCAGGTTGTTCCATGTAGGAATCAGGATGGAGAATAGTTCTTTTGTTGCTGTCATCTTGTTGCGTCTTGTCGTTGCTTCTCTATGGCTTTGGCCACCAGGACGAACTGGTAGCAGGCATCGAGCATGGCACGGATGAGGCCGGGCACTCCGTCGCGAAAGCCCGACTTGAGCAGATAGCTGCGCACGAAACGCCACAGCGGGCGCTTCACAAGTGCCCCGATGCCGTAGTGCTTATGTTTCCGCTCCAGCTCGTTGCGGGTATATTGGTTGGTCTTGCTGACGATGCTCTCCACCGAGTCGTTGGCTAAGTGGACAAAGGCCAGCTGCTGCTCGCTGCCGGGAATTTTTTCTGTCTTGCCGTCAACGGCTGGCGTGCTGTGTATGATGGCAGGCCAGTGGGTCTTGTCCTTGCGCATGAACCGCAGGATGTGGTCGGGATAGTGACTGTGCAGGAAACGGCCCATGAAGTAGTTCTTGCGGGGAATGAACAGTCCGTCGGGACAGTCGCCCTCCGTGATGCGCCGGTAGAGGTACTCTTTCAGCTCCGGGGTCACCAGTTCGTCGGCATCCACCACCAACACCCAGTCGTAGCGGGCCTCGTGGATGGCGTATTCACGGGCAGGCTCCACAATATTATATTGTTTCCGCTCGAACGTGACAATGCGGCATCCGTGCCGTCGGGCTATCTCCACGGTGTCGTCGGTACTCTCCATGTCGCATACCAATAGCTCGTCGAAGTCCTTGACCGACTCCAGGACAGCCTCTAAATGCTGTGCAGCATTGTAGGTGTTGATGACTACTGATATCTTTGCGCCTTCGTTCATGCCTTCTGGGGGTGGGTTTATGCTTCGCTGTTCAGCCGGCGGGTCACCTCGGCTACGGAATCTACGGCAGAGACGGTGTAGAAGTGGATGTTGTGTACACCGTGCCGGTAGAGTTCGCGGCACTGGGCGGTGGTCCACTCGATGCCCAGCTGGCGGGCCTGCTCGTCGGTGTGGCACTTCACGATTTCCTTGGCCAGCGCCTCGGGAATATCGCAATGGAAGGTCTTCGGCACCACGGTCAGCTGTGACAGCTTGGCCATGGGCTTGATGCCGGGAATGATGGGGATGGTGATACCCATCTGGCGGGCTTTCTCTACGAAGGAGAAGTATTTCTCGTTGTCGTAGAACAGCTGCGTGACGGCATACTGCGCTCCGAGATCCTGCTTCTGCTTCAGATATTCCATGTCGCGCTCCAGGTTGGGGGCCTCGTCGTGCTTCTCGGGGTAGCAGGCCACACCGAAGTCGAACTTCGCGCCGGGGTGCTTGATGGGCGTGCCGTCGGCAAAGAACCCCTCATTGAAGCGCACCACCTGGCGAATCAGGTCGGTGGTGTGGGCATGGCCTCCCGGCGTGGGTGTGAAGCGGCTGTCTTCCTTGGCCTTGTCGCCACGCAGCAGCATGAGGTTGCGGATACCGAGGAACTGCAGGTCCAGCAGCTCGTATTCTATGTCCTCGATGGTGGTGCCGCTGCAGATGACATGCGGCTCGACGGGAATATGGTACCGTTGCTGGATGGCCGACGCAATGGCGATGGTGCCGGGCCGGCGACGGATGCGCTGCCGCTCGTACTGCCCGTTGGCCAGCTCGCGGTAAACATACTCCGAGTGGTGGGTGGTGATGTTGATGAACGCTGGGTTGAACTCCACGAGTTTGTCAATCGTGGCGAACAGCGCTTCTGTGCCGTTGCCCTTCAGCGGGGGCAGCACCTCGAACGAGAAGCGCCGTTCGCCCGAGTTCTGTTGGTTGATATAGTCTGCTACAGTCATCAGCTGTACGTTATCGTCAGAATGTTTATTTCTTCACACGATAGATGCGGAACGACATCGCCGGCAGACGGTCGCTGAGCACAGCGTGCTTCCTGTCGGCAGCAATGGTAGCCGTGCCCTGCTGCGGGGTGATGAGGTCGGGCTTGGCGATGCTGTTCTCGTCGTCCATCGAACCGTTGTGGCTCAGCGTCAGTGTCTCTGCTACGCCGCCGTTCTTCATGCCTTTCAGGTTGACGGTGATGGCCTGCTCCTGTTTCGACGTGTTGGCAATCTTGATAATGACCTCGTTGGTGGTCTTGTCATAGACGGCCGATGCAAACAGGCCGTTCATGCCCTCCTGTCCGGCTACGGGAACACGCTTCTTGCCCTTGGCGTCGTTCGGGTCGGCGGTGTTCAGCGTCAGCACGTTCGTACCGGCGTTGGTGCAATAGAGCTGCTGCACATAGTAGCTCACCGTCTTGAACATCTGCGTCTGGTCGTACCAAATCATGTCCGGGCGCCACTGCCATCCGTCAACATGGGCGAACAGCGGGGCGTAGGTGGCCATGTGTACGATGTCGGCATTGCGCTCGATACCGGTCATGAAGGCTGCCTCGTAGAGCGAGGTCTCGAAGTGGTTCCACTTCTTGCCCTTGCCGTGGCAGGCATACTCGCCGGCAAACACCTTCGGACCCTTGCGGTCGTAGGAGTCGTAGCGCAGGGCACCGCAGTTGGGCCATTTCTCCTTTTCCTTGGCATCGGGGGTACCCAGGAACCAGTGCTCCGGGCGGTAGTAGTGCTCATCGACCAGGTCGGCCTTCTGGGCTTTCATGGCCTGCCAGCCCTTGTCGAACATCTTACCCTCCGAGTCGGGACCGCTGGTGCCGATAATCTTGATGTCGGGGTACTTGGCGCGGATGGCCTCGACGAAGGGCTTCAGCCGCTCGTAGTAGAGGTCGTCCCACTGCTCGTTGCCCACACCGATGAACTTCATATTGAACGGGGCGGGGTGCCCCATCTCGGCACGTATCTTGCCCCACTTGCTGTCGGCAGGGCCGTTGGCAAACTCAATGAGGTCTAAGCAGTCCTGGATGAAGGGCTGCAGCTCGTCCATCTTGGCATGGGCATCCGGTCCGTTCTGGAACTGGCACGCCAGTCCGACGCTCAGCACGGGCAGCGGTTCGGCACCGATGTCCTCGCTGAGTTGGAAGAACTCGTAGAAGCCCAGTCCGTACGACTGGTAGTAGTCAGGATAGTAGCGGAAGTCGAAGGTGTCTTCCCAGCGGTTCTTGTTCAGCGGACGGTTCTCCACCGGACCGATGGTGTTCTTCCACTGGTAGCGCGTGTCGAGCGTGGTGCCCTCGACGATGCAGCCGCCAGGGAAGCGGAACACGCCGGGGTGCAGGTCTTCCAGCGCCTTGGCCAGGTCTTGGCGCATGCCGTTCTCGCGCTGCTTATAGGTATTGACCGGGAAGAGGGAGATATGCTCCAGGGCCACGGCGTTCTGTCCTTTCAGGAAGATGCGCAGCTTGGCTTTCTTCAGCGTGATTTTCGGGGTGAGCGTCAGTGTGTATTTCTTCCAGTCGGCCGACGTGATGTCGAGCGTCTGCTCCACAAATTGCTGGTGCTCGCCCATGCTGCTCTCGTTGATCAGCTGTACGCGGATGGCTCCCTTGCCCTTCAGGGCCTTGGCCCATACGGAGAAGCGGTAGGACTCGCCTTTCTTCACGCCAATGCCGAAAAAGCCTTCGTTCACCAGACCTGTGCGACGCTCTCTGTGCTCCGGGTCGTTCAGCACGATATAGTGCGGACAGCGCTCGAAGGGTCCGTCGTCCTTCAGCTCATACTTGCCAAAGGCCTGCCAGCCCATCAGATGCTGCGGAAATTCAAACGAGCGGTTCTTCACCATCTCGCCGTACAGACCACCGTCGGCAGCGAAATTGATGTCTTCGAAAAAGATGCCGTACATGGTCGGCTGGATGGGCGCACCGAGCTTGGCGGTGTTCACTTCCATCACGTTCTGACTCGTTGCGGCCAGCGAAAGAAACCCTGCTGTCAGGGATAGAATAGTTTTCCTTATCATAGCATAATAATTATTAGTAGGTACAAAATTAGTTAAAATTGCCGACAATAGCAAGGTTATTGCGAAAAAATCATTACTTTTGTAAATTATTAACGATAAAACGCGAAAAATATACTCAAGAGCTATGAAGAAAGTTTTAGTAGCAGAGGACAATGACAGCAACTACATGCTGATGACCTACATCCTGAAGAAGCACTACGAGTTCGTAAGGGCACGCAACGGCAAGGAGGCGGTGACGATGGTGGAAACCGAAACGCCCGACCTGGTGTTGATGGACATCAAGATGCCGGTGATGGACGGCCTGGAGGCCACGCGCCAGATCAAGGCATCGCACCCCGACCTGCCTGTCCTGGCTCTTACGGCCAACGCCTTCGACAGCGACCGCCAGTCGGCTCTCGAAGCCGGTTGCGACGACTTCATGGTGAAGCCGGTCAATGCCGAGAAGTGTCTGCAGACCATTGCCAAGTATCTGGAGTAACCGTTACCGGCATAGTGGGGTAACCGTCACCGGCAATGGCCGTGAGGGTTACTTCTGTAACCTGTCATTTCTTTCAGTGTTTCGTTTTGCATGGTATCCAATACCAGAACGTAGAGCCTTCGCCGTGACGGCTCTGCGCTCCCACTTTGCCGTGCAGGGCATCGACCACGGCCTTGCAGATGGAGAGTCCCAGACCGGGTGTGTTTTCCTGCAGGAAGGTGTTCTGATTATTTAGTAAGGTGAAGATGTCTTCCTGCAGTTGCTCGTTGATGCCTTCGCCCGTGTCTTTCACGGCAATGTACAGCCCGTTGTCGCGTGCCTCGTAGCTGACGGTGATGTTGCCCTCATGGGTATAGCGGGCGGCATTCGACAGCAGGTGCATCGTCAGCAGCCTGACCTGGCTGGTGTCTATCGTGGCTATGAGCTGCTGGTGCGGGGGGGCGGCAACAATCTTGACACCCTCCTCCACCTGTGGCCGCGTGGCCTCGATACACTCGCTCATCAGCAGCCCGATGTCGGCTTCCGTCATGTGGTATTGCAGCCCGTTGCCTTCGATGTCCGAGAGCTGCAGCAGCTCGTTGATGAAGTAGAGCAGCTGTTTGCCGTTCTTGTGGATGTGGTAGTCCATCTCCTGCCTTTCCTCCATGGGTATGTCGTCGTTGCCGCTCTTCATCAGGATGTCAGAGAAGCCGATGATGGCGTTCAGCGGTGTGCGCAGGGCATGGCTGACGTTGGCCAGAAAGACCGCCTTCAGCCGTTCCGACTTCTGTGCGCGGCGCATCTCTTTCTCCAGCCGTCTGCTGTTGATGCGTTGCAGCACGACGATGACGATCAGGAAGACTATCACACCCGCTGCTGACAAGTAATAGACCCAGCTCGGTATCTCGCCGTAGCCCAGCGTAGCGATGTAGTCGCCGTAGATTCTGTCGATGACGCCTTCTTTCTCCATCTTCACCAGTTCGCGGTCGATGGCTCGTATCAGGTTGCGGTTCTTGCTTACATAGCAGTATTCGCGCGGTATCAGCGTCAGGTCAACGGCCTTCAGGTTCGTCAGCCCCAGGTTCTTGATGTGGTAGCGGGCCTGGTAGCGGAAGCAGACGACGGCATCGTACTTGCCCTTCGACAGGTCGTTGATGGCTTTCGGCAGGTCGCGCACCACGTGCAGCTCGGCTCCGGCGTGGCTCAGTGTGTCAGTGATGGGGCGGCTCGACATATAGGCCACGCTCTTGCCCTTGATGTGCCGCATGTCAAACTCGGCTCCCGCGTCTTTGCGGTAAACCACCTGATAGTACATGTGGAAGACGGCCCGCGAGTAGTTCACGATGCTGTCGCGGTAGGGCGAATAGACCATCATGCCTAAGTCCACGCGCCCGTGGATGATGTCGCCCGAGATGTTGGCCCATGTGTTGGGCCGGTAGGTATAGGGAATCTTCAGGCGGTGCATCAGTTCCTTGGTCAGCTCGACGTCCAGCCCCTGCGGCATGCCGTGCTTATCGACATACTCCAGCGGAGCATAGTCAAGGTCGATACCGAAAAGTAGCGGCTTGAACTTGGAATAGTCCAAGGGAGCTGCGGTAGCGGAAAGGATGTTGCCGACAGCTATCAGGAGTAAGGTCAGCAGGTTTCTGGTCATCTGCCTGCAAAGTTACGAAAAATTCGAAAAAAGCAGGCAGATTTCTCCAAAAAAATGCGTTTACTCCTTTTTTTTTTCGTCGGAGCTGCTATTACCTTGTCAGAGATACCCCAACCAGCGCAGGATGTCGTTCAGGTTGGCCACCACCATGAGCAGTATCAGTATGCCGAAGCCAACGTACTCGGCGCGTATCATGAACTGCTCCGAGGGTTTACGGCGCGTCACCATCTCGTAGAGCAGGAACAGCACGTGGCCACCGTCCAAGGCCGGGATGGGCAGGATGTTCATGAAGGCGAGGATGATGCTGAGGAAGGCCGTCATCTTCCAGAACATGTACCAGTCCCAAGTGGGCGGGAACAGGCTGCCGATGGCCCCGAAGCCACCCAACGACTTGGCACCGTCGGCCGAGAAGACATACTTCATGTCATCTACGTAGCTGGCCAGCACATGCCATCCGTACTTGATGCCGGCAGGTATGCTCTCAAAGAAGCCGTACTCTATGGTGACGGGCTGATAGAGCCCTGTGATGCTCTTCACCACGAAGCCGAGCTTCAGGTCGCGGGTCAGCTGGGTGGTCACGGTGTCTGCCTGCTCGCTGTTGCCGAACACCAGGGTCACCGTGCGTGCCTTCAGACTGTCGGCGGGTGTCTTTGCCGTGGCCAACAGGTCTTGCTGGACACCCAACAGGCTGATGAACTCGTTGTACGAATCGACGGGCTTGCCGTTCAGCGCCAGGATGTGGTCGCCCTTCTTCATGCCTATCTTGGCTGCCGGCGTACCGGGCAGGATGCTATCCACCTCGGCAGGCAGCAGCGGGCGCACAAACGACGGGTCGGCCTTCAGCATGCCCAGCAGGTTCAGCTCGCCGGGCAGCGTGATGCTCATGGGCTTGCTGTCGCGGACGATATCTACGCGGTGAGCTTCCGAGATGTCGCGGTAGAGGTCGGCCGAGAAGTCCTTGAAGGCGTGCTTCTCCGTACCAATTAATATATCGCCGTCGCGGAAACCGTACGACTTGGCCTCTTCGTTGAACTTCATGCCGAGCGTCATGTCTTTCACGGGCACGTAGGTGTCGCCCCACCAGAAGAGTATCTGTCCGTAGATGAACAGGGCCAGCAGGAAGTTGACCAGCACGCCGCCAATCATGATGAGCAGCCGCTGCCAGGCGGGCTTGGCGCGGAACTCATACTGCTGCACGGGTTGCTTCATCTGTTCCGTGTCGAAGCTCTCGTCTATCATGCCCGATATCTTGCAGTAGCCGCCGAGCGGCAGCCATCCGATGCCGTATTCCGTGTCGCTGTTCTTGGGCTTGAACTTGAACAGGCTGAATTTCCAGTCGAAGAAGATATAGAATTTCTCCACCCTCACACCGAAGAGCTTGGCGAAGAAGAAGTGGCCGCCTTCGTGCAGCAGTACCAGCAGCGAGATAGCCAGGATGAATTGTAGGACTCTGATTAAGAATATTTCCATTGTTTCGTTGTTGTTTTCGTTGGGGGGGTACGATGTGTCGTTATTCCGTTATACCGTTATTCCGTTATACCGTTATTCCGTTATACCGTTATTTCGTTATTCCGATATTTCGTTATCCCGTTATTCCGACATTCCGTTATACCGTTATTCCGATTTCTCGATGTTTCGTTATTTCGTTAATAGCTCGGCGGCTATGCGGCGGGCTTCGGCGTCGGTGGCCACATACGTGTCGTAGTCGGGCTGGGCGGAGAAGGTGCAGCGCTGCATGGTCTCGGCAATGATGTCGCTCATCTGCAGGAACGAGCAGCGGTCTTCCAGGAAGGCACGGTTCACTATCTCGTTGGCGGCATTGACGATGCACGGCATGTTGCCGCCTTTCTGAATGGCTTCGAAAGCCAGTGCCAGACAGCGGAACTTCTGCAGGTCAGGCTCGAAGAACTCTAATTTCTGTGTGGCAAAGAGGTCGAGGCGGTCGCCGGAAAGCGTCAGACGCTTGGGGTAGGAGAAGGCGTACTGGATGGGCAGCCGCATGTCGGGCACGCCCAGCTGGGCCTTCACGGCACCGTCGTGGAACTGCACGGCCGAGTGTACGATGCTCTGCGGGTGTACAAGCACCTGTATCTGACTGGCCTTGACGCCGAAGAGCCACTTGGCCTCGATGACCTCGAAGCCTTTGTTCATCATCGTGGCCGAGTCGATGGTAATCTTGGCGCCCATGTCCCATGTGGGGTGGCGCAGGGCGTCGGCCTTGGTCACCGTCTGCAGCTGTTCCATGCTGAAGTTGCGGAACGGACCGCCCGATGCCGTGAGCAGTATTTTCTCTATCGGGTTGGCATCCTCGCCCACCAGACTCTGGAAGATTGCCGAGTGCTCGCTGTCAACGGGCAGAATGGGGGCATGGTATTCGGCTGCGAGGTTGCGTATCAGTTCGCCAGCCACCACCAGCGTCTCCTTGTTGGCCAGTGCGATTGCCTTGCGGGCCTTGATGGCATGGATGGTGGGCGACAGTCCGGCAAAGCCCACCATGGCCGTCAGCACCATGTTGATAGGGCCGGCCTCTACGATTTCGTCGAGAGCCTGCCGCCCGGCATACACCTTCACGTCGGGCATGTCGTCCATGAGCCGGCGCAGCTCGTCGTAGCGTGCCTCGTTGGCTATCACCACGGCGGCGGGGTGGAAGCGGTGGGCCTGCTCGGCCAGCAGTTCTACCTTGTTGTTGGCTGTCAGGCAGTAAACTTCGTATAGGTCGGAGTGTTCCTCTATGACCTGTAAGGCCTGTGTGCCTATCGACCCTGTCGAGCCGAGAATGCATATTTGTTTCTTCTTGTTAGGTGCCATGTTTTTGCAATTTGGCTGCAAAGGTACAAATTAGTGAGAGAAAATGCAAATAATATTGTGATTTTCCGAGCTGTGCTACAGTTCGAGCAGCCCTTCGGGAATGTCAACCACGATCTCCTCGCGCTCGGTGTCGATGTTGAGTATCAGGTCGTCGCTGGCCGGTATGAGGCGGCCGTTGTCCAGCTCGAACAGGATGTTGGCCGTGCTGTCGTTCACGCCGGTGATGGTGCCTACCGGCTGTCGGGTGGCGGCATCGATGATGTCGAATCCGATGAGGAACTGCAGCGTGGGCACCTCGTCTTCCGCCTCTGCCAGCTCGCGGGGGAAGAACACCTCGGCATTGGTCATCTCGGTGGCGCGCTCCACGGTATCGACATCGGTGAATTTCACCAAGGCCACAGAACCCTTGCGGAAGCGGTACTGGTCCAGATAGAACGGTACGAGGATGCCATCGACGGCCACTATCAGATAGTCGCAATCTACGCGGTCGAAGATGTCGTCGTCAAAGTAAAAGAACATCTCGCCGTTCACGCCGTGGGGCTTGCCCAGGTGGCCTATCTTGTAAACGTCTTCTTCTTTAATCATGGTTTGCTTTTCCTTATATATATAATAGGTGGCAACCGTCACTGCTCGCGGGTGATTTTGGCACCGAGGACGTTCAGTCGGTCTTCTATGTGCTCGTAGCCACGGTCTATCTGTTCGATGTTGCTGATGTGGCTTGTGCCGCGGGCACTCATGGCCGCTATGAGCAGGGCGATGCCTGCACGGATGTCGGGACTGGACATGCGGCTGCCGCGAAGCTGGCGCGTGCGGTCGTGGCCTACGACGACGGCGCGGTGGGGGTCGCAGAGGATGATCTGTGCGCCCATGTCGATGAGTCGGTCCACGAAGAACAGTCGGCTCTCGAACATCTTCTGGTGGAACAGCACCGTGCCGCGCCCCTGGGTGGCCACCACAATGAGCACGCTCAGCAGGTCGGGCGTCAGTCCGGGCCACGGTGCATCGGCCAGCGTCATGATGGTGCCGTCGATGAACGTGTCAACGACATAGTGCTCCTGACGGGGTATGAAGAGGTCGTCGCCGTCGGCATCTACCTGCACACCCAGTCGGCGGAAGGCATCGGGAATGATGCCCAGATGGCGCAGCGACACGTTCTTGATGCGGATGCCGTTGCCGCACATGGCTGCCATGCCGATGAACGAGCCGACCTCAATCATGTCGGGCAGCAGGCGGTGGCGCGTGCCGTGCAGATGGCTGACGCCGCAGATGGTGAGCAGGTTCGAGCCGATGCCGCTGATGTTGGCCCCCATGCGGTTGAGCATGTGGCAGAGCTGCTGCACGTAGGGCTCGCAGGCGGCATTGTATATTGTGGTGGTGCCCTCGGCCATGACGGCCGCCATGATGATGTTGGCGGTGCCCGTCACCGAGGCTTCGTCCAGCAGCATGTAGGCGCCTTTCAGTGTGTTCCGGCCTTTCGCGGCTCCTACCGGCGATGAGGCTGCCGACTGCCGGCTGCTGCCGCCAGCATGTATCTCATAGACGTTGCGTTGCTCGATATGGCGGAACTCGGCACCCAGCATCTTGAAGCCGAGGAAATGGGTGTCCAACCGCCGACGGCCTATCTTGTCGCCGCCGGGGGTGGCTATGACGGCCTTCCCCATGCGGGCCAGCAGTGGACCAATCATCAGCACCGAGCCGCGCAGCTCGGCACAGTGGGCCACAAACTGGTCGCTCTCAAGATAGTCCATGTTCAGCGCGTCGGCCTGGAACGTGTAGCCGTTCGCCGTGCCGGGTTTCTTCGTCACCTTCACGCCCATGTCTTTCAGCAGCAGGATGAGGTTGTTCACGTCGCGGATGTCGGGAATGTTCTCGATGGTCACTGCCTCGCTGGTGAGCAGTGTGGCACAGATGACCTGCAGGGCCTCGTTCTTGGCACCCTGTGGCGTGATGTCGCCCTGGAGCAGATGGCCGCCTTCTATCTTGAATGATGACATCGTGAGGGAAATTTTCGATTTAACGATTTAACGGAATAACGGAATAACGGAATAACGCAATAACGGTATAACGGAATAACGGGATATCGGTATAACGGTATAACGGAACAACGGCACATCGCCTCATTTCTTCCGCTTGCGCTTCGGCTCGTTAGGCACTTGCGCGCCGCTGATGCGCTCGAAATGAAACTTCGACAGGTCTATCTGTATCTTGCCGTCGGTGAAGCGAGCCAGGTCGTCGGCCACCTTCTCATCGTCTATCGAACCGTGACCCCATGCGGCCAGGTCGCGCTTCATCTGGTTGGCCGTCTGGCGCACCAGCTCGTCGCGCTCGCTGCCTTCGGGCATCTGCTTCAGCTGCTCGAACACCTTCGTGAGCAGCCGCCCGTAGTGGCGTAGGTGAGCCTTCTCGTCCTTCACGGGGTGCTGCATGGGCTGCGGCTTCGACGTCATCTTCTCGGCGTTGCTCACGTCGTAGGGCCAGTCGATGTCCAACTGTTTATGGCTCATCAGGAACAGATGGTCCCACAGCGTCTGCTCGTAGCCGGCATTCTCGCGCAACATGGGGTTCTTGTTCTCCATCTGCCGGATGATGGTCTTCGCACAGCGCATGCGCTCGTCCTTCGTGGGCAGGCTGACGGCCACTTCCACCATCTTCTGTATCTCGCGGCCGTACTCCGGCATCACCAGCTGGTCGCGCTGTGTGTTGTAGTCTAATCCTTTGATGTTCATCAGTGTTATATTCTGTTTGCCAATTATCGTTTCTTTTTTTTTCTCTCATTTGCCGACAAGGCTGGTTTCTTCTTCTGCCGACAAGGCCGACAGCTGCCTCCGGTCTGTCCCTTACAGCAGGGGTTTCGGCTTGATGGCCACGAAGTCCTTCAGATAGAAGGGCACGAAGTAGGCCACGTCCTCATACTGTTCCTGCAGGAAGCGCCGTTCGGCTATCGGCTGCATCCATTTGGCTATTGGCTCGATGCCGTCTATCAGACGGGCGTTGGGGTGGTCGATGGTGTCCATACACTTCTTGGCACCGTTGCCGAAGAAATAGACGGGCCGCTCGTCGAGCCACTGGCGGTAGGTGTCGGCATCCACCACGTCGGCACGCACCTCGCGGACCGGCTTCAGCCCACGGTCGTACAGACCGGCATATACCTCCATGCGGCGGGCGTCGAGCATGGGGCAGAGCAGGGCGTCGTCTTCCGCCACCAGCTCCCTCAGCAGCACGGGCACGCACAGCAGTTCCAGCGTAGGCACGGCTATCAGCTTCAGGTCGCGACCAAAGCAGATGCCCTTGGCCATCGACGTGCCGATGCGCAACCCGGTGTACGAGCCGGGGCCGCAGCTGACGGCCACGGCATCGAAGGGGATGGCATGGTTGTCGGTGAACGATAGCGCCTCGTCTATCATCGTGCCCAGGCGCTCGGCTCCGGCACCTTTCTCGCCGCGCTCCACTTGTTCAAAGATGCACTGTCCGTCTTCCGATACGGCTACCGAACAGACGTTCGTGCTGGTTTCTATATGTAGTATGCAAGCCATTTTCTGTTCTGTCTTTTGCTTTCAATCGGCAAAGGTACAAATTATTTGTGTAACTACCGCCACTTTCAGAGAAATTAACTACTCATGGCGGCTTGGCCTCTTTGCGCGCATATATATTAGGCCATAAAAAAAGCAGGAACAGACCATGCTGCTCCTGCTGTTATAGGGGATGAATTCAGTATCGCTTACTTCACAATCACCTTCTTGCCGTTCTTGATGACCAGACCCTTGTAGCCTGCGTTCACCTTCTGGCCGGCGAGGTTGTAAGCAGCACCGTCGGCGGCAGCCTCGGCAGCCTTCACGGTGTTGATGCCGGTAGGAATGACGGTTGAATCGGTAGCGATATCGACAACGGCAAAGAAGCAGAGCTGCTCGCCGGTGTTGGTGAAGGTCACCTTGTTCTGTCCGTCAATCAGATAGCTGCGTACATCAGGATTGGCAACCAAGCCATCCGATACAGCGACATCAGTGAATGCGCCCATGGGAGCCTCCTTCACGTCGTAGCTGACGCCATTCACCTCAGACCAGCCAGACGTTCTGGCACCAGCAGAAGCGGCGTTCACAAAGCTGTACAGCGTCAGGCGGACAGCCTTCTTGCCTTCGGGCAACGTCAGCGTGTTCTGTGCACCGTTAGAGAGCTTTGCTGTATTGTGCTCAACACCATCAATAGTAATCTTATTACCACCAAGAGTGTAGTTCTTGCTGGCGTTGCCAGTAATGGTCAGTGTGCAACCTTCAACCGTGAATGAGTTGTCTTCTGTGCCATCGGGGATTACAATCACCACTGTCTCTACGTCGTTGGGCTGGGCAACAGCCTTGAAGTCGAACTGAGCCACCTCAGAGGTCTTGTCGCCACGTTTTGCGCGAGCATAGACGGTAGCGTCATCATACAGATAGAAAGCATAGGTGTACGGATTAAAGTCAACGTTGTTTGTGCTATACTCGATGGTGACAGCGGGTGTGGCGCAGGTGATGCCCACAGCACCGGCCTGGCTCACGATGGTGGGAGCCACGGGAACGGTACCCTCAATCAGCACCTGCTTCGAGGCGATATCAGAATTAATATAGCTACCAGTACCAATGGCAATGGCCTTTACCACAGTGCCGTCTGCTACAGTGAAGGGAGCACTGTAAACGTCACCCTTCATTTCGTCGGGGTTGGTGTCGTCGGTGGTGTAGCGTAACTCTGTGGCATTGTCCACTGCGGCGATGGTCACCTCGCCGGTAGTAGCGTTGAATGTAATCTCAGGGGTAGCCAGCTTAGTCATCACTGCACCCGTGTATTCTACCTGAATGGCAAATACGCCGCTCTCTCCGCTTCCACGAGTCATTGCATGATCTCCAGCGGCAACATCTGTAATAGTGTAAATGCGACAGCCTGTACCAGCAGCAGCATCGGCAACAGCCAATTCTGCACCATCAAACTTGAGAGTTTTATCACTCCATGTCGACTGGACAATGGTCACGGTAGCAGTAGCTGTAGAACTGAAAGAGACGCTAGTGGCACCCTCCATTTTCAAGCCACTGGTAAAACTTGTTCCATCCCATGTGGCACCATTAAACTTACTATTAAAATTATGCTTTGCAGTGTTCCATGAAAAGAAACTGCCAGCATCCGCAGCTTCGCCATTTTTGAACTCCGCGTTTGCACCATTGAACGTAATTTTGTACACGTCACCTGCCCACGCCGTCATGCTGAGCACCATGAGTGTCAAAAGAGTAAAAATTTTTTTCATACGCTTGTTGTTTTTTTTGTTTGTAATTAAATGAATGTTAGTAAATTGAGTTTGCTTTAGCTTGTCGTTGCGCCTTGCTTTGTGGCGGCAGTACGGCGGTTTGCTGATAGTCAGCAGGATAGCCGTTGAGCCATGCCGCTACTTCTGGTGCAAAATTACGGCTTTTTCTGTACATTGCCAAATTTTTTGCCCGTTTTTTTAGCAGGTGTCGAAAATTATCTTTATACCAACCAGTCTTCGTCAAGAAGCTGAAATTGAAATCTTAGCCATTGCTGCCCATCGGAACTGCAATAATGGGTAGAGGAAAAATCACCCAAAGATAATACGGCCATTCCTAATAACGCCTGTTCGTTTTTGCTATTCATTACATAGATGGGCAAATCAATTTTTTCGCCATAAAAAAGCAGGGGCAGACGGTGCTGCTCCTGCTGTGAGGTAGGGTAGGGCTTGTCGCCGCTTACCTGACGATGACCTTCTTGCCGTTGCGGATATAGATGCCACGCTGCGGCTGGCTGACGCGCACGCCCTGCAGGGTGTAGAAGGCTCCGCCGGTCTGCTGTCCGTCGGCGGTGATGCTGCTGATGCCGGCGGCATCGGCAACGAAGCGGAAACCTGCGAAGCGCCACTTCGTGCCGGTAGCACAGAAGGTATAGGTCTTGTTGGCCTGTAGGGTATAGTTCACGCCGTCCCAGGCAGCTATATTTGCTGTGGGATAGGTGTTGTGGGAAACTTGTGCGCCGGTGCTGATGACGGTGGCGGTCAGCCCATTGCCGTCGTTGTCGGTCATCTGCAGTTTCTTGTTGGTGGGGATGTCGCCGCCGAAGAAGATGGACAGCGTGCCGGCCTGGGTGGTAGCGAAGGTGACCTTCAGGCCGTTGGTGGTACTGTTGGTGGCGTACTTGCCAGTCAGTGCCACACCGTCGGACGTGGTGGCTGCGCTCTGGCTGCCGCCAACCTCCCACGACCCGTCGTCGAACGTGGCGGTGATGCCCTCGACGGCGGTGATGCTGAGGCCGGGACCTACGTTGGCATCGTCGCTCTGGATGGCGTAGGCATTGGTGACGGTCGGCTCTTCGCTGCCTCCGCCCTGCTTGCCGATGCTCGACTCAGGCACGTCCTCCTGGCCCACCACCTCGGCGGATGTCAGGGTTCCACCGTTGTAGTTCAGCTCGGTACACTTGGCGGTGATGTCGGCCACCAGACTGTTCATATAGACCTCTAAGTTGGTGTAGCCTTCAGTCGATAGCGTGGTGGCATTGCCGTCGGTAGCGTCGTTGGGGTTCAGCTTGTTGGCGGTCTCCCAGCTGTCGGGCATGCCGTCGCCGTCGGTGTCGGTCCATTTCTCGCCCTCGGTCAGTGTGGGCCATGCCGAGCCGTACTTGGCCACGATGGCGGTGTTGTCGTCCTGCGTGTTGATGAAGCCCGCACCGAGACCCTCGCCGGTCGCCGTGGCCGTGCCCTTCTTGGTGTCGTTGAGCACCTGCTCATCTACGGCATCATGCACGCCGCCCTTGCAGGCTCCGGCATACTGGGTGACGTAGGCGTAGGCATAGTTGGCGGAGAGGTGCGACGTGGTATGTACGAAGGGGATGGGCTGTGCCAGCTTGATGGTGTCCTTGGTCTTGTCGGTGTAGGTGCCGTCGCAGGCGTCGCCATCTATCTGGCTATATACGTAGTTCCAGTTGTTGTTGCGCACGGCGGTGTTCTCCTTGTTGGCTGCCGTAAAGTTGGCATTGCCATCGACATAGTATTTGCCCCAGATGTGCAGGGCAGGCTCGTAGGCGGGGTACTGCTGGACGTAGCTCGTGGTACGGATGCCCGGAGCGGCCACGCGCAGTCGCTTGCTGGCGTTTTGAGTGGCGGTGCCGGGCCCCTGCTTGAAGTAGTTGTTCACGATGTTCACCTTCTGCGCCTCGTAGCCGTAGCTGCCCTCGCCGGCCCAGTTGTAGAACACGTTGTTGCGCATGTCGATGCGCTCGTCTAACTGCGTCCAGGGGCGACCGCCGAGGCGCGGCGAGCGCGACGAGTGGTGGGCCAGCAGGTTGTGGTGGAACGAGGCCCCGCTGCCGCCCCAGATGCAGCCGTAGCCGTGGGCACCCTTCGAGTGGCCGGAGTTGACCAGGCTCTGTGCGGCAATGCACCACTGCACGGTGGTGTTGATGTTGCCATAGACCGACAGGCACTCGTCGATGCTCCAGCTGACGGAGCAGTGGTCGATGATGATGTCGGTCTGCTCGTAGCCGCCGAAGCCGTCCCATCCGTCGGCACCGTTCACGAGTACGTTCTTGTTGCCCAGGCGGATGCGCATGTAGCGCACGATGACGTTGCTGCCCTCAATGGAGAAGGGATAGTCGGCCACGCAGACACCCATGCCGGGGGCCGTCTGTCCGGCCAGCGTGGTGTTGGAGGGAATCTTCAGCGGCGACTGCAGATGGATGGTGCCATCGACATTGAATACAATGGTGCGCGGACCCTTTTGCGACAAAGCCCAGCGCAGCGAGCCCTCGCCCGCGTCGTTCAGGTTGGTGACGGCATAGACGTTGCCGCAGCGTCCGCCCGTGGTGTAGCGTCCGTAGCCTTCAGCACCGGGGAATGCCGGTGTCTTCGTGCCCTCGGCCAGCAGGGGCGTGGTGCATAGGTTAGCGGCGAGCAGCAGGGCTGCCGCCATCAGGTGTTGTTTGTTCAGTTTCATCATTTTTTTATAGTTTGCTGTTCATGCTGCAAAGTTAGCTGATTTGGTGGAAATCACCAAATATTTCTTGTTAAAAGTAATGAGGGCAGACGCTGGATGTCGCGTCTGCCCTCATGGCTATAGAGACTTAACAGTCTGCGAGCGATGGATTACTGGCGCCACTTCGGAGCACCAATCTGCTTCTCGACGAGCACGTTGCTCTTGTTCTTGAAGTGCAGGTCAACCATACCCGGCTGGTAGTCGCTGCGTATCTGCTTATCGACGTTCGTCACCGTGCCGTCGATACCGTCGCACTGGTGATCCCAGTGGCTGACGGCGGCAGGATTGAACTTGTGAGGCGGGTTGGGCTGAACCATCAGGTCTTTGGCAGAGATGTCGGCCACCTTGACGGTAAGACCCTCGGCACCGACTTCGGGATTGCCCCACGTCACATCATAGGTCTTCGACAGGGCACCGAAGGTGTTCTTCTGTGTGTAGTCGAATGCCGATGCGGTGTTGCTCCAGATCTGGCCGTCGGTCAGGTTGTCGTTCGTCGAGTAGTTGTCCTCGAAGTCCAGAGTGATGGTGCCCGAGCCGTTGATGGTACGGATGTCGCAACCGGCCTGAACCATGGTGCGCTCGGTGTCGTCGTCGTTACGCGTCAGCACAAAGAGGTTGCGCTTGATGGTGAACGTCGAGCCGCCGGGAATCCAACGGGTGTTGAACAGCATCGAGTTGCCTACATTACAGGTGTTCAGGTTGATGAACGTGTTGTTCTCCAGCGTGATGTTGTAGTGCAGGTCGCTGCCCCACTCAATGGTCTGCTGCTTGTTGTGGTTGAACATGTAGCCGAGCGGGTGGTCGTAGATGGTGCAGTTACGCATCACGAAGTTCTCCCAGATGTTGATGGTCGGGTTGGCCTCGGGATTGGCGTGGAACCAGTTGTAGCGGCGACCGCTGGTAGAATAGTAACCACCGTTGTAGAAATCGACATTGTCGATGATGAACTCCTTGATGCGCACACCGTAGTTGGCCTGCACGCGGTAGAAGCCGCCGACGATGCCCTGGAACGAGCAGTTCTTGATGCTGATGCCTTCTACCACAGAACCCATACCGTTGGAGTACATGTTCATGAAGTAGCTGTTGCTCACCACGCCGCTGCCGTCGCCGATGTTACGGGCGTAGGGGATGGCGAAGTCGATGTCCTCGAGCTCGAACTTGTCGATGTCGATGGTAATCATCGGGTTCTCAGAGCCGATAGGCTGGCGGCTCAGCATGAACATAGCCGGCGAGGGTGACGTACCGCCGCTGATATCAAGTACCTGCGGATAGTACAGGAACACCTTGGCACGGCCCTTCGTGGCAACGTCTTCGGGCAGCGTGGCCAGCTTGAAGCCCTTATAGACTTGCAGACCCGCGCGGATGAAGTAGATCTCGCCGCCGCGCAGGTAGAACACCTGGTTCTCGGCGTATGCGTTGCTCTTCATGTATTCCTCCAGCATGGGCTGGATAGAGGTGGCGGCAATGGGCAGCTTGATGCTTAACTCGGCATCGTTGCTGATGTAGTGCATGGTGTCCTGCGGAGCGGGCTCGATGGTGATGGGTTCTCCCGGGTCGCCCTTCGTGCGCACGCTGATGTTCAGGTTCTGCTGGGCATAGTTCAGACCCTTGCTGATGTTAATACCTCCGGTCTCGGTCTTACCCTTTTCCTGCAGGATGGCTTCGTCGTAGGTATAGAGGTTGTACACCGAGTTCTGGTCCAGGCCTTCAACGGTAATCGTGGCCGTGCCGTCCTCGCCGAACAAGTCAGCCACCGGCATGCCGGGGTATTTGAACTGTGAGGGCACTTGTGCGTCGGGGTTCGAGGCGGCAGGCTCAATGACCAGATAGTCCACCTTCCACACCTTCTTGCCCCAGTTGTCGGTCACGGTGTTGTAGTATTCGTCCATCTCTTCCAGCTCGTCGGCAGTGTATTTGTAGCTGCCGCTGTGGTCATAGCTGCGGTCCAGAATGATGTCGAACTTCTCCTTTTCCACGTTGGCTTTCTGCGCGATGATCAACGGCACCTTGTACTTGTCGAGCATGTCGTAGTACACCATGTCCGTCCACTGGTGCAGGTTGCCGGTGCCGAACCACTGAGAGTGGTGACCCTCGCCACGGGGCGACAGGGCACGGATGGCAAAGCGGTAGGTCTTCGAGAACATCAGGTCTTTCAGCAGCAGCTGGTCCTGGGTCTCGCCGTAGAGCACGGTGTCGAGGGCAAGCAGCTTCGTGTTGTCCCAGTTCTCGGGGGCGCCGGCAATGCTCTGCTCGGTAGATGCCTTGATTTCGTAACCAATGGCACCCTTCACTTGCGACCAGTAGAGCTGCATGCTGTTGCGCCCTACTACCTGGCAGAGGTAGGGGTCTGTCTGGCCCTTGGCTATCGTACGGTTGGTACGAAATATGGGGGTCATCAGACGGTCTGACGATGCATCGTAGCTGGCTTCATCCTTGTCGCTGCACGAGACAGAGGCAAAGGCGGTCAGCAGTGCGAATGAATATAATAAGATCTTTTTCATATTCTTGTTGGAATAAAGTGTTTAGTAACCATAGTAATTCTGGTAAGCACCGCTGGCGCGTGTGATGGCCTCACGGGGAATGGGCATCAGGTAGCGCACCACAGGCAGGTCGGCGCTCTGGTCAACAGAGATGTCGAAGGGAACAGCCACGCCATTGCGGTTGAACTGGTAGATAGCCTTGTTGTTGCGGTCGGCGCGGATGAATCCGTACATCGAGTAGAGCACAGAGTTCTCGGCGTAGTCGTTGCCGTCCTTCCAATACTTGGTGGCAAAGTCGGCCGACTTCATCTCATACTTCAGCGTAGCGGCAGCGTCGTCGAAGTCGCCCAATGGCTGGTAGGCTGCTACCGGCGAGCTCGGGTAGGTCTGACGGATGTACTTGAAGAACTTCTCGGCCGTGTTGTAGTCGCTCTTGTACTTCTGGTTGTTAGCCTCGGGGTTGAAGAGGTAGAGCACGGGCAACTCGTGGTTGGCGAAGTAGCTGTTCTTCTGCGGGTTCTTCATATATACATAGTATAAGGTGGCGGGTACAATCTGCTCCTTGTCCTTGCCGGCGGTCTTGCCGAAGGCGTTGTCGCCGGGGATGGCAGCGTCAATCTCCTCCTGGGTGTAGGTCTCGCCCAGCGTGCCGCCGAAGTAGTCGATACCGTCGTGCATGGCCACCATGTCGTTTACGACAGCGTCGCCCTGTCCGCCCATCTCGCCAGCTACGGCAATGTTGCGCAGGAAGGTGAAGTAGAGCTCACGCGACAGCAGGTTGTTGCGCACGAGGTCCTTCCAACGGCTGTTCTCGCCGGCAAACTCCCAGCTGCGCTCCTTCAGGATGGTCTCCAGGAACTCGTCGGGGTCGAGCACGAAAATCTGCGGGGCTGCCACCGAAGAGCCGATATAGGCCCGGTTGCGCACCTGCTGTACGGCATCGAGGGCCTCGTTGCTCACGGCACCGCTCAGCTTCACGTCGGCCTCGGCAAACATCAACAGCACGTCGGCGTAGCGGATGTACGGATAGTTGATGCCGGTGTTGCCAGTGGTGATGCTTGAGAAGGCACTCGTGGTGTTGAACAGCTTCGACCACTTGTTGTTATAGACCGTGATGTTGGTGTTGATCTTGGGAATACCGTCGAAGGTGTAGTACCACCAGCCGATGGTGGCATCCTTGCGGGTGTCGCCGGGCAGGTAGCTGAAGCGGAACAGGTTGTTGATCTGCTGCTGGCCGCCGCACTCACCCCACTGGTAGTTGGTGGAACCGCCGCTCGACTCGAACTTCGGACCTGTACGGTAGCCGATGTAGCCAGACGACTCCTTGGCAAACGGAATCTCGAAGATGGGGTCGTCGTCGTTCACCACGCGGAAGTTACACTCGTTCAGGAACACGTCCTGATAGCTGTTCTGCAGGTTGTGCGTCCGGGCCTCGATCACCTTCTTGGCGTAGGCCTGGGCCTGCGTGAGGAACCACTGCTCGTCGGTAGCCGACGGCTTGCCCATGAAGCCATAGGTCGTGGCGTCGCCGGCAGCATGGCGCAGCGAGTAGCCGGCAGCCTGCAGGCCGATGCGGGCTATCATGGCCCAGCAAGCCTCCTGCGAGATGCGCTCCACACCCTCGGCAATCTGCGGTGTCTGCTTCATGCTCGGTGCAATCGAGATCAGGTCCTCCATGATGGTACGTGCGACGACATCGCGCGACGTGATGGGGGGATAGAAGTTGTTGGTCACGCGCGTGGGCTGCATGCTGAAGGGCACGTCGCCCCAGTAGCACATCAGCTCGTAGTAGAGCATGGCACGAATCACCTTGGCCTCGCCCATGTACTGTGTCAGCGTGCTGTATGCATCGTTGGTGGGCATGTACATCGAGCTGTTCTGCAGGTAGTAGATAAAGTTGTTGGCAGACTCAATGGCCGAATAAGTGGCGTTCCATACGTTGTTGGCAGTCTTGCCGGCTGCGGTCTGGTCGTAACGCTTCGGGGTGTCAGTCTCGTCGTTCTCACTGCTGCTGGTGCAGAAGTCCACGTCGCTGTTGAGAATGAGGCTGTAGGTGTAGGCCTGACCGAAGCAGTTGCTGGACATGATCTCCGCATACACACCGTTCAGGGCCTGACCGGCGTCCTTGACGGAGTTGTAGATGTCCTCAGGCTGGAACTTGGAGGGCGCTTCTACGTCCAGGTAGTCGTTGCATGCCGTGAGCGACAGCAGTCCAAGTCCACCGATGATGATATTCTTCAATTTCATATTGTTTCAGTTTGCTTGTTATTTGTTGTTAGAAAGACAGGTTTACACCGAACGTGAAGGCGCGGTTGCGCGGGTAGCGGTTGTAGTCCATAGACGGGGTGAGACCTGACTGGATGTCAACCTCGGGGTCATAGCCGGAGTAGCCGGTGATGATGAACAGGTTGCTGGCCGACGCATAGACGCGCAGCTTGGAGAGACCAGCCTTCTGTATCCACTTCTTGGGCAGGGTGTAACCGATAGTGATGTCGTTGCAGCGCAGGAACGAGCCGTCCTCTACGAAGTACGAGTTGATGGTATTGGTCACGAGGTCGGCGGGGTTCCACAGAGCCTTGTTGGCATTCTCGGTGATGTACTCGGAGATGGTGTAAGGCTCGGTCCAGTAGTCCTCGTGGCGACCGGTGTTGGTGGTATATACCCAGCGGTTGTCGCGGCTGAACTCAGCCATCACGTTCGAATAGGTGGTCTTCGTGCCAGAGCTTGACGACAGAGCGTAAGCCGTAGCATTATAGACGTCGAAGTTCAGCATGTAGGTGAAGTTGGCAGCGAAGTCGAAGTCCTTCCACGAGCCGCTCAGGCCGAAACCGCCCTGCAGCGTCGGGTTGGTCTTACCGATGACGGTGCGGTCCTTGGTGGTAATCTTGCCGTCGCCGTCGAGGTCCTTGAACCTGATCTTACCGGGCATCGTGGGATCGCCGGAGTTAGAGGCAGCCAGTACGTCGGTGGTCATCGTGGGCACGCCGTCCTGGACTTCCCACTTCGACTTCTGCGAATAGCCGCTGGCCTTGAAGTCGTTGATGGTATAAACGCCGTCGTAGATGTAGCCATAAATCTGGCCCACCTCGCTGCCTACCTCAAGCAGGTAGTCGTCCTTGCCTGACGATGAGAAGCGGCTGCTATAGTTGTACAGCTGCGAGTCGGTAGCGTTCAGCTCCTTGACGGTCATCTTGTTGTGGCCTAAGGTGAAGTTGGCGCTCAGCACGTAGTCCTTGCCACGGAGAATGTCGCCGTTGATGGTCAGCTCGAAACCGTTGTTCTGCACCTTACCGATGTTCTGCTGCTGCTTGGTGTAACCGGACACGGCGGGAATCGTCGAGTCGTAGAGCAGGTCGCGGGTGGTGTTGAAGTACAGCTCGGGGGTAATCTTCAGGCGTCCGTTGAAGAACGACAGGTCTAAGGCGAAGTTACGGGTGATGGTGGTCTCCCACTTCAGTTCCTCGTTGGGATACTTGCCGGGCTTCGAGTAGAACATCTCGCCATACTGGCGGGTCTCGCCGAAGCCGGGGCCGCCTTCCACCTCCATATTATAGAGGTAGCGCCACAGGTCGGCATCGATGCGGTTGTTACCGGCCAGACCGAAGGCCACGCGGAGCTTCAACTGGTCGATCCATTTCACGTCTTTCAGGAATTTCTCCTGCTTCAGGTCCCACGCACCGGATACAGAGGGGAAGTAGCCCCACTTGTAGCCGCTTGCGAACTTCGAGCTACCGTCGGCACGCATGGTGACAGACAGCAGGTACTTGTGGTTGTAGTTATACGAAATCTGTCCGAAGAACGATGCCGTGCGGTCAGCCGTAGAGAGCACCGAGCTCGACAGATACGGTGTACCGAGACCCATGTTGTCAAAAGCCTTCTCTGCCGACACGGTACGGTCGAAGTAGCGGTTGGTCTGTGCGGTCTCCTTGTACTGGCGGTTGTAGATTTCCTGTCCGAGCAGGAACGAGAAGTTGTGGTTGTCCTTCAGCGTCAGGTCGTAGCTGGCGGTGTTCGTCCACGTATATGACTGTGTGGTACGGTTGGTGATCGATGCCACCGGCTGCGAGTTGTACTTCTTACCGGTGGCGGTCAGCGCACCGTAGAAGCGGTTGATGTCTCTGAAGCTCACGCTGTAGTTACCCTCCGAACGCAGTGTCAGGTTCTTGATGGGCTTCCAGGTCAGCGCGAAGCGGTTGTTCAGCGTATAGGTGTGCTTCTTCTGCACGTTGGTGCCGATATCGTTCACGGGGTTCGTCTCGTTGAACGCGTTGGCGATGTCGGCATCCTCCCAGTTTCCGTTCCAGCGTGCAAACTGGCGATAGCCGGCTGTCGGCACGTACTTCAGCACGTCGATGATACCGCCGGTACCCACGTTGTCACCGCCGGCACCCTCGTCGCGACGATAGGTGATGGTGGGGTTGTACTCGAACTTCAGGTTCTTGTGCAGCTGGGTGGCCAGCTTCAGGCTCAGGTTGGTGCGGCGCACGCCCGAACCCATGATGATACCCTTATCGTCGGTCTGGGTCAGTGAGAGGTTGAAGCGGGTCTTCTCGCTACCACCGCCGATAGACACGTTGGCCATGTAGTTCAGCGGTGTCTCGTTCATCACCTCGTCCTGCCAGTCAACAGGCGACAGCGTGCGGTAGATGTCCATGTCGGAGGGGTCGCCATAGTTCTCGTAGAAATAGCGAACCGGGCTGGAGCCGCTACGCTTCACACCACCCTGGGCGCGGTCCCACGAATACTCCACGAACGACGGGATGTCCATCAGGTCGAGCTTCTTGGAGATGTGGGCAATGGTCAGACGGCCGTTGAACGACACCTGCACCTTGCCCTCCTTGGCCGACTTGGTGGTGACGATGATAACGCCGTTACCACCCTTTGCACCGTAGATAGCGGTCAGCGAGGCGTCTTTCAGCACGTCGATGCTGGCGATATCCGAGGGAGGGATATCGTTGATGTTGTCCTGCTGGAAACCATCGACGATGAACAACGGGTCGTTCGACTGGGTCACTGACGTTGCACCACGCACGCGGATGTTGATGTCGGCACCGGGCTGACCGTCAACGGTCGTTACCTGCACACCGGCAATCTTACCCTGCAGGGCCTCGGCAGCCGACGACACAGGCACGGCAGCCAGCTTGGCACCGCTCACGGAACCCACCGAACCGGTCAGGTCCTTACGCGCCTTGCTGGTGTAGCCGACCACCACCACCTCGTCGAGGGCGGCGTTGTCGTCCTGCAGCTTCACCTGCATGTTGTCGCTGGCGGTGACTTCCTGCGTGACCATACCGATGTATGAAATCACGAGGGTCTTACCCTTCTGAAGCTTCAGCGTGAAATTACCGTCGAAGTCGGTCACTGCTGCATTCTTCGGGTTCCCCTTCTCAACTACGGTCGCTCCAATGACGGGTTCGCCAGTGGCATCTACGACCGTACCCTTAGCTGTGGTCTGTGCAGACAGATTGCCCACGACTAAGAGCAGACACATGAGTAGTGTCCATCGAAAGATACTCTTTAATTTAACAGACATAAAATTAGTAGTTTTAGAATTTAACAAAAATATATATTTTGGCTGCAAATTTACAAATAAATATTAATACCGCCAAAGGGTTTATGCCTTTTTTTTCGCAAACGTTTACGAATAACATGTTTTTTTTGCTAAATTTGCTGAAAATACTCGCATATATAATAAGGAAAGGGAGTGCCGAGCTGTTCGGCACTCCCTTTGACGGTTGGCAATAGGTGGCTGCTTGCTTACTTGACAATCACCTTCTTGCCGTTGATGATGTACAGACCCTTGCGAGCCTTATCGACGCGCACACCCTGGATGGTGTAGATGGCACCGTCGTTGGCGGCGGGCTCGTTACCCTTGACGGTGGTGATGCCCGTCACCTCGGTGATGGTGACCGTCTCGGAAGCCTCGCTCAGGCCACCCATCTCGTTGGCGGCACGCACGGCGTAGGCACCCGTCTCGCTGAGCTCGAAGGTCGGCTCGGTGGTGAATCCGATGATGCTGCCGTCCTTCACCACAGCCCACAGCAGGGCGTAGTTGCTGTCGTCCCAGGTCAGCGTGCTGCCGTTCTGGGCGACGTTGGCGGGCACGGGAGCCTGCTCGGTGGCGAGGGTGGGTTCCCAGTCGCCGAACATCTTCGACATGTCGCTGTATTCGAGGGCCTCGGCAGCCGAGAGCACCGGATTGTTCTCGTGCGTGTCGGCGAAGACCTTCTTGCGCCCGCTGAGGTCAATCTGCGAACCGCTGGCCGTTGTCGAGTTGTACTCGGCAAAGCGTGCAGGCCAGCCGCCGCTCATCTCGTTCCATCCGACGGCCGAGGGTACGACGTTCATCTTCGTGTCAATGAACACAGCCACCGGCGTGCCCTTGCCCCAAGGACGTCCCAGCGTGTAGTTGCCATCGACACCACTGCCGTCACCGTTGAATGTGCAGCTCTTGAACACCCATCCGATGTTGGCCGGTGTAGAAGGCACGGCAGCATAGCCACCGGCAACCTGGCGCAGCTCGATGCCGTTGAAGAAGGCATCGCCCTTGCCGCAGAGGTAGTCGGTACGTCCGCGCACGGCACCGTCCTCGAAGTAGTACAGACCGTTGTTGTTGTTCGACGTCCACGTGTCCTGATAGCCGTAGAGCACGGTGTTCTTGTAGATGGTCTTCGACGCCTTGTCGTGAACGGCGAGGTTGCGGCCCAGTGCATCGTTGATACCACTCTTGATGGTGATGTCCTGGAAGTACAGACCCGTTGCCGAGCCTTCCAGCTGCAGCACGGCGCTGTTGCCAATCTCCTCGTACTTGTGGGCCTTGCCGAACTGTCCCTGGAAGAGCATGTCGTCGTCGTTGGTGATGTCCTGCGTGATGATGGTGGCATCGCGGTCCTCACCAATCAGCGAGATGTTGGCACCCTTCACGTAGGTGATGGGGTCGGGCAGGTCGCCTTCCCAATACATGGTGCCGTCGCTGCCGCTGTGGGTGTAGTGCCTGTTGTCACCGGTAGGCAGCTTGTACGTACCCTTTTTCACGAAGATGCGGTAGCGTGTGGTCTTGTCAGCACGGTTGTTGGCTTCCTTGATGGCGGCGCTCAGCTCAGCGGCGGTAGATACCACGGCATCGTAAGCACCCTTCGTGACGGTCGGACGCGTCATCGTGGTGAACTTGATGCTGATGGCCTCGGCCAGGAAGTTGTCCGTCAGGTCGGCCACGCTGTTGGCGGGCAGGTTGAACGTGTACTCCGTAGCATACTCCAGACCCTTGTACTCGAAGGTCACCACCTTGCCGCTGACGGCAGGAGTCAGGTTCTGCGAGCCGAGGGTAGCCTGTGCTTTGTCGGCCACCTTGACCTTCTCGTCGAAGGTGAGCACAATCTTGCCCTTGGCCGAAGCGCCGGTAGCATTGTTCTCAGGAACAGACGATACGAGCACCGGAGCCGTGCCGTCGTCCACCAGCTTCGGTGTGCCGGTGATGAAGAACATGGCCAGCGTGTTGCCGTCGTTCTTTGATGCCGAACCATCTACCTCAGAGGTCTTGTCGGCTATCATGCGGATGTACAGTTCAGCCTTGTTGTTGCAAGCCTCAGGCAGCTTCTCACTGAACGAACCGACGGCCTTGGCACCCTCCATCGTGACGCTGCCGAACTTGGTCCACTGCTCGCCATCGAGCGAGTACTCGGCGTTGTACGTCTGGTAAGCGTTGTAGTTGTACAACATCTGGAACTGCACATTGATGTCGGTGAAGGCCTCGGCGTTCACCTTCGTCTGCCAGTGCCAGTGGCCCACGTCGCCATTGCTGGCACCTGTGCGCCAGTTGACGGCAGCACCCTTGAAGCTCTCGTAGCCGCCACCGGCGATGGTGCTCTTGTCGAGCCATCCGCTGGTTTCGCCGCTTTCGGTGTTCACCAGGCTGAGTGCAGCGGCATCGTTGTCTGTCGATGCGAAGTCGGCCTTGCGACCATTGTTGCCTGCCAGATAGAAGTCCCAACCGGCAATGATGTCCTTCTCGGCATAGTTGGCCGTCAGCGTCACGTTGTCGGTCATAGAGATGGTCTTGGTAGAACCAGTCTCGCCGTCGCTCCAGTTGGTGAAGGTGACAAGGCCCTCATACTGGTTGGCGGTCAGCTCAACGGCTGTGCCTTCCTCGTACATGTTCTTGCCTTCCACTACGGTGGGAGCAGGCGCAATGGTCACCATGTAGTCGTTCGTGCCATCGACGGTCAGAGCCAGCTCGTAGGTGTTCACCTTCTTGAAGTTGGCCGTCAGCGTGGCGTCGGCATTCATGGTGTACTTGAACTTAGCCTCCTCGCTGACTACAGTGCCAGCAGCGTCCGTCCAGTTCACAAAGTCGTAACCGAAGTTCTCGGTAGCGGTCAGTGTTACATCTGTGCCTTCCTCGTATTCTTCCGAAACGGGATAGACATTGATGCTGCCACCTTCCTCAGGAGCAACGGCGGTGGCCAGCTTGTACATGTTGACACTGACGGCCTCGCCGTTGACGATACCGCTGATGGTGAGGTTACCGATACAGATGTTCTTGTTGTTGGCGCAAGCCGAGATGTAGAAGCGGAGGGTGAACTCGTTGCATGCGTCAACATCGAAGGTCTCGGTGTGCATGAGTTTGGCAGTATTGCTATTTGACCCGCTGTTGCGCAGCAGGTCGGGCTTCGCGTCAATCTGAGTGATGCTGCTCTCTACGCCGTCCACTGTGTAGCTCCATGAATAGGTAGCATTATCGGTGCCCACCTTCACAGCGGCATAGTCAACCTGTGTCGGCTTGAAAGTGATGCCCTTAGCGGGTTTCACGCGATACTCAATCATCACGCCCTCTACGTTACCGGCATTGCTGGTCTTCGGAGTGTAGTGTACCATGTCGGTTTCGAAATACGTGGCAGTGCTGATGGTCAACTCGCTGCCTGCGCTGACAGAGGCACTGCTGATACCACCGGCAATACCATCGCTGATGGTAGGAGCCTGCTCGTTGCCTACAGGCCAGTGAATTGTACCGGCTACATTGTCGAACTTCTCGCCACCTGCCTGGCTCTGCACCACGGGCAGCACCACCTGTACAAAGCGCACGTAGCCTGCGTCGTTACCCATGACGATGTTAATGGTTTCAGCACTGTTGGCAATGGTGTAGTTCAGGGTTTGGCCTGCTTCGTAGTCGCTCTGGCCGTCCACTGTCGTGGCAGTCTTTCCGTCTGCCTTGAAGATGTAACTGCCGCCGTACGATTCCATAGTCACCACTGCGTTCTTGCATGAAGGAATGGTGAATGTGGTGTTGTTGTTGCACTGTGCGCAGTCGGTGTTGTTCGTGTTGTTCAGTTTGCCTCCGTCGCTGGTGGTAAACGGCATGGCCACGTCGATGGTCTTGCCGCCAATGGTGGCTTGTGCGACGAGGATGCCGGCCTTGTTCTGATAGTTCAGCACAGGAGCACCCTGGTCGCGGCGGAAGTTCCACTTCAGCGTCACCGGCTCCGTGCGGTCGCTGAGGCTCACCTCGTTCTGGGCGAATACGGGAGTAAGTGTCAAGTCACCTTTAGGAAGTGTAATCTCAGTACCAGCGTTGTAAGTGTTCTCGCCGTCTGTCCAGCCAGTCAGCGTGTAGCCTTCCTTGTATAGGGTGAAGTTCTGGGCGGGGATGGTAAATTTGTCGCCAGAAGCATATTGACCGCCAGTGGGAACGACGTCGCCCTGGCACTCCACGTCTCCCTTAGAGAATGTTACATTGCATGCAGTGGCATCAACAGCCTTCACAGAGAACCAGCCTACGTATGCACCGCCGCTAATGGTCAGAGTAGTAGCCTCGCCGGCATAGGTTGCGCTGATGACGTTCTCGTCGTTATCGCCATTACCTTTGTAACATCCCGAACCGCCTTCTCCTTTCTTTGTGGAGAAAGTCGTGATGGTTGCACCCTCGGCGTTCGTGATGGTCACATCGCCACCCCAACTGCAAGTGCTCATTGTAATCTTGACAGGTCCCTCGACAGGAACAGTGGCGGCAAAGCTCTGCAGTCCGTGATCGTTGCCTGTCTTACCGGTAATAACCGCTGCGGCGTTGGCGGCATCAGCAGCAACACGACTGACGGTACCGTCTGCGGCAACGCTTAATCCAAAGGTGATGGTGGTGCTTGCGCCTGCTTCTTCGGCAGTTATGATTCCGCCTTTTGCATCACGGAGGTCAACACCGAAGTCCGCAGCAACCATCGTTCCCCAGAGCATCGACAAGATGCTCAGTAGCGAAAAACGTAATAGTTTGTACTTCATAAATTGTAGGTTTTAGTTAGTAATATAAGATAATAATGTTTATACACCTAAAATGGTATTGGCATCGATGCCTAATGTTTGTGAGAGTGCTCTTGCCGTTTTTAGTGAAGGCTCACTCTTTCCATTGATATAGCTGCTGATTCTACTGCTGCTTATGTGCAATTTCTCGGCCAGTTTCTGTTGGGTAAGCCCCATTTCATACATCCTTAGCCTGATGACCGACGCAAGGGTGGGCTTAGCAATAGGGTAATAGATGTCCTCGTATGCCTCAATGGCTCTGCCCAACTCGTCCAGCTCTTTCATGAGCGGGTCGTCAGCTGGTGTGCTATCGTCTGTCAGCCTGTATAGCTCTTCTATGCGGCTGATGGCTTTCTCGTATTGTTGCTCTGTCGTTATATTGTTCATAGATTTTGTATGTCTTCTATTTTGTCGTATTCTTTATGGGTTCCTACAAATCGAATTAATACTTGAGAGATTGTAAATTTTATTACTACTACTAGTCGGTAGTCATTGCCTTTGACGTTGAATACGTAGTGCTGGTTTCCCACGTTATCGACCGAGTTAAAGGTCTTCTTCATGTCTGCATAGCATGTCCATCTGGCTTTGCTTGTTTTGTCGTACTAATATTCCAAGGCGTCTTTTGCCTTGGGTTCTCTGGTGTAGTAGTCCACAAGTGTCTTTTTCTTTATGATTCTCATTAAACTGTTTAGACGCGAGTAAGAAGATAGACTGCAAAGATACGTATAATTTGTGAAATGTAAGCGTTAAACTGCCTAAAATCTGTTAAAAGTTTCCGTAATCGTTTACGCGCTAAGAAGGATGGTGTGCTTTCCACGATCACCAGTGCCCTCTCCACTGAAATTAGTAGCCTCTCCACAAAAATTAGTAGCCTCTCCACGATCACCAGTGGCCTCTCCACGATCACCAGTGGCCTCTCCACG
>CAMVAI010000021.1 GCA_947165435.1 uncultured Prevotella sp.
CCGTAAATATATATATATTGTGAAAAAGGAAAACATCCCGCACATCCCGCACATCTCGCACGTGAAAATGTTGCGACAGGCTGCCTCCACGGAGGTGTTGAAATATTTTCACGTGCGAGATGTGCGGGATGTGCGGGTTGTTTTTTTATTTTTTATAGCATAATAACAAATGGATTTTTTCAACAATTGCTTGGCAGTATCAAATAAAAATTGTAATTTTGCACCGATAATGCGACATTGCTTATGTTGATACTTCAAGACTGTGTGAACAAACTGGCAGAATTTAAGAGAACCTTTGGCTCTAAATTCGGTATCCAGAAACTTGGTATTTTCGGTTCTGTTGCCAGGAACGAGAATACCGAGAATAGCGATATTGACATTGTCGTAGAGATAAAACAGCCTACACTGTCACTGATGTATGAACTGAAGGAGACTTTAAAAGCCTTGTTCGGTTGCGAGGTAGATCTTGTACGCTTTCGTGAAACGCTGAGACCGCTTTTCAAGGCCAATATTCTAAAAGATGTCATCTATGTCTGATCATCTTACTTCCATACACGACCGATTGGAAGATATTCTGGAATCTATTAAGTTGATTCAAGAATGGAGCAAGGGCAGAACAACGGTTGATGATTTTATGACCTCCTCTACTGGTGTGATGGCATTCAACGCATGCGTGATGCGCTTTCAAGTCATAGGAGAGCATGTCGGCAAACTTCTGAACAACAGCAATCACCCCTTGCAAAATTATCAGCAAATACCTTGGCACGCAATATACAGCTTACGCAATATCATCTCGCATGAATATGCAAATATTGATGAAGAGATTATAGTTTCAGTCATCAACAATGACCTGACTCCTTTGAAACAAGTTATTGAGGAATTGCTGAAGAGATACTAAACAAAGGTCAATGGATGCTTTGTCAATGTTTTCCCTTCTGCCCTCATTTGTCACCAACAGCACTACCAACTGACGATTTGTTGTAAATAAAACGGAAAAAAATTTGGATAATTCAGAGATAATGCTTATTTTTGCACATTGAAAATACAAAACGAGGCAAAAACATAACTCTAAAACAAATAACAAATCATTTTTTAACTAAACAACATTATGAAAAAGCTAAGTTTCTTTTTAAGCGCTGCTGCGCTGATGTTCGCTGGTGTGTTCACATCGTGCTCTACTGAAGACAACCCCACAGGTCCCGGCACCCAGGAGCCTCCCACGACAGAGGTGTTCAAGGCTGAGATTACTTACGACTTCGCTGCTGAGCAGGCTCGTATTGCTGCCGGTGGTGCCAAGCCGACTTCCGTTAATGGCAACCAGAACAACGGTCAGGGCTTCTATGGCTGGGAGAAGTCTGACAAAAAAGACAGCAAGCGCAACGACTACAAGGCTTATAAGTATGGCGATGAGGTTGGCGTGCTGCCCATTCCCTGCCAGGTATGGCGTCGTAGCGACCGCTACGACCAGGACGCTTCTTGGGCTAACGCCGGTGGTATGACAGCTCCTGCCGACCGCGAATATGCCATTGACGGTCTGGAGGCTGGCTCTGCCGTAGTAATTACCTATACTCCTGCCAAGGAAGGCGACCAGTGCATTTGGGCTATTGGCGACGGCTCCAGCGATGAGGGCGGTACAGTTCGTGCCACTGCCACCATCGACGGTGTTGAGGCTGTGACCGGCGAGACCGCCATTCCTTCTGGTGCCATCATCAAGGTGAACAGCGTTACTCCCGCTGTGAAGGGCACCGGCTATATCGTGTTCAAGGTGAAGAAGAACACCATCATCTCGAAGATCGAGATTGGCAAGGCTAGGACTGTTACATTCTAATGGCCCGCACCCACTGCTATGCAAAATGCAGGCACACCCCTGAAAGACGGTGTGCCTGTATTTTGTTCTTTGCGAAAAATTGTGTACCTTTGCAGGCAAATTGCAAAAACATACAAGAGAAATGAAGAAATACCTTATCATGGCCCTGGCCGTAGCAGGCCTGGCATCGTGCGGAGAGAAGAAATTCCATGTGGAGGGTAACATCACCAACGCCAAGGACTCCGTGCTCTATTTCGAGAATGTAGGCATCAGCGAAATCACCACCCTCGACTCCGTCAAGCTGGGCGACGACGGCGCCTTCGCCTTCAGCGGCCCGCAGACGGAGGCCCCCGAGTTCTACCGGCTGCGCATCAGCGACCAGATCATCAATGTGGCCATCGACTCCACGGAGACCGTCGGCGTCAAGGCGCAATACCCCACGATGGCCACGCAGTACGAGGTGAGCGGGTCGGACGACTGCCAGAAAATCAAGGAGCTGGCCCTGAAGCAGATTGCCCTGCAGCAGCGCGCCATGGCCGTCAGCCGCAGCGAGCAGCTGAACGTGGACCAGGTGAACGACAGCATCCTGAAGATGATCAGCAGCTACAAGGATGAGGTGAAGCGGCAGTACATCTTCCCCAACCCGGCCAAGAGCTATGCCTACTTCGCCCTGTTCCAGACCTTGGGCAACTGGCTGCTCTTCAACCCCCGCACCGACCGCGACGACATCAAGGTGTATGCCGCCGTGGCTACCAGCTGGGATGCCTACTACCCCAATGCCGACCGTGGCCGCAACCTGCACAACATCGCCCTGGAGGGCATGAACAACGTGCGGCTGAGCCAGGCGTCGGCAGCCAACGGCATCGACCCCAGCAAGGTGAAGACCACCGGACTGATAGACATCGCGATGAGAGACAACCACGGACAGATGCGCCACCTGACCGACCTCAAGGGCAAGGTGGTGCTGCTCGACTTCCACGTGTTTGCCACCAACGAGTCGCCGGCGCGCATACTGATGCTGCGCGAGCTGTACAACAAGTATCACGCCGAGGGGCTGGAGATATACCAGGTGAGCCTGGACGACGACGAGCACTTCTGGAAACAGCAGACCCAGGCGCTGCCCTGGATATGCGTGCGCGAGAACAAGAACGCCGCCACGCCCACACTGTCTATCTACAATGTGCAGAGCGTGCCGGAATACTTCCTCATCGACCGTGACAACAACATCATAGGCCGCTCGCAGAGCATCAAGGACATCGACCAGGCCATCAAGAACCTGCTTTGAGCAACAGGCCAACAGACTACCAACAACCTGACTTGAGCGACGAGCAACGACATATTGACGAGCTCTACGACCGCTGCCGGCAACTGGCCGAGAGCCAGCCGACAGCTGCCACACGGCTATACATGCACCAGACACTGGTGCTGGCGTGCGGCGAGGCACTGCTGAACAGCCGCCAGGGCTTCGGCAACCTCTTCGCACAGGTGGACTATCTGTGCAAGCGCCACGGCATCGCCATGCGCGAACGTATCGCCATCCAGCAGATGCGCCGCCACTCGAACAGCACGAAGGAGACGCACGAGGGCGACTGGCCATACGACGTGCGGGCCCTCGCGCTGTTCATATCGGCCGTCTTCCATGCCGACATCCCGCAGCCGCTGCTGGTGCTGCTGCCCAAGCAGGGACAGCAGGCGGAGGGCCGTGCCGCCGTCAACCTGCGCTACGTGCGCTGTGTGGTGAACGGATGGGACGACAGTCACATCTATGCCACCACGGCCGACGGTCCGCTGTGCATCAACAACACCGACGGCGAACTGCGGCAGCTGCTGGCACAGGACATGCAGCTCAACCTGCTGGACTGCACCCGCGAGGGCACCAGCATCGATGCCGGACTCATCGTCGTCGAGCCAGACTTCCTGATAGACATCTCGGCCATTGCCGCCTGCTTCCAGGAGTATGGCCACAGCGCGGTGGGCTATGTCGTCAACCGTCTGAAGCCCCGGGCCAACACACAGCCCATCCTGCTGGGTAACTTTGCCGGAGCGGCACTCGACGACCTGATACACCGCGAAGACGCCTCGTTCGCCAATACCCTGCGCAACAGTTTCCAGCAGCAGGCTCTGCAGTTCTGCACCTGTCCGGGCTTCGACGCACAGCGCTTCAAGACCGATGCCGCACAGCAGACCGTCAACCTGCGCGAGGCCGTCGCAGTGCTGTTTGCCGACTACGACCGGCAACAGGCCCTGCTGGAGCCGTCGTTCGTCTGCGAACAGCTGGGGCTGCAGGGCCGTGTCGATCTGATGACGGCCGACATGCGCCTGCTGGTGGAGCAGAAGTCGGGCAAGAACTGGAACATCGAGACGCACACCGCCAACATCCACCGCGAGGACCACTACGTACAGCTGTTGTTGTACTATGGCATCCTGCGCTACAACTTCCACCTCCCGGCCGACCGCGTGGACATCCGGCTGCTCTACTCGAAGTATGCGGCACGCCAGGGACTGCTGGTGGTCAACTACTACCAGCAGCTCTTCCGCGGGGCCATCGCCATGCGCAACCGCATCGTGGCACAGGAGATACACATGGCCCGCGAGGGATTCCGCAGCGTCATGCCACTGCTACAGGCCGACACACTGCTGGAGAACCCGCAGAAGGCCGACTTCTTCAACCGCTACATACGCCCCGAGGCCGACCGCACGCTGATGCCGCTGTACCGGCTCGCCCCGCACGAATATGAATATGTGGAGCGCATGCTCACCTTCGTCTATCGCGAGCAGCTGGCACAGAAGACCGGCGTGCAGGAAGGACAGGGCGGTGCGGTGGCCGACCTGTGGAACATGCCACTGGCGCAGAAGATGGACACGGGCAACATCTTCGTAGCCCTGACGGTGGTCGGCAAGGAGATGTCGTCGCCTGCCAGCGGCTACGACCTCATCACCCTCCGGCTGTCGGACACGGCTGGCGACTACCTGCCGAACTTCCGGCGGGGCGACGGCATCTACCTCTACCGCTACGACGGCGAGCCGGACGTGCGCAGCAGCATCCTGTTCAAGGGCGTCGTGGAGCGGTTGACGGAGCAGACGGTGACCGTCAGGCTGAACGACGGACAGCAGAACCCGCACGTCTTCACCGACGGCACGTATGCCATCGAGCATGGTGCATCGGACATCATGACCACCGCTTCCATACGATCGCTGCACGCGTTCTGCACGGCATCGCAAGAGCGCCGCGACCTGCTGCTGGGCCGCCGCACGCCGCGCAGCCATGCCGACCGGCAGCTCTCGCGGACATACCACCCCCACTACGACGACATCCTGCTGAAGGTGAAACAGGCCGACGACTACTTCCTGCTACAAGGGCCGCCGGGGACGGGCAAGACGTCGATGGCACTGCGCTTCATGGTGCAGGAGGAGATGACCACGGCAGACAGCAGCATCCTGCTGATGGCTTATACCAACCGGGCCGTCGATGAGATATGCAGCATGCTGGAGTCGGCGGCACTCGACTACCTGCGCCTGGGCAGTGCGGCATCGTGCGACCCGCAATACGCCGGCCGGCTGCTCGACAGCGTGCTGGGCAGTCAGCCACGGCTGGACGGCATCCGCCGGCAGGTGGCGGCGACACGCATCGTCGTGGCCACTACATCGACCATGCTCTCGCGCCCGTTCATCTTCCAGCTGAAGCGGTTCTCACTGGCTATCATCGACGAGGCCTCGCAGATATTGGAGCCGAACATCATCGGACTGCTGGCATCCGACGCCATCAGCCGTTTCGTGCTGGTGGGCGACCATAAGCAGCTGCCCGCCGTGGTGCAGCAGCCCGACGACGAGCCACGGCTGCACGACTGTCGGCGGTCGCTGTTCGAGCGGCTGCTGAACGTGGAGAGGCAGGCCGGGCGCACGGCATTCACCGGCATCCTGCGGCGGCAGGGGCGCATGCACCCCGACATCGCCGAGTTTCCCAACCGTATGTTCTACCGCCGCGAGCAGCTGCAGTGCGTGCCGTGTCCGCATCAGGAGGAACAGCAGCTCGGCTACACGGCGGAGGCCCAAGATGCACTGGACGAGCAGCTGAAGCAGCACCGCGTGCTGTTCTTCCCGTCGGCATCTTGTGCGTCGATAGACATCAGCGACAAGGTGAATGCCGACGAGGCACGCATCGTGGCCGACCTGCTGCAACGGCTACACCGGCTGATGCCGGCCTTCGACAGCAGACGGTCGGTGGGGGTCATCGTGCCCTACCGCAACCAGATAGCCATGATACGCCGCGAGATAGAACACCTCGGCATAGCGGCGCTGAACGACATCACCATCGACACCGTGGAGCGATACCAGGGTTCGCAGCGCGACGTCATCATCTATTCGTTCACCATCCAGCAGCCCTACCAGCTGGACTTCCTGACGTCCAACTGTTTCGAAGAGGACGGACAGACCATCGACCGCAAGCTGAACGTGGCCATGACACGAGCCAGAAAACAGCTGCTGATGACAGGAAACACCCGGATTTTACGGCAAAATGCCCTCTTTTCACTACTGATAGACCGCTATAGTGCAGAATAATTGGCGTTTCGCTTTGCCAATTCACGGCGATTTCGTAACTTTGCAGTCACTATGGAAACCGTCCAACTACATCAACTCAGCATCGGTTATACCACGAAAGTGGTGGCACAGGCACTTGACGGTGCCATCTGCAGCGGCGAGCTGACCTGTCTGCTGGGGCAGAACGGCATCGGCAAGAGCACACTGCTGCGCACGCTGGCGGCCTTCCAGCCCAAGCTGGACGGCACCATCACCGTCTGCGGGCGCGACATCGACAGCTATACCGACAAGGAGCTGAGCCGCACCATCGGCATCGTGCTCACCGAGAAGCCGGATGTCAAGAACATGACCGTGGCCGAGATGGTGGGCATGGGGCGGTCGCCATATACCGGATTCTGGGGCACGCTGTCACAAGACGACCATCAGGTGGTGGACGAGGCCATCACGATGGTGGGCATCGACGCCCTGCGCAGCCGACTCATCTATACGCTGAGCGACGGCGAGCGGCAGAAGGTGATGATGGCCAAGGCACTGGCGCAGCAGACACCCGTCATCTATCTCGACGAGCCGACGGCATTCCTCGACTTCCCCAGCAAGGTGGAGATGATGCAGCTGCTGCACCGGCTGGCTGCGACAGAGCAGAAGACCATCTTCCTCTCCACGCACGACGTGGAGCTGTCGCTGCAGATAGCCGACCGCGTGTGGCTCATGGAGCCCAACCGGCTGAGCGTGGGCACCCCGCAGCAGCTGGCTGCCGACGGCACGCTGAGCCGCTTCATCGAGCGCGACGGCATCACATTCGACACACATTCACTAACCATACACGTTACTAAATAAAGGCACATGGAAGGACACGGCGACGACATCTACCGATATGAAGACAGGGTGAGGCTGAACTTTAGCTCGAATGTCTATCTGCATGCAGACCATACGGCACTGAAAGCGTACATCGCAGACAGAATAGACCTCATTGCTCACTATCCGGAACCCTATCCGCGACAGCTCGAAGCACTCATCGCACAGAAACTGGGCATCGACCCCGAGGGCGTCATGGTGACCAACGGCACCACGGCGGCCGTCTATCTCATTGCACAGATGTTCCGCAAGTGCGCGTCCATCATCCCGCAGCCCACCAACACGGAGTATGCCGATGCCTGCCGCATTCACCACCACATCATCTCGTATGAGAACACCAACGACCTGACAGAGCTGCCCAAGGACCGCGTCTATTGGATATGCAACCCCAACAACCCGTCGGGCAACGTGCTCATGAAGGGCTTCATCGACTATGTGGTACGGCGGTCGCCACGCTACACGTTTGTCGTGGACCAGTCGTACGAGGCATACACCCAAGAGGAGCTGCTCGTGCCCAGCGAGGCACAGGCACTGCCCAACCTGCTGGTGCTCCACTCGATGAGCAAGACATACGCCATACCCGGACTGCGCCTGGGATACATCACTGCACACCCCAACACCATACAGCTGCTGCGCACACTGGCCTGCCCGTGGTCGGTGACGATGCTGGCCATGGAGGCCGGCCGCTTCCTCTTGGAGCAAGGGCAGCCGGCCATCCCCGACCTGGCGGCCTATATGAAAGAGGCCGAACGGCTGCGCACCAACCTGCGCAAGATAGCGGGCATCCGCGTCTTCGAGACCAAGACCAACTTCATGCTTTGCGAACTGGAGCAAGCCACCGCCAAGTGTCTGAAGGAATACCTCGTCGAGCGGCATGGCATCCTGATTCGCGACTGCAGCAACTTCCATGGCCTTTCTACCCACTTCTTCCGCGTCACGGCACAGCACGCCGACGAGAACGACCTGCTGGTGGATGCCATCCGGCAGTTTGCCGACGGCGACCGCCTCGACACGCCCGTCAACAAATAGCACGCGCCACCCATCCTACCAAGCAACCAATAGCACACGCCACCCATGGAACAACTACTGCACTACTGCTGGAAACACAAGCTATGGCCCGCCGGAGAACTGCTGACCACCGACGGACGGAGCGTCGAGGTGATAGACCCCGGACTGCACAACCGCAACAGCGGCCCGGACTTCTTCAACGGGAAAGTGAAGATAGGCGGCACGATGTGGGTGGGCAACATCGAGATACACGACAAGGCATCGGACTGGTATGCTCACGGCCACCAGAACGATGCACATTATAATAATGTGGTGCTGCATGTGGTGGGCGTGGCCGACCGCGACGTCGAGACGCTGTCGGGACTGTTTGTGCCGCAGATGGTGATGACGGTGCCGCCCTCCGTGCTCGACAACTACGAAGAGCTGCTCAAGACCGACGCCTACCCGCCCTGCTACCGCATCATACCCGACCTGCCGCGACTCATGATACACGCCTGGATGGCGGCCCTGCAGACCGAGCGGCTGGAACAGAAGACGGTGGCCATTGCCGAGCGCGCCCGGCAGGCCGGCGGCTCGTGGGAGGATGCCTTCTTCCAGACGCTGGCACGCAACTTCGGATTCGGCATCAACGGCGATGCCTTCGAGGAATGGGCGAAGCACATCTCACTGCAGACGGTAGGCAAGCACCGCGACGACCTGTTCCAGATAGAGGCCGTCTTCATGGGGCAGGCGGGACTGCTGGAGCTCGGTGCCGTGCCGGAGCGTTACCAGAAGGACGCGCTGAACGAGGGCTATTTTGCCAAGCTGCGCAACGAGTACCAGTATCTTGCCCATAAGTTCAGCCTACAGCCCATGGACAGCAAGCTGTGGCGATTCCTGCGACTGCGGCCGCAGAACTTCCCCCACATCCGCATATCACAGCTGGCCACGCTCTTCTACAAGCGGCGGGCCTGTCTGTCGCGCCTCATCGAGTGCAAGGACATGGCATCGCTGGCCGACATGCTGCGCACACAGGTGACGCCCTACTGGGAGAGCCACTACACGTTCGGCTCGGAGAGCATACGCACCAGCAAGCAGCTGTCGCCGGCATCCGTCAACCTGATCATCATCAACACCTGCATACCCATGCTCTTCGCCTACGGGCGGCATGCCATGAAGGAAGAGCTGTGCGACCGCGCCTTCGACTTCCTGGAACAGTTGCGTGCCGAGCAGAACCACATCATACGCATGTGGAAGGAGTGCGGCCTGGAGGTGAAGTCGGCCGGCGACTCGCAGGCCCTCATCCAGCTGAAGCGCGAATACTGCGACAAGAAAGACTGCCTGCGCTGCCGCATAGGTTATGAGTACCTGAAGCGACCCCACCCCGCCACACCCACATAGGCAACCCTGCCATATCCATCACCTACCACAATCCCCATTTAACAACCCCCAAAACAACCCCACATCAACACCCAATGAGAAAATACATCTTTGAAACACGCATGGAAGTCCGCGACTATGAATGCGACATCGAGGGCATCGTGAACAATGCGAACTATCTGCACTACACCGAACATACCCGCCACCTGTTCCTGAAACAGTGCGGACTGAGCTTCGCCGAGATGCACGCCCGTGGCATCGATGCCGTCGTGGCCCGCATGGAGCTGCAATACAAGGTACCCCTGCGCTGCGACGACGAGTTCATCTCGCGGCTGTGGATAGAGAAAGACGGCTTTAAGTATATCTTCCACCAGGACATCTACCGCGCCTCCGACGAAGCCATCTGCTTCAAGGGCAAGGTGATGCTGGTATGTCTCATCAACGGGCACTTGGGCGAGAGCGAGGAATACAACCGCGCCTTCGCTCCGTATCTGCAATGAACGGCACGGTCGCGCGACTCCACGCATGAACAGTTGAAATAAAACGGTACTATCAACCACCATGATAACGAGTGACGAAATATACTATACCATCGCACTGACACGCATGACGGGATTCAACGCTGCCATGGCCCTCCAGATGTACCAGGCGCTGGGCAGCGGACAGGCCGTGTATGAGCATCGCAACGACATCGGCGATGTGGTCAACGACACCACGCCACACCTGCGGGAAGCCATGCGCCACTGGGACGACGCCCTGCAGCGCGCTGCCGCCGAGATGGAGTTCATCAGCAAGGGCGGCATCCGTGTCCTCACCCTGAACGACACCGACTATCCGCAGCGACTGAAGGAATGCCCCGACGCCCCCATCGTGCTCTACTACAAAGGAACGGCTGACCTGAACCAGCGCTACATCCTGGACATGGTGGGCACGCGCCACTGCACGGCATACGGCCAGGACCTGGTGCGCCGCTTCATCAGCGACCTACGGCAGCTGTGCCCGGAGGTGCTGGTGGTCAGCGGACTGGCCTACGGCATCGACATCTGTGCGCATCGCAGTGCCTTGGAGCAAGGCTACGACACCGTGGGGGTGCTGGCTCACGGACTGGACCAGATTTATCCGCCCCGCCACCGCGGCACCGCCGTACAGATGGTGAGCCACGGCGGCTTGTTGACGGAATACATGTCGGTGACGCAGGCCCTGCCCAACAATTTCCGGCAGCGCAACCGCATCGTGGCAGGCATCAGCGACGCCACCATCCTCGTGGAGAGTGCCTACAAGGGTGGCGGCCTCATCACCTGCCGCATCGCACAGGAGTACGGCCGCGACGTCTATGCCTTTCCCGGTGCCGTGGGTGCTCCCTATAGCGAGGGCTGCAACCGCATCATCCGTAACAACACGGCAGAACTCATCACGTCGGCACAGGATTTTGTGGAGTCGATGCGCTGGCCTACCAGTCGGCAGCAGTCGGAAACGGTAGAACGGCAGCTCTTTCCCGACCTCACAGCAGAAGAGCAGCAGGTCGTCAGTCTGCTTCAGCAAACCAACGACCTGCAACTGAACATACTCAGTGTCAAGAGCAATATCCCTATCGGGCAAATGACCGCCATCCTCTTCCAATTAGAGATGAAAGGCCTCGTGCGTCCGATGGCCGGTGGCACCTACCACCTGTTGGCATAAGAGACTCTATTCTGCCGGTTCCGAGAAGATCAGCTGCACCAGCGTCTGCCCCACGGCTTCGAGCGTGCTGCGGTCGATGTGCTGCAGGTCGTCGCTGACGGTATGCCACGTGGGTCCGAACGAGCTCTGCTGGCAGTCGGGATAGTGGTTGATGATGTCGATGCAGGGAATGTGTGCCTGCTCGTTCACGGGTACATGGTCGTCAGTCACATAGCCGCCGGTCTCATTGGGGAAGAAGCTGCCATAGCCGGCAGTGGCGGCAGCCTGCCACACCTTGTCAACAGTGCTGCGGGCATGCTGCATAGAATAGCCCTCACGATAGAAACGGGCACCCTGTCCGCCCACCATGTCGAGCAAGACGGCATAGCGGTATTCAGAAGCCTGCCCATCGGCCAGTGCCGAGCGGTAGTGGTTGGCCCAATACTGCGCGCCTAATGCCCACGAGTCGCCGTCGGCACCGTTCTCCCATTGCGGTATGCCCCAGTCTTCAGCATCGAAACAGATGAAATCGACAGCCACGCGGGCCGAGTCGTGCTGTTGCAGCAGCCGGGCCAGTTCGAGCATGACGGCCACTCCAGAGGCACCGTCGTTGGCAGCCATGACGGGCTTGCGCCAGTTGGCAGAGTCGGGGTCGTTGTCGGCCCAGGGGCGGCTGTCCCAATGGGCGCAAATGAGGATGCGGGCGGCGGTGCCCGGCGTTGAAACGGCGGGCACGGCGGCGGTGGCTATGATGTTGGTGCTCTTCAGGATGGTGCCGTCGTAGCCGTGCAGGTCGGCCTGCTGCAGTTCCACCGTATAGCCATAACGGCTGAACTGCCGGGCTATCCATTGCGCACACTGCTCGTGGGCCTCGCTGTTCATGGTACGCGGCCCGAAGTCGCACTGTGCCGCACAGAAGGCATACGCCGAGTCGGCATTGAAACGGATGGTGACGGCAGACGACTCGCTGGCCTGCTTCTTGGTGGTGCTGCACGCACACAAACAAAGACCGGCGGCTATCACATACCCAAGGCTCCGAAGGTGGCGCATGCCGCTCGCATATCCAAGGTTCCGAAGGTGGCGCATGCCGCCTACCCTATCTATCAGGTTTCGCATGATTACTTTCTTATAGATTGTACTTGTTGCATCACACGCAGGAAATTGCCGCCCCATATCTTCTGGATGTCTTCAGCCGAATAGCGGCGTGCGAGCAGCTGTCGTGTGAAATTGATAAGCTCGGCAGCATTCGCCAGCCCGCAGATGCCGCCGTCGCCGTCGAAGTCGGTGCCCAGTCCCACATGGTCGATGCCCATCACGCTGATGGCATGCTCCAGATGCTGCATGGCATCGAGGATGGTCGCCTCGCCGTCCAAGACCAGGAAGCCGTGATAGAGTGTCACCTGCATCACGCCGCCCCGCTGCGCCAGTGCCCTCATCTGCTCGTCGGTGAGGTTACGCGGATGGTCGCACAACGCGCGGCAGCTGGAATGGCTGCACACGATGGGTGTCTTGCTGATGTCCAGTGCGTCATAAAAGCTGCTCTCGGCGGCATGGCTCAAATCCACCATGATGCCCAGCCGGTTCATCTCTTCCACCACCTGCCGCCCGAAGTCGCTGATGCCGCCGTGCGTCTGACTGCCGCGCGCCGAGTCGCAGAGGTCGTTGTCGCCGTTGTGGCATAGCGTCATATAGACGATGCCCCGCTGTGCGAAGTGGCGCAAGTGGTCGATGCTCCCTTCCAGGGCATGCCCGTTCTCTATGCCGAGCATGATGCTCTTCTTGCCCGCATGCTTGTTCATCCACAGGTCGGCAGGCGTCTTGGCAATACTGACGTAACGGCTGTTGCGGCCGACGATGTCTTCTATCTTGTCGAAGATGCCGTCGGCCATCGCCTTGGGATGCTCGGCAGTCTGCGGCAGATAGGCCACCATGATGGTAGCGTCCTGCCGCCCTTCCGTCATCTTGTGCAAGTCCACCAGTATGCGGGGGTCGCGCTGGGTGAAATCCACATTTTGCGGAAACAGCATCGGTGTGTCGCAATGCGTGTCGAGCGTCAGTGTGCGCCGGTGCATGTCGCAGGCTGCCCGGTATTCGGCGGCCTGCTGTACGAGCCACTGGAACAGCGGCTTGCCCGCCTCCGGCATACACTCCGGGTGCCACTGCACACCGACGATGGACTTATACTCCGCACTCTCCATGGCCTCTATCGTGCCGTCGGCAGCCGTGGCCGTCACGCGGAAACGCACACCCGGCTCGCTGACCGCCTGATGGTGGAACGAGTTGACAAACAGCTGCTGCTCGCCATAGAGGCGGTACAGCACCGAGTCGGCAGCCACACTCACGCTGTGCGTCGGCACCTGCCTGTCGGCATCCTGCGAGTGCTTCACGCTACTTGTCGCCGCGATGTCCTGCGCCACCTTGCCGCCCAAGGCCATGGCCAGCGTCTGTATGCCGCGGCAGATGCCGAGCATGGGGATCTGCCGGTTGTAGGCCAGCTGTGCGATGAGCAGTTCCGGCAGGTCGCGCTCGCTGTTGATGCCGCCCAGCCCGTGCTGCGGCTCCTCGCCGGCATACAGCGGGTTATAGTCGGCCCCGCCACTGAGCAGCAGTCCGTCGATATGCTCCAGGGTATTGATGATGGCATCGGTATCGCTGAGCGGCGGTATGACGACCGGCACGCCACCGGCCCTGACCACCGACTTGTAATAGCCCTCGCCTATCTTGCACGTCTGCTCACCATAGTTTCCCGTGATGCCGATGACGGGCTTTCTCGCTGCCTCGGGGAAGGCAGCATACACCGTCTGGCTCAGCCGTTGCTGCCAGTCGAAAGGATTGTTCATGGCCGTCTGTTACTCGTCAACCGTTACGGGTATTTCACGCTTGATGCTCTGTTCCAGCGAGATGAGCGTCTCGGTGGCCATGACGCCGGGAATTTCCTGCAGCCGTCCGTTCAGCAGGTGCATCAGCTGCTCGTTGTCGCGCGCGAAGAGCTTGACCAACATGGTATAAGGCCCGGTGGTGAAGTGGCACTCCACCACCTCGGGTATGTGCTGCAGAAACTCCACCACGTCCTTGTACATAGAGCCGCGCTCCAGCGTGATGCCTACGTAGGTGCAGGTACGGTAGCCCAAACTCTTGGGATTCACGTCGAAGCCGCTGCCCATGATGACGCCGGCCTCGATGAGGTGCTGCACGCGCTGGTGTATCGCCGCCCTCGACACGTTGCATTCCGTTGCCACGTCCTTGAACGGTATGCGTGCATTTTTCGACAAGATGCTCAGTATCTTCTTGTCAAGACTGTCTATTTTCTCCATGTTCTCTCGATGTTTTAGGATGATTGTTTACAATTTGTAAGCAAAAGTACGCATTTTTTTCGACATAGACAACTATTTCGTCGAAAAAAGTGCAAAAAGCAGCGTTTTTTGTGTATTTTTGTCGTATTATGCAACGCTGGTGAGAGCCTTTTCCTTTTTTTTACAACTTGCGGATGATGGTCAGTCCGTCGCGCAGCGGCACCACCACCTGCTCCACACGCGGGTCGGCAGCCACATAGTCGTTGAAGTCTTCTATGCCCCGTGTCTGTGCGTCGCGGCTATAGGCGGCATCCACCACGTGGCCGTCCCACAGCGTGTTGTCGGCCACGATGAATCCCCCCTGGCGCACCACCGTCAGGGCCATGTCGTAGGTCTCGCGATAGGTACGCTTGTCGCCGTCGATGAACGCCATGTCGAACGTGATGCCCAGCCGGGGAGCCTCCGTGATGGCGTCGCCGATGATGAAGCGCACGCGGTCGGCCACCGGCGAGCCCTCTATCCACGGTCGGGTGAAGTCTTCCTGCTCGTCGTTGATTTCAAACGTATAGACCATGCCGCCCTCGTCCAGCCCCTCGGCCATGCAGAGCGCCGAATAGCCGCTGAAAGTGCCCACCTCCAGGATGTTCCTTGGCCGAATCATCGTCACCAGCATCTTCAGCAGCCGCCCCTGCAGATGGCCGGAAGCCATGCGCCCGTGCAGCAGATGGATGTTGGTGGCCCGCCACAGCCGGTACAGATAGTCGGGTTCGGCAGCGGTGTGCTGCTCCACGTATTCGTCGATGGTCATGCCTGCTTCCCCATTTGCCGCAGGGCCTCCACCGCCAGTCGGTACGAGTCGAGTCCAAAGCCGCAGATGACGCCCTTGCACGCCGGCGAGATATACGAGTGGTGGCGGAACTCCTCGCGCTGGTGTACATTAGATATATGCACCTCTACGACCGGGCTCTTCAGCGAGCGGATGCAGTCGTGCAGTGCCACGCTGGTGTGGGTATAGGCACCGGCATTGAGCACGATGCCGTCGCACGCGAAGCCCACCTCCTGCATCTTGTTGATCAGCTCGCCCTCGACATTGCTCTGGTAGTAGGCTATCTCGATGTCAGGGTACTGTGCCTGCAGCTGCGGCAGATACTGCTCGAACGACGACGAGCCGTAGATGCCGGGCTCGCGGATGCCCAACAGGTTGAGGTTGGGCCCATTGATAATCTGAATTTTCATGTTGCTTTGCGTTGTTCGGGCGCAAAGTTACGCTTTTTTTTCGGTATATCGGCAAAACATCACGTTTTTTCACATGATTTAGAACGGGCTTCACATGATTCAGAACGAGCTTCACATGATTTAGAACGAGTTTCACATGATTTAGAACGAGCGTTTGAACCACCGCTCAAACAACGGGTCGGCAATCGAGCAGCTGCCGTCGTCGGCTATCTCTATGATTTCGCGTTCTACGAGTGCCTTCTTCAGCTTGGCCAGGTTCGACTTCGTGCCCAGGTCGAAGCGGCTCGTCACCTCCTTGGAGCCAAAGTCCCTACGGTAGCCCTGGCAGATGGCACGTACCAGATTGAGCTGATACGACGTAAGAGTGGCCGTCTGCTCCACGAAGAGCGACACGCTCTGTGCCATCGTGGCCTCGAAGCCGTCGCTGACATCCTTTGCCGTCACCGTGCTGCCGGAAATGGCAAACACGTTCCATGCCAGCTGTTGCACGTAGGAAGAATAGTTATCGACGGCCATGCAGATGTCTTGTGCCAGCTCGGCCGATATGACCTTCCCCGAGTCGGCAAAACGGCCGACGATGAACGGCACCCATTTCTCGGTGGGTATGCGCTTCACGAAAAACATGTCGCCAAACTGGTAGAAAGGCATGTTGCGGCTTTGGAATAGATTGGCCATCATGTGCTGCTTGCTGCCAAAGAGGCAGTAGCTGGTGTGCTGGTGGTGCTGCCAGACACTGCGCAGTGTCTTCTGGACGGTCATCGTGTCAGGCATCTCGCCTATCTGCTGAAATTCGTCAATACACACCACGATGTCTATGCCCCGCTTGGCGGCGATACGCTCCGGCAGGTTCAGAATCTCCTCGGGCGTGTTCGATGCCGGATTAATGCCTAGTGCCAAAGCAAACTCGGTGTTGGGGTCGGGGCTGTATATCACCTTCGGCACAATGCTCACGATGAACTCTTTGGCCGTTTCCACCATCTTGTCAACCTTGGTGGCCGTGGCCTGGATGACGGCGGTGGCGAACTTCTCGTAGAACTCGTACTCGGTTCTGCAGCGATAGATGTCCATATACACCACTTTTATGCTGTCGCTATTCACAAGCCCCATCACTTTTTTCACCAGCGATGTCTTGCCCATCCGGCGGGGAGAAATGAGAATAGAGTTGACCCCGTTCTCGAAGTTCAACTTCAGCCGCTTCGTTTCCAGTTCCCTGTCAGTGAAGTAAGTGCCCTCAACAGACATTCCATACATAAAAGGCTTACCCATATATCTTACCGTTTAAGAGTTGACGATGCAAAGATAGCAATCTTTTGCAAGGTTCACAAACAAGTGGTTCACCAATCGGTGAACTTTATATATCTTTAACTAAACGACTGATATTATGACTCGTATTCTCTATCATTATTGGTTCACCAATTGGTGGTCCACCAATCGGTGAACCAAGCGAAAGAGGCTTATACAGATCCAACAAATCCAAATTTGTCGCCGTCTTTAGCATACCCATCAGGTCTGGCTCTTTACTCGCTCTGGCGCACACCTTATCTTACCGGCACAAATGGAAAAAACACGAAGTATTCTTTGAGATTTGAGGAAATAGTCGTATCTTTGCAGCAGAGAAACGTAAAACGGCACAATTATGGAAGCAAACATACAACTTAGAGGAGCCCTGAACGATGCACAAATGAGCGTGCTGCGGTTGCTGGGACAAATGAAGACCGTTGAGGAAGTGAAAGAACTCCACAAGGTCATCAGCGACTACTACGCCCGTAAGATAGACGAAGCCATGGACCAACTTTGGGATAGCGGTGAGTGGAGCCAGGAACGCATCAATCAAACCCTAAAAGAGGACGTACACGCTAACCGACAGCCGCAATATGCAGAATGACCGCGTGGTGCTCGACACCAACAGCCTGCTTGTCTCGCTGTCTAGACGCGGCTCGGCCTATCCCGTGTGGAAAGGTTTCCAGGAAGGCCTCTATACGCTCTGCGTCACTACGGAGATTCTGGAAGAGTACGAAGAGGTGATAGCCCGGAATACGAGGCCCGATGTTGCCCGCAACGTGATAGACTTCATCATGCAGCAAGACAATGTAGAACTCATCGACCCATACTTCCACATGGGACTCATCACCGACGACCCCGACGACAACAAGTTTGTGGACTGCGCCTTCACGGCAAATGCCACCTACATTGTGTCAGACGATTCGCACTACGACGTGCTCCGCAACATCCCCTTCCCCGAGATATTGGTTCTGAAACTCCAGACCTTTATCGAGAAGCTGAAGCAATAGCCCCCTCAAAAAAATCAGTTCAATCTTCATTATTTGTCGGTTTAGTTCTGCAATCATCAGCATATTTATAGGTTCCTACGCAAAGGTACGATTTTTTCCAGAAATCGAAAGCTTTTCCTGATTTTTGCCACAGAAGCATCATTTTTCGAACTGTTGGCTACGAAATCTGCCCTCAGTGCCAGAGATGCTGCAAGAAAAGAACACGTGTAGGACACCAATAAAAAAAATTTTTTTCCTGTTTTTGCTGCCACTCTGCCACCAACACCGCAGAAACCCTTTGTACAAAGGGGAAGCAGAGGTGGTGGCAGATGGTGGGAGAGTGGCAGCAAAGCCCAAACAGCCCCACCCCCAACCCCTCCCCGATAGGGAGGGGAGCGGCTGCGCACAGGGGGTGACAGCAGTGAGTGTGCTGCCATGCAGGGAGATGCCGTTTTCTACGCTGGAAAACGGCGTTTTCTCCGCAAGAAAACGCTGTTTTCACTGTGGTGAACGCGTTTGGGGAATCGTTTGATGTCACTAATCCTGCCATCACCTCCCTGTGCGCAGCCGCTCCCCTCCCTATCGGGGAGGGGCTGGGGGTGGGGCTGGTTGGTTGTGGGGTTGTGGGGGCTTTGCTGCCACCTGCCACCTTGCTGCCACCACCCGCATGCGTCTGAAACACAGGGATTTCGGAAGGTTGGTGGCAGAGTGGCAGCAATTTTTGCAAAAAATTAAAAAATATATGACTGGACTCTCCCCTTTTTCTTTCAACCATGGATTACATGGATTACACAGATGATGCCTGCGGGGGGACGGCACTTGCCACACATGAAACCAACATTCGCCCGAGACAGTCTGACGACTGCCCCGGGCGAAACAAAACTACTAACCGCTATGACTATGCGTTAACGCGTCTTCAGATACTCGATGGCGTTCGTGGCCATCTTCAGGATGTTGCCCTGATAGGGATTGTTCTTCGGGTTGGCGCTCTTGTCGGGCGTGCCGTCGAGATTCTTCATCGAGAACTCGCAGCCGCCGTTGCCGATGCAGAGGATGGTGCCCTGGAACTCGGTGTTGCCGGGCCGAGCCTCCCAGATGTTGAGCTGGCTGACGAAGTCAATCTGGCTGTCCCACGTGCCGAGCGGATAGATGCCATAGACCTCGGTGAGCAGGCGGTAGCACTCCTCGTCCTGGTTCTCCTTGCCGGTGAGCACAGCGGGAATGTTGAAGAAGAGGCAGTTGTGGTCTTCCGTCCAGCCGGCACCCTTGACGGGGATGAGCTTGCAGCGGTCGCCAGCCTCGGCACCGATGCCGTTGTAGAGCGGATGGCTGGTGAAATCGATGCTGAACTTGCCGCCGGGGTTCAGGCCCACGCCCATGCGCCAGGTGTCGTTGTTGATGCCGCCGGCACCGGCACCGATGGTGTGGTCGTTGCCGCGCAGCATGCTGGTCTCCAGTCGGCCTAAGGTGCCTACATATACGGTGGCATGGCTCCAGAGCAGCAGGCTGCCGCCGTCCTTATACCACTGCTTGATGTACGGGGTGGCACTTACCACGTCGGCGGGCATGGTCCATACGGCCTCTTCGTCAACACCCTCCAGGTCGCGCAGCCACCAGAGCACGCGATACTTCTGCAGCTTCTCCTGGCTGTCGATGGTGCTGAACGGCAGGAAGTCGGCATCGGGATGCTGCTTGTGCAGCCACAGCCATGCCGAGGCCTCGTCGTCGTCGCCCTTCTGTACCAGTTCCTCGGGGGTGGCATAGACGCTGAGGAAGCCCACAGCCGTGCGGCCTACCTTCACCGAGCCGCTCACGGGCAGTGCCTTGCCCTCGGCGTTGGCGGCCACGAGGGTGAAGTTCCACACCTCGTCCTTGCCGCAACCGGACACGGCATACTCGGTAGCCTTGCCGTCGATGGTCTCCTCGACGGTGCGCTCGCCGTTGGTGGCGGTAATGATGATGCTCGTGGCGTCGGCCACCGGCTGCCACGTAGCCTTGGCGCTGAACGACGTGCCGTTATCGACCGACTCCATCTTCAGGTCCTTGACGGGATAGGCGCCCGGACGCGTGTAGGTGAAGATGGTGCCCTGCGACGTGGCGGAGCCGTCGAGGCTGGCCAGCTTGAGCACGAACTCGTAAGGCTCGTGGGTAGGCATGTTGGCTATCGTGAGCTTGTTGGAGGGACAGGGCACCAGGCCCTGCTGCTGCATGCCGCTCTTATAGATGGCCACCTGCATGACGGTGCCTGCGGGCACCTGTGGCCACGACAGCTCGTAGTCGTAGCCGCTGGCTCCGCCCACGGTGCCGCGTATGGTCGTGAGGTCGGGGGTGGGCAGTTGCATGGGTGCCGAACCGGGCAGGTCTTTCTCCTGACAGGCAGCAAGAACAATCACCATGAGGCAATAGCCGAGAAGCGTTATTGCATGGCGTATCTGTTGCATATTCTTTTTCATAATGCTATTTTATGTTTATTGTTTCACGTTTGTTGTTATCGTATCAATAGCCACGGTTCTGATGATAGAGACCCTGCACATAGTTCATCTGGTTGTTGGCGATGGGGAAATACTCGTTCTTGTTCGACGTGAAGAAGGCGTCCTTATAGTACTGGGCGTAGGTCTGGCCGTTGTACTCGTCGTTCTTCTCGGAAGCGAAGTAGGCATTCAGCGTGCTCGACAGCAGGCCCCAGCGGCGCAGGTCGAAGAAGCGGTGACCCTCCATGGCCAGCTCCAGGCGGCGCTCCCAGCGCAGGGCCTTGCGGGCGTCGTCTTTCGAGGCGAAGGCGGGATAGGTGTCGATGTCGCACTGGTCTTGTGCATACTCGATGAGCGAGGTGGCACTGATGTCCTTCTTGGCGCGCGTGCGGATGTCGTTGATAATCTGCAGGGCTTCGCCGTTCCAGTCGCCGCTCTCGATGAGTGCCTCGGCACGCATGAGCATCACGTCGGTATAGCGCAGCACGTAGTCGTTCTGGCCGAAGGCCTGCCAGGGGTTGTCGTAGAACTCGCCCTTCGAGCGCTGCGGAATCTCCTTCATCGAGCAGTAGTAGCCGTAGGTGCCGGGGGTGCGGCTGTTGGTGGTGTTCAGCGTGTACTGCTTCTCGTATTTATAGGGATAGCCGGGCATGCCGACGGTGTGGAACAGGCGCGGGTCGTACTTGTAGGCCAGCGTGGCACCGGCCTCGACGATGGCGTTGTGGTCGGCATCGAAGTCGTCCATAGGCAGACCGTTGCGGGTCTTGAAGGCGTTCACCAGGTTCTGCGAGGGCTTGTGGAAGTCCCAGCCGCAGGTCCATATCTTCTGCATCCTGCCGTTGATTTCCACCTCGCCCCACACGCCGTTCAGCATGTTCGACCAGTTGGCGCGGCCGAAGGTGGTGCCGTCGTCCGACTTGTTGGAGTGCTGCACGGCAAAGATGCTCTCCTTCGAGTTGGCATAGTCTTGCAGGAAGATGTGTCCGTAGGTGTCGAGATAGCCGTAGTTGGAGTTCTTCACCACCTGGGTGTACTCCAGCACCTTCTGTATCTTCTGCTGGTCAACGTGGTCATAGCCGGTGGTGGGCTCGTAGCCGTCGCCGTAGGCCCAGTTGAGATAGCACTTGGCCAGATAGGCGGCAGCAGCCACCTTGTGGGCACGGCCGGAGTGCAGCTCGCCGGCCTCGTCGGGCTCGATGTCGGCCAGATGCTGATAGGCAAACTGGAAGTCGTCGATGATGTGCTGCATGATGGCGTCGTGCGAGCTCTGCGGCGTTGACTCGACGGTGGCATTGTCCATACCCTCGGTGATGAAGGGCACCTCGTACCACATCTGCTGCAGCTTGTAGTAGAAGTGGGCACGCAGGAAGCGCACCTCGGCCTTATACTGCGTGATGGCGGGGGTCTCCGTGACGGCGTTCAGGCCCTCCAGGGCACGGTTGCAGCGCGAGATGGCCAGATAGAGGCGGTACCACAGCTCGTCGAACTCGCCGCGGTCGGGCTGCAGGGTAGAGAAAATCTCCATGGGGTGATAGCCGGTGTCGTTCTCGCCGGAGCCGCCCTTCAGGCAGTCGTCGGCACTCATGTCGCCATAGGGCCAGAGGTTGAAGGGATAGGAGTACCAGTCGTTGCCCAGCATGGCGTAGGCGGCGGTGACCAGCTTCTCGGGTTTGGAGAAGGCGGTCTCCTCGTCGAGCTTGCCCTGCGGCTTCACGTCGTCAACAGAGCAGGAGGTGGCAAAGCCTAAGACCAATAAACCACAACCAATGAGTGTTAATCTATTGGCGATTTCTTTTATCGATAATTTCTTCATAGTCTCAATCAATGTTTACTGTTTCACGTTTTCTTGTTTATTGGTTCAGAATCCTACCTGCAGGCCGAAGGTGAACGAGGCGGTGTGCGGATAGCCCCATGCCGTGCTCTCGGGGTCGGAGCAGGTGAGCGAGCCAGACTTGATGGTCCAGAGGTTGTCGCCCGAGAAGTAGATACGTGCGCTGGAGAGCAGCACCTTCTTGGCGATGTTGGCGGGCAGCGTGTAGCCCAGCTGCAGGGTGCGCAGCTTGGCGTAGGAGCCGTTCTCTACGAAGTAGGAAGACATGCGGCCCTCGTCGGCACCGTTCGAGGTGGTCAGGGCAGGAATGTCGGAGCCGCTGTTGGCGGGTGTCCAGGCGTCGATGAGGCGCTCGCCCTTGTTCGAGCCGGCATCGGTGATGCTCCAGAAGTCGGTCTGGAACTTCTGGTCGTTGATGATGTCCACACCGGCCACGCCCTGCCAGAACATGGTGAAGTCGAAGTTCTTGTAGGCCAGGTTGACATTGATGCCATACGAGAAGTTGGGCACGGGGTTATAGACCCAGGTGCGGTCGTTCTCGTTGATGCGGCCGTCGCCGTTCAGGTCGGCATACTTCAGACCGCCCACGCGGGCACCGGCCTGACCGCCGGCCAGCACTTCCTGGCGCGACTGGTAGAGTCCCTCGACGACATAGCCGATGCGCGAGCCGTAGGCCTTCTCGTCCTGGGCCAGGTTGTGATAGTCGTTGTGCTCGTAGGAGTTCTTCGAGTTCTCGGGCAGGAAGGTGACCTTCGAGCGGAAGAAATCGACGTTGCCGGTCACATGGTAAGACAAGCCGTAGGCCGTCTTGTGGCGATAGCCCAGCACGAGCTCCATACCCCAGTTCTCAAGCGACGGACCGTTGATCCACGTCTGGCCACCCTCGCCGATGGCACCGAGGAAGGCAGGCTGCACGAGCATGTCCTTGGTTTTCTTGAAGAAGACGTCGTACGAACCGTACAGCTCGTTGTTGAACAGCGAGAAGTCGGTACCGAAGTTCCACTGCGACGAAGTCTCCCACTTCAGGTCTTCGTTGGCCGACTGCTCCTTGCGGTAGCCGGAGGGGAAGGTGCCCGAGCGCTGCAGGTTGAGGTCGTAGGCGGTAGAGGTGTCGCGGCCGGAACCGTAGTCGGCGACGTACAGTCCGTAGTGGGCGATGTTCGAGTTCATGCCCTGGTTACCGGTGACACCGTAGCTGGCACGTATCTTCCAGTCGCGCAGCCAGCTGGCCTTGATGTGCTTGGAGAGACGATAGCCGAGCGATACAGAGGGGAAGGTACCGTACTGGTTGTTCTTACCGAAACGGCTGGAGCCGTCGTAGCGCAGGGTGAACGAGGCCAGGAGCTGGTCGTTCCAGTTGTAGTCGAGCTTGCCGAAGTACGACATGAGCTTATAGCCGTCGCCGGCACCGCGTACGGTCTGGATGCCGGTACCGGCACTGGGCCACATGTAATCGACCGTCTCCATGGGATAGTCCACACGGCGACCGGCGAAATCGACACCGTTGTCCTGGTGGGCCTCAAGACCGAGCAGGATGTTGAGGTTGTGGTTGTTCAGGAAGTCGAAGTTATACTGCAGGGTGTTCGACCAGGTCCACTTCGTGCTGTGGGTCTGGGCCATCTCGCTGGCGGTGATGTCGCTGCGCACCACGTCCGACTCGAACGAGTGGGTGAGCGCACGGATGTAGCCGTTGGTATAGTCGATACCGAAGTTCGAGCGGAACAGCAGGCCCTTCAGCGGGGTGATGTCAACATAGGCATTGGCAAAGATGCGCCATCTCTTCAGACGGTTGTCCTGATTGTGGTACAGCTCGCGCAGGGGGTTCTGGCGGTCGCTCATGCTGCCCACAGGACCGGAGAAGGTGGTGCCGTCGATTTCATAGACGGGCAGCGTGGGGGCCATCTTCAGGGCGTTCTCCAGGGGAGCACTATCTACGTTGTCGGAGTAGGAGAACTGGGCGTTCTCGCCCACGCTGATTATCTTGTTCAGCTTGTAGGTGCTGTTGAAGCGGGCCGAGAAGTTCTCGAAGTCGGTGTAGCGCAGCACACCGAGCGACTTCTTGTAGCCCACGGAGAAGAGCTGCGAGGTCTTCTCGGAAGCCTTCGAGAAAGAGAGGTCGTAGTTCTGCGTGACACCCGTGCGGCCTATCTCGTCCACCCAGTCGGTATCGCTGTAGGGCATGGTCTGCTTGGCATTCATATAGCCGTTGTAGAAACCGCCCACGCTATAGCTGGTCATGGCACCGAGGGTGGGGTCATAGACCGTGATGGGCGTACCACCGACAGCACTCAGCGACAGACCGTAGTTCTTGGCATACTCCACGGGGTCCTTGCCGTCGTTCAGGGCAGACTGCACCAGGGCGGTGGCGTACTGCTGCGAGTTGAGCAGCTTCATCTTGTTGGTCATCCACGACACGGAGACAGAGGCATTGAAGTCGATGTTGATCTTGTCGCCCTTCTTGCCCTTCTTGGTGGTGATGACGATGACGCCGTTAGCAGCGCGCGAACCGTAGATAGAAGCCGAGGCGGCATCCTTCAGCACCTGCATCGACTCGATGTCGGAGGTGTTCAGGCTGTTGAGCGAACCGCTGTAGGGCACGCCATCGACAATGTAGAGGGGAGCGGTGCTGGAGCCGCCCATCGAACCGATACCACGGATGGACACGGCAGCGTCGGCAGACGGCGAGCCGCTGGTGGTGATGGTCATGCCGGGCACCTTGCCCTGCAGCGAGGCCATCGGGTCGGTGGTGCTGGCCTTGAAGTCCTTGGTCTCGACAACGCCTACTGAACCGGTCAGGTCGGCCTTGCGCTGCACCTGATAACCCGTCACCACCACTTCGTTCAGCGACAGGGCATCGTCTTTCATCTCTACCTTCATGCCGTCTTTGGCGGGCAGCTCCTGGGTCTGGTAGCCGATGTACGAGAACACCAGCATACGGCCAGGCTCTACCTTGAGCGTGAAGTTTCCGTCGAAGTCGGTCACCGTTCCGTTCTGGGTGCCCTTCTCCATGACAGTAGCTCCGATGACCGGGCCCATGGCATCGGTCACCGTACCCGTAATCTCCTGTTGCGCGTACATTATTATACTGCACAGCAGACACAGGAAACTGAGTAAGAATCTCTTTTGTTTCATTTGCTTTTAGTTTGGTTAGTACATTAATTAAAAACTTGCCGCAAAAGTACTGCATCTGTCGCGCAAAGGGTTTAAAAGATGTTTCATACGACTAAAAAAATCGTTCAATGCAACAATTATGTTAGACATTGAACGATTTTTTCTATCCTCCGGGCCTGTTTGGCTACATCAGCCTTGCCGCACGTCGCCCGGCAGCTTGCCATATTTCTCCTTGAAGCACTTGGTAAAGTAAGACGGGGCGGTGAAGCCTACCTCGTAGGCTACCTCGCTGACACTCTTGCCGGTGGTGAGCAGCAGCTGGTAGCCACGGTCCAGGCGTGCCGACCGCAGCAGCTCGACGGGCGTTGACTGGGTGACGGCTTTCACCTTGCGATAGAGCTGCACGCGGCTGAGGTTCATATCGGCGGCCAAGTCCTCGACGCTGACCTCGCTGTCGGTGAGGCGCCGCTCGACCACTTCGCGGAAACGGGCGATGAAGAATCGGCCAACCACATCGTCGGCGGATGACGGCTCGTCGGTCGGTTCACCGCCGTCCTCGCCGACGGGTTCACCGGCTGCAACGCCACCGTCTGCAACGCCACCGTCTGCCGACGACGACTCGGCCACCGGTTCGATGCGTGTTTCTACCGGTGTCTGTGGTTCGCGCTCTGTGTCATCGGGCTTCATATTCCACAGTGTGTTCACCACGCGCTCTTGCCGCAAGGTAGTCTGCGAGATATGATAGCGATAGAAAAGGACGATGGCCACCAGCAGCAAGGCGATGACAATGCAGGCCAGCAGGGTGATGGTGCGCTGGGTGTCGAGGCGGTGCATATAGCTGTCGGCTTTCTCGTGCAGGGCATCGAGATTGGCTACCTGGCGCAACGTCTCGTCGGTCTGCATGAGCAGCACGGCGGCATTGTCATGGGTGACGAGGGCCGACTGCAGGCGTGTCTCCTTCTCGTAGGGTTGCCCTTTCAGTATCTGGACGGCGAGCTGCAACAGGCGGTCGCCATGGGTGGGATAGATATAGGAGGCGTCCAGAATGGAGTCGCGCACCAGGCGGATGCCGCCGTTCTCGCCTGGCAGTCCGTCGATGCCGCAGAAAAGGGGCAGCGGCCGGCCGGACTTCAGGAAGGCGGCCCGAGCACCCATGGCCGTGCGGTCGTTCATGCCGAAGACCAGATCGACAGGGGTGTCGGAATGGCCGTTCAGCCAGTGCTTCACCGTCTTCTGTGCCAGAGGTTCCGTCCAGTCGCCCTGCAGCGATGCCACGATGTCGATGCCGGGGGCTTTCTTCAGCGCATCGACAAAACCGTTGTGGCGGTCGATGGCCGGCGAAGAGCCTTCCAGGCCACGGATTTCGAGCACGTGGCCCTTGCCGCCCAGGCGTGAAATGATGTACTCGCCCATGACGCGCCCCATCTCGTAGTTGTCGGCCGACATGAAGGCGGTATATTTCCGCGAATTGGTCTTACGCTCGAACACGATGACGGGTATGCCGCTGTCGTAGGCACGGTCGATGGCCGGCGAGATGGTCTGCACCTGATTGGGGGCGACGATGAGCAGGTCGATGCCGCTGGCCACCAACGAGTCGATTTGCTGCACCTGCCGTTCGTCGCTGTCGTAGGCGGCGGCGAAGCGCAGCTCGACATCGTCCTGGAAGTAGGTGCCCATGCGCAACTCGGCATTCTGCTTGTCGCGCCAGATGTCGCCCGAGCATTGCGACACACCGATGACATATTGCGGTTCCTGACGGGAGCACCCACTCTGTGTGAGCACCCATACGGCACATAGTAATACTAAGAATAGTTTCCTCATAAGGCTTATTGGCTGGTGGGTTGATGAGATTTAGTGCTTGACCATTTGCAGGCCGCGCTGCACGATGTCGTTCTGTTCGTTCACGATGGTGAAGTATTCGTCCATCGTCCACAGGTCGCGGGCCACGAGGGCTTTCATCTGCTCCGTCAGATAGGGCATGGTCTTCTGCTGCTCTTCGTCGTCCTTGGGCTTGACGTTCTGCTTGGCGGCATCGCTGAACAGCCGGTCGATGACATCCTGCGGAAGGGTGAACGAGCGGTGGAAGTCGGCAAAGTCGGCATAGCGGGCCTTGAGCTTCTTGCGGTTCTTATCGACGTAGCGCAGGGTAGATTGAATGATAAGTCCCTTGGCACTGAGTTCCCGATGGAATCGGGTATATTTCAGCGTGTCGAGGGGCACGAACTCGTCGGGCATGATGCCGCCGCCGCCATATACCACGCGGTGCTGCTTGAGCGTGTAGCACTTCAGCGAGTCGGCAAAGTGGACACTGTCGGCAGAGGTCAGCTCGCCGGACTTCAGGCGGTTATAAACATCCATGGCATAGTCTTTCTGCTTGCCTTTCTCGTAGGGCTTCTGGATGCAACGGCCGGAGGGGGTGTAGTAGTGGGCAATGGTGAGCCGTATCATCGAACCGTCGGGCAGGTCGATGGGGCGCTGCACCAGACCCTTGCCGAAGGTGCGGCGGCCCACGATGATGCCGCGGTCGTGGTCTTGAATGGCCCCGGAAACAATCTCGGCAGCGGATGCTGTATAGCTATCGACGAGCACGATGACCTGTCCGTCGGTGAAGCGACCGTCGCCCTTGGCATGATAGTCGAAGCGCTGTGCCGTGCGCCCCTCGGTATAGACGATGAGGTCGTCTTTCTGCAAGAACTCGTTGGCTATCTTGACAGCAGCCTGCAGATAGCCGCCGCCGTTCTCCTGCAGGTCGAGCACGAGGGTCTTCATGCCTTGCTGCTTCAGCTTCGCCAGGCTCTCACAGAACTCGTCGTGCGTGGTGGCTCCGAAGCTGCTGATGCGGATATAGCCTACCTCGGGACGTATCATATAGGTGGCATCGATGGTTTTCAGGGGAATCTTGTCGCGCACGACGGTGAAGCTGAGCTTGTCGGCAATGCCCTGCCGGACGATGCCGAGCACCACCTTCGTACCCTTCGGACCGCGCAGGCGGCGCACAATCTCGTCGCGGGCCATCTTCACACCGGCAATGGCGGTGTCGTTGACGGTCACGATGCGGTCGCCGGCCAAGATGCCCACCTTCTCCGACGGTCCATCGACGATGGTCTGTATCACGAGCAGCGTGTCTTCCACCATATTGAACTGTACGCCGATGCCCTCGAACGAGCCTTGCAGCGACTCGTTGGTCTGCTTCACCTCCTTGGCGGTCATATAGCTGCTGTGGGGGTCGAGCTTTTCGAGCATGCCGCGAATGGCATCTTCCACCAGCTTCTGCTCATCGACGGAATCGACATAGTTGAAGTTGATGGCCATTTCGGCATACTGCAACTTACGCAGCGGCGAGTCTTCGCCCAAACGGATGGTGCGTGTCTGTGCCGACACGGTGATGGCTGACAGCAGCAAGAGGGCTGCCCATATCGAAAGTCGTTTCATTGTCTTCTGTTGTTTGTTATGCTGTTTCGTAAAATGAATCTGCTATTTCATAAACAGTGGCCTGTGTAGAAGTGCCTCCCATTACCTTAGGCCACATCGTCCTCCTCCGGGCGGTCTTCCTCGATGACAAGGTTGTCGATAATGAAGTTCTGGCGCTCCATGGTATTCTTGCCCATATAGTATTCCAAGAGCTTCTGCACCTGGTCGTTCTTATGCAGCGTGACTTGCTCGAGACGGATGTCGGGGCCGATGAAACCGGCAAATTCTTCAGGGGAAATCTCGCCAAGGCCCTTGAAGCGGGTGATTTCAGGGTCGGGGCCTAAGTCGTGGATGGCACTGACGCGCTCTTCCTCGCTATAGCAGTAACGCGTGATGAAATCGCCCTTTTTGGCGTCCTTGCCCTTCAGCTTCTCGTTCTTTTCGTCTTCCTGTGCCAGCACTTGCTTGTTCTTAATCTTGGTACGCTTGTTGCGCACACGGAACAAGGGCGTCTGCAGCACATAGACGTGGCCTTTCTTGATAAGCTCGGGGAAGAACTGCAGGAAGAAGGTGATGATGAGCAGGCGGATGTGCATGCCGTCAACATCGGCATCGGTGGCCACGATGACCTTATTATATCGTAGCGTGTCGAGCCCTTCCTCGATGTCGAGGGCGGCCTGCAGCAGGTTGAACTCCTCGTTCTCATAGACCACCTTCTTGGTGAGTCCGAACGAGTTGAGGGGCTTTCCGCGCAGCGAGAAGACGGCCTGTGTGTTCACGTCGCGGCTCTTGGTGATGGAGCCGCTGGCCGAGTCGCCCTCGGTGATGAAGATACACGACTCCTCCTTGCGCTCGTTCTTGGCGTCGGAGAAATGGATGCGGCAGTCGCGCAACTTGCGGTTGTGCAGGTTGGCCTTCTTGGCACGCTCGCGGGCCAGCTTCGTCACACCGGCCATGGCCTTGCGCTCACGCTCCGACTCCTTAATCTTGCTCTCGATGACCTCGGCGACGTCCTGATGGATGTGCAGGTAGTTGTCAACCTGCTGCTTGATGAAGTCGCCCACGTATTTGTTGATGGTCTCGCCGTCGGGAGCCATCTGCGTGGAGCCGAGCTTGATCTTGGTCTGGCTCTCGAAGACAGGCTCTTCGACGTTGATGGCAATGGCCGCCACGATGCCGGTGCGGATGTCGCCATACTCGTACTTGCCGAAGAACTCCTTGATGGTCTTGGCGATGTGCTCCTTGAAGGCACTCTGGTGCGTACCGCCCTGCGTGGTGTGCTGGCCGTTGACGAACGAGTAATACTCCTCGCCATACTGGTTGGCATGGGTGAAGGCCACCTCGATGTCGTCGCCCTTCAGGTGGATGATGGGATAGAGCGGGTCGTTGGTCATACGGTCCTTCAGCAGGTCTTCCAGTCCGTGGCGCGACAGGATGCGCCGGTTGTTATACATGATGGTAAGCCCCGTGTTCAGGTAGGTGTAGTTACGGAGCATATTTTCCACGATTTCATCGTGAAATGCGTAGTCTCTGAAGAGGGTGTTGTCAGGTTCGAAATAGATGTACGTGCCGTTCTCGTCCTGCGTGTCGTCGGTCACGTCGCTCTGCAGGATGCCGCGCTCGAAGATGGCCCGCCGCACCTTCCCGTCGCGATAGCTGGCCACCTCGAAGTGGATGCTCAGCGCATTGACAGCCTTGACACCCACACCATTCAGACCCACCGACTTCTTGAAAGCCTTCGAGTCGTACTTGCCGCCGGTGTTCAGCACCGAGACGGCCTCGATGAGCTTTCCTTGCGGGATGCCTCGCCCGTAGTCGCGCACGGAGACGGAGCCGCCCTTGCCCTCCTGCGGCGAGTCGGCATCGGGGCGCGTGATGTTAATCTCAATACGGTCGCCGGCATTCATCTTAAACTCGTCTATCGAATTGTCGATGACCTCCTTCAGCAGCACATAGATGCCGTCTTCGGGCAGCGAGCCGTCGCCCAACCGACCGATATACATGCCGGGGCGGGTGCGAACGTGCTCCATATCCGACAAGTGACGGATGTTGTCGTCATTGTATTCGGGGGTGGCGCCCTGGATGTCAGGGCTTGAGGGTTCTGGGATGTTGAGTTGTTCTTCTGCCATAATTCTTTATTTACCTGCGACGCTTGATGTAGTAGTTCGTTGTTCTGTTTGACGCTTTAAGCATGCAAAGTTAGTCAAAAAAAGTCGAAAAGCACGAAATGGCTAAAATCTTTAACTAATTTTTACGGCAGACGAACAACAGGTGACGGCGCGCAGCATCGGTGGTGGCAAAGATATAGGTGTCGCCGCCGTCCTTCAACTTGAGCTTTTTGCGCAGCTGGTCAACAGACACAGGATAGTTGCGCACGGCAATATTGGCCGATTTCAACGAGGTAAAATTTTTACTAAAAAATGGCTTAAGTTTTCGCTCATTTCCCGATGAAATGGCCAATATTTGAAAGCGGCGACCAGGAAAATCGCCGATTTCATCGGTACTCACGAAGAGGTGGGAGTTAGCAGCCACCTGCCGCACGGGATAGCGGGCCTGCAGCTCGTCAAAGCAGCCTGCCTTCATCACCGAGGCGTTGGGTTCATAGAGATAGGTAGCCGTCGTCAGTTCGTCGCCGGTTCGCTGCGTGTCAACCGCCGACACCTGCTCGTCGCCGGTTCGCTGTGTGTCAACAGCCAAATTGCAGAAAGGTGTAGATGGGTTCGCTGCCGGGGAGTAAGCCGCACGGTGGTCTTGCACCCACTCGAAGGTGCTGCTGTCGTTGACGCATACGACACGGAGGCTGTCCGTAGCCTGTTTCCGCAACAGCAGCAACAGCTCTTTGCACTCGTTGGCCACGCTGACAATATGGACTTCATGCACGTGGTGGGCGGCGGAAGACGGGAGAGAGGCGACGGACGCTGAACGATGGATGTCGGCAACGGCCTTACGCCAGTCGAGCATGGGCGACAGCTTCAGAACGACCGTGTCTGCTTTCTCGTTGAGCAGGGGCAGCAGCTCCAACACATTGGGGGTGCAGTCAGCAATGCCATACGTGCGCCCACCGTACTCGTTGCGGCGGGCAGGGTCGAGGTAAACGGCATCGGCATGGGTGAGCTGCGAAAGGGCATCGGCGGCAGAACCGCAGACCACCGTGCAAGCGCCACCCGCCACATTGGAACAGCCGCAGACCTCTTTAGCCAGCAGCCCTAACAGCCGGAAGTTGTGGGTGGCGATGGTGCAGAGCGCTTCGTTGCGCTCCACATACACCCGCTCGGCAAAGCCCTGCGACATCCAGAAGAAATCGACACCAAAGCCGCCGGTCAGATCGACATACCGCCGCCCTCCCCGGAGCAGGGTGGCCTTATAGCGCGCCGTCTGCTCCGACGAGCATTGCTCCATATTGATATGCGGCGGGAAAATCAACCCCTCCGTCTCTGCCCATAAGGGAAGCTTGCGCCGCGAGGTCTGCCATCCGGCTATCTGCTGCAGGGCCATGGGCAGGTCAACCGCAGGGTCGTTGGTTCCCTGCAGGGCCAGCGTCCGCACGTCGGCGTGGCGGTGCTGGCGGACGTACGTCCAAGTGGCATCATTGATCATCATATCGCATAACCGTTTCTCGTAGCGTTTTTATATATAGCTGAGCGTTTATTTCACCGTTTTGCTGCAAAGGTAGTGATTTTTCGGCAGATTACCAAGGTTTTTCATATATAAGTCTTTCCAATGTACTGATTTTCGTGGAGAGATTTCCACAATTCTCTTTGTTATTTCGACTATTTTCCCTAACTTTGCGGCGCGATTGCAAATGCAGCCTGGAAAAGGCGTTGTGCATCCCACAACAAACGTATAAGAAAAGACAACGAAGAACAGATATGGCACTGATTAAAAGTTATCGCGGTCTGACTCCCCGGTGGGGCAAGGACTGCTACTTCAGCGAGAACGCCACGATAGTGGGCGACGTACAGATGGGCGACGAGTGCTCCGTGTGGTTTAATGCCGTGGTGCGCGGCGACGTGGCCCCCATCACCATCGGCAACTGTACCAACGTGCAGGACGGGTCGTGCATCCACGTGACCCACGAGACGGGACCGACGCACATCGGCAACTACGTGACGATAGGACACAACGTCACGGTGCATGCCTGCACCATCCACGACCACGCCCTCATCGGCATGGGCTCTACCCTGCTCGACGGGTGCGAGGTGGGCGAAGGAGCCATCGTGGCGGCCGGGGCCTTGGTGCTGCAAAACACCAAGATTCCGCCGCACGAGATATGGGGCGGCGTGCCCGCCAAGTATATCAAGCCCACCCGGCCCGGACAAACCGACAACGCCGAGCACTATGTGGCCTACTCGAAATACTATCTGAACGGGGAATAAGGCGCGAAAGACAGCAGGAATCATTCCAACGAAAAAGTATAACTTCATCATTTGGCAAAGAGCATGAAAGAAAATCGTTTGTCACAGACCGTCAACAGAATTTTACGATTATCCTCCGTCGCACTTGTCACTCTGGTAGCATGGACCTCGTGCCAACCCCGTAAGACAGGCATCGCACAGCTTCCCAAAGAGCCCGACTATCAAGACACCACACAGTGGTATATCACCGACAGAAAGGCCGCCGCCGACGTGTTCTATATTATATCGACAGAGACAGGCGACTATGTGCTGCCCAATGGCGAGACCTGCCATTATGCCGATACCTATCGCGACAGCCTCAGGGCAACGCTCTACGCAGAGATGCTTGGCGTGGATACGCTCATAAGCGGACGGCTGAACTTCTTCTCACCCTACTACCGGCAGTGCTCGCTGCAGAGTTTCGAGAACGACAGTCTGAAGGCAGAACGCATGCCCCTGCCGCTGGACGATGTGCGCCGCGCCTTCAAACACTATCTGAAGCACCTCAATGGCGGCCGTCCTTTCATCCTGGCAGGATTCTCACAAGGGGCTCAAATCATGGTGGAACTGATGAAGGAGATGGACGAAGAGACCTACCGACACATGATAGCAGCCTATGCCATCGGCACCACCATCCTTGAGAGCCACCCTCACATCGTAGCTGCCAAAAGAGCAGACGATACAGGTGTCACCATCTGTTATAACTCCGTGCGCGACACCACCTGCGCCTTGCAGGGATGGGAGAAGAACCGTGTGGCCATCAACCCCGTAAACTGGCGGACAGACAGCGTTCCCGCCACGCTGATTACCGAACCGTCGCCACTGCTGCCCTTAGCAGAGCAGAAGAAAGACACGATGAGCATTCGGCTCGACATGGCTACGGGCCTGCTGATTGTAGAAGGCTTCACAGCACAAGACTACGTATTGCCCCTGATAGGCCGGGAGGGCAACTACCACTCGCGAGAGATATGGCTCTACCGCAACCAACTCCGTGAGAACATAGCCCTCAGGGCGGCATCCTTCTGACACTAAACTCTTTTCATTTTAACAAACTGTAACTTTTTGCAGAAAATATTCGGCAGTTTTCTTTGCCATGTGAAGAAAATTGCCTATTTTTGTGCTGTCTAACTAACAATATGATATACACCATATTCTAATAACTAAAAATAACGATACTATGAACGTAGAAAAAATCATGCAAAGCCTGGCACAGAAGCACCCGGGCGAAGTGGAGTACCTGCAGGCAGTACGCGAAGTGCTTGAATCGATCAAGGACGTGTACAACCAGCATCCAGAGTTTGAGAAAGCCAAGATAGTGGAGCGCATCGTAGAGCCGGAGCGCATCATTACCTTCCGCGTGCCCTGGGTCGATGACAAGGGCGAGGTGCAGGTGAACATCGGCTACCGCGTACAGTTCAACTCGGCCATCGGCCCGTACAAGGGCGGACTGCGATTCCATTCGAGCGTGAACCTGAGCATCCTGAAGTTCCTCGGCTTCGAACAGACCTTCAAGAACGCACTGACCACACTGCCCATGGGCGGCGGCAAGGGCGGCAGCGACTTCTCGCCACGCGGCAAGAGCGAGGCAGAAATCATGCGCTTCTGCCAGGCGTTCATGTGGGAGCTGTACAAGGTGATAGGCCCCGACATGGACGTGCCGGCCGGCGACATCGGCGTGGGCGGTCGCGAGATAGGATTCCTGTTCGGCATGTACAAGAAGCTGACCTCCGAGTTCCGTGGTGCCACGCTTACGGGCAAGGGCATGGAGTGGGGCGGCTCCATACTGCGCCCCGAGGCCACCGGCTTCGGCGCACTGTATTTCGTACACCAGATGATGGAGGAGCACGGACTGGACATCAAGGGCAAGACGGTAGCTCTCTCCGGATTCGGCAATGTGGCCTGGGGCGCTGCCAAGAAGGCCACGGAGCTGGGCGCAAAGGTGATTACCATCTCTGGCCCCGACGGCTACATCTATGACCCGGAGGGCCTGGACGACGAGAAGATAGAATACCTGTTGGAGCTGCGAGCATCGGGCAACGACATCTGCCAGCCGTATGCTGACGAGTTCCCCGGCAGCCAGTTCTTCGAGGGCCGTAAGCCGTGGGAGCAGAAGGCCGACATCTATCTGCCCTGCGCCACACAGAACGAGCTGAACGGCGACGATGCCGACATGATACTGGCCCAGAAGCCGCTCTGCGTGGCTGAGGTGTCGAACATGGGCTGCACGGCCGAGGCTGTCAACAAGTTCATTGCTGCCCACCAGCTGTTTGCACCAGGCAAGGCCGTCAATGCCGGCGGCGTGGCCACCAGCGGACTGGAGATGACGCAGAACTCGATGCGTATCTCATGGACGGGCGAGGAGGTGGACCAGCACCTGCACCACATCATGTCGGGCATTCACCAGCAGTGCGTGAAGTACGGCAAGGAGGGCAACTATGTGAACTATGTGAAGGGTGCCAACGTGGCCGGATTCATGAAAGTGGCCAAGGCCATGCTGGCACAAGGCATCGTGTAAACAAATGAGAAATGAGAAATGAGAAGTGAGAAATGAGAAGTGAGAAGGGATGCCAAGTGAGAAGTAATGCAAGTGAGAAGTAATGCCCATATAGCAAACAGAAAGGGGACGGCACAAGTCATGAAAAGGCTTTGTGTCGGCCTCTTCATTTTTCATTTCTCATTCCTCATTTCTCATTTCTCATTTCTCATTCCTCATTTCTCATTCCTCATTCCTCATTCCTCATTCCTCATTTCTCATTTAGACAATGTCGCCTGTGCCCAGAGCCGGCAGGAGGGCAAGGCCTCGTTCTACTCGAAGCGGCTGAGCGGGCGACGGACGGCCAGCGGCGAGCGGATACACCCCGACTCGCTGACGTGTGCCCACCGCACACATCCGTTCGGCACGAAGCTGATGGTGTATAATCCGGCCAACGGCAAGAGCGTCATCGTGCGCGTCACGGATCGCGGCCCGTTTGTCAGGGGGCGCATCATCGACCTCTCGTGGCGTGCCGCCAAGGAGTTAGACATCATCGGTCATGGGGTGGCAATCGTTATTGTACAAAAAGTGTCCGACTTCGTAGTGCCCTATCTGCCCACCGACTCCATCGACATTCCGGAGCTGGAGCTGGAGACCGACGACGTCGGCACGAAACCTACTCCTTACTGGCAGGACGAACAGAAGCCGGTTCAGCCACAGACACAGGGAGCGCAGCACAAGAAGCAGGAGGCACCAACTCCCAAGCAGGGAGCGCAGCACAAGAAGCAGGAGGCACCAACCCCCAAGCAGGGAGCACAGCACAAGAAGCAGGAAGCACCTCACAAGAAGAAGAAGTAACGGCTACTTCTTCCGCGTTTGCAACACAAATTCCTTTACCTGCGACGTAATCTCACGGTTGCCCTGAGCCACCGCGACACGGATGACGGCTTCGCCATCCTTCAGTCGGCTGTCGGCCAGAATGGTGGCCGTATAGCGCACGCCGCTGTTCGGCGCGATGCTCTCAATATGCAGGTTGGGCGAGATATGTATATGCTTGTTGCCAGTGGTATCGAAGACGGTAGGCTGCACGTCGTAGATGGTCTGCGACGAGCGGTTCATAATCTCGAACGTCACCTTGCACTCCTCGCCACGGCGGATGACACCGTCGCGGTCGGCATCGACGACACGGGCATTGCGAATCTCTATCAGCGAGTTGAACCGCACATGATAGCCGGGCTCCACGTCGGCAGCCGAGGGGGTATAGGTGCGGGGCTTGGCAGCCGTATAGTCGCCGTGCGTGCCACGTCCGTCGCGCGGACCGGCACCGTCGAAGTCGATACGGTCGTCGCCGCTGTTCGTGGCGTCGAAACCGCTGTCATCGTTGCCGCCATAGCCGGTGTTGTCATAGCCAGACCTATCATAGCCCGACGATGAACGGCGGCTACGGGCCTCGCGGTCGCGGCGGTATTCAGCAGCCTCTTCGGCACGCTGGCGGTCGGCAGCGGCTCCCACGGCAGCACCCACAGCGGCGCCACCGGCCATGCCGACAACGGTGCCTAAATCTCTGCCACGCCAACCGCCGGAGATGCCTCCGATGGCAGAACCGAGCACAGAACCGATGGCAGCACCGGCGTATGCGCCCTGACCGGTATAGGTGCTGCAACCACTGAGCAGCAGGGCAGCACCAAGGAATAAGATAAACAAGTTCTTCTTCATCATCGTATCATCGTTTTGTCGTTGCAAAGGTATGAAGAATACGGCAAACGACAAGGGGGATTTTCCCGAAAACAGCATAGGGAGAACCCTACGGCTGGATGATTACTACCGCACGACGACTTTCTTGCCATGGATAATGTATAGCCCACGGCACGGTTTAGACACCCGCTGCCCCTGCAGATTGTAACAATTACCGTCGGTGGGTGGCAATACACGAACGGCATCTACGGCCATCGTCTCGCCCAAGCCTAACAGCAGGAATTCTGGTGCAGCAGCTCCGGTATTCAGATAGACCTGCCACTGAGGCAAGGAGCTCTCGGACGCCCAGTGCAGGAAGCCCACCTCGCCGCTGCGGCTGGCCAGCACATAGACACCGGCACCCTTGGCCGTGGTGCCGTCGGAGACCGACAGCCCCGTGTCAGACACACTGCCGATTGCCGTCGTAACGGGTATGGCGTAAGTACCGGGAGTGTCGCTGTAGAGTACGGCTCCTTGACCGGCTGGCACGATGCCGTCGCTAATCTGTTCCAACCAAACCTTTCCTGACTCTATAGCGGCTTTGTAGGCACGGATGTCTGTACCGCTGAAGTCGAGCGAATAAGATGCGCCAACGGTGGCAAACTTCGCCTGTTTGATGGTGATGTCGCGTGTGGCGGCAAACGTGTTGGCATCCAGAGTTGTTAGTCCGTATAATGATGACGTTTTGCCGACAACAGTTATCCGACAGCCTAATAGGCCGGGATGGCTCTTCAGACCGTAGGCCGTCTGCAACGAACTGGCTATAGTGACAGGAAGGACGCGGTGGATGGCTGTCTCACCTTTTGTGTCGGCAATGGCTATCTCGTCATCGGTAGTAGCTGTAGCTGACAGTGTGTTGGCATTTGTATGTTGGCCGACAATATAACCAGTGAAATAGACGTCGCTGCCAATAGTGGCCTTACCTGAAAGCAGTGCCTCTATACTGTAAGGATGGGCTGCCGTGCCGTCGCCCTCATATACCGTCAGCGTATAGAATGTTTCGTCGGCTTGATAGTTGGCCGTTGCTGCCGACGATGCCGTAATTCGAGTGGAGCCAATGCCAACAAGTGAGACCGCTCCAGTCGCTGCATCTACGGTGGCAACATCAGGATTGCTGGAGGTGTAGCTGATTGTGCCGTCGAAGCCTGCGGCATGATTCAGTATGGCGGGGGAAAAGGATTCGCCCAGCTTGATGCATTGCCGTGATTGGTCGAACTGGAGCGCTGCATCGTCTGACGTTTCCTCAACTAGTTGATAGATGCAGATGTTTCTCGGCGAGGTTGCTTCAGCCAGCGGATAGACTTTATATCTGTAGTCACCAGCAGACATGTAGCCTATACTCCTATTGTCACTGTTCTTAATGATAAATGTCCCGTCGGATTGCAGTTGGAATGTCCAAAAGGAGATGTATTCAGAGGTTGTTATATTGTAAAGACCTGTATTTCCGCTCTTGCTGGAAAGGAAATCCCCACTGACAATATTCTTCATTTTCATGCCACTGGTCTGTTTGCTCACTCCCCATACATACGCTTCGGAACCGGAAAGCCCTGTAGCTTTATATGTCGCGATTGTCTGCAAAGCATTGCTCGATAATTTTCCAGTCATCACTCTCCCACTTTGCTCGAACACATATCTTCCACCATCTTTCACACTGCTTACACGTTTTAGCCTATATGTGGTGGCAAACAAGAAAAGAGGCATCCCTATTAGCAGTAGCCAAAGGGATGCCCGACGTTGATATTGATTACTCATAGTGTTTTGTAGTCTTTACATTTATTCCGCGAAAATAGGAAAAAATCCTGACATGTCCAAGCGTACTCCGGATTTTTTGCACGTCTGTAACATATTTTAATATAATTTTCACTATTGGCACCTGCTAAGTATTACAACTTTATTCCTGCTGTAAAATAGACAAAGCCATGACTTGGCATCAAATCGTTTCGCGACTTCTCATAACGGAAGCCTATGCCCAGGACCCCCGCGACCTTCGACTTTCCAAAGAGTTGGTTCCACGACAGAGATGTATCATAAAAAGTATGTTTCCAGTCTGGACTGCCAATGGTGGAACCGATTTTCAGCTTCAACGGCAGCGAATAACTCGGCTTGTCTATAAAGTCATACATCAGGCCCCCGCCTATATCGACACTATTGTAGTAGCTTTTTATGCCGTCTTCTCGCAGATGGTGGCTCTGGATGTCAAGGCCGCCCAGTACAGACAAGTGCTTATATACAACCACTCCCAAGTCCAGGTGATATCCATGCATCGTCATCCCCTTATTCCGTAATGACGTCTGCATACCCAGCTCAATACTCATGTGCAATGACTTTTTTTCTCCATCAGCTGCGCACTGGCCTTGTGCATTCAGCGTACAGGCGAGCAGCAATGCTAATAATAGTTTTTTCATTCTTCTTTCTATTTAACGTGAGTTCGACGAAAATTCTTCCAACTCGGCTATCCGTTTTTTATTCTTATCTACTTCAAGAATCACATACTATATACTCTTAAAAAAAAGTGGGTCACAGCCAGATGACAGTGCCCCACTCTATATAGAATCTCTAAGAAATATTACTCAGCCTTTGCCTCTTCTGCAGCAGGTGCCTCGGCGGCGGGAGCCTCTTCGGCCTTCACCTCTTCGGCAGCGGGAGCAGCCTCGGCCTTGGCGGCAGACGACTTGCGCGAACGGCGAGTCTTCTTCTCAGCCTTCGGACCCTTGAGCATGTTCTCGTCGAAGTCAACCAGCTCGATGAAGCATATCTCGGCAGCATCGCCCTGGCGGAAACCAAGACGGATGATGCGGGTGTAGCCACCGGGGCGGTCGCCTACCTTCTGGGCCACCGGACCGAAGAGCTCTTTCAGAGCCTCCTTGTTCTGCAGGTAGCTGAAGACTACACGACGCGAGTTGGTGCTGTCGTCCTTAGAGCGCGTGATGAGCGGCTCAACATATTTCTTAAGTGCCTTTGCCTTGGCGAGGGTCGTAGTGATTCTTTTGTGCATGATCAGCGAGATGGCCATGTTGGCAAGCATGGCACGGCGGTGATCAGCAGTACGGCCCAGATGATTGAATTTCTTTCCGTGTCTCATTTTTGTTTTTACTCTTTATCAAGTTTGTATTTTGAAATATCGGTTCCAAACGACAGATTCAGACTCTCGAGCAAATCATCAAGCTCAGTGAGCGATTTCTTACCGAAGTTACGGAACTTGAGGAGATCGGTCTTGTTGTACTGTACGAGATCGCCAAGGGTCTCAACATCGGCAGCCTTCAGACAGTTGAGGGCACGAACTGAGAGATTCATGTCAACCAACTTGGTCTTGAGCAACTGACGCATGTGCAGTACTTCCTCGTCGAACTCCTGGTTGCCATCGACGTCATTGTTCTCCAGTGTGATCTTCTCGTCGGAGAAGAGCATGAAGTGGTAAATGAGGATCTTGGCAGCCTCTTTCAAGGCGTCCTTCGGGTGTATGGAACCATCCGTCGTTACCTCCAACACGAGCTTATCGTAGTCGGTCTTCTGCTCAACACGATAAGGCTCTACGCTGTACTTAACGTTGCGGATTGGGGTGTAGATTGAGTCAATGGCTATCACATTGACGTCGGTGCAGAACTCGCGATTCTCATCAGCGGGAACATAGCCGCGACCTTTGTTGATAGTCAGGTCAATCTGCATCGAAGCTTTGGAATCTAAATGACAAATCACCAAATCGGGATTTAACACTTCAAATCCAGTCAGATACTTGCCTATATCACCGGCTTTAAACTCGGTAGAATTCTCGACAGTGATGGAGACTTTCTCGTTCTCGAATTCTTCCACTACTTGCTTGAACCGAACTTGCTTCAGGTTCAAGATAATGTTGGTAACATCTTCCTTAACACCAGGTACTGATGAGAATTCATGCTCAACACCAGCAATGCGGATGGTGTTGATGGCATAACCCTCGAGCGATGAAAGAAGAATGCGGCGCAGGGCATTACCAATGGTAACGCCGAAACCAGGCTCCAAAGGACGGAATTCGAACTTGCCGAACTTGTCCGAAGCCTCCAACATTACGACTTTATCAGGTTTTTGAAATGCTAATATCGCCATTAATTTAAATGATTTTAGTTCTTAGAGTACAACTCAACGATTGACTGTTCCTTAATATTCTCAGGGATGTCGGCACGCTCAGGCAGGTGCAGGAACTTACCGCTCTTGGTCTGCTCGTCCCACTCAATCCAGGGATATTTGCTGTGGTTAAAACCAGCAAGAGCAGCCTCGATAACCTCGAGTGACTTGGCCTTCTCACGAACACCAACAATCTGACCAGGCTTTACCTGATAAGAAGGAATATTCACTACCTGTCCGTCAACAACAATATGCTTGTGGCCTACCAACTGACGTGCAGCGGCACGCGTGGGAGCAAGGCCCAAACGGAACACTACGTTGTCAAGACGGCTCTCGAGCAACTGAAGCAGCACCTCACCGGTGATACCCTCAGCTTTAGCGGCCTTCTCAAACAAATTACGGAACTGGCGCTCAAGAACACCATAGGTGTACTTAGCCTTCTGCTTCTCTGCCAACATGACAGCATACTCCGACTGCTTGCGGCGACGGTTGTTGCCATGCTGTCCCGGGGGGAAGTTCCTACGGGACAAAACTTTGTCCGGGCCGAAGATGGCTTCTCCAAATCGGCGGGCAATTTTTGATTTCGGTCCAATATATCTTGCCATAATTCTAAAATAAATTGCTAATGATTAAACACGACGACGCTTGGGAGGACGGCAGCCATTGTGTGGCAGTGGCGTAACGTCTACAATCTCGATAACCTCAATACCGGCTCCATGGCAGGCACGGATAGCAGACTCACGTCCATTACCGGGACCCTTCACATAGGCCTTCACCTTACGCAGACCGAGGTCGAAAGCGACCTTAGCGCAATCCTCAGCGGCCATCTGGGCTGCATACGGAGTGTTCTTCTTAGAACCACGGAAGCCCATCTTACCAGCAGAAGACCAAGAGATAACCTGACCCTCGTCGTTGGCGAGTGATACAATAATATTATTAAAAGAACTGTGAACGTGGAGCTGACCAATAGCGGTAACCTTCACGTTTCTCTTCTTTGAAGTGACTGTTTTCTTTGCCATAA